>DASZIT010000116.1:0-4965 GCA_035948855.1 Acidimicrobiales bacterium | reverse complement strand
GAGACCCCCGATGAACCGTCTCCCGCGGTCATGGAGGCCTGGATGGCGTGGTTCGGTGAGCTTGGCGATTCCGTCGTGGATATGGGCGCGCCGTTCGGCGCCGCCGCCACCATCGCCTCGGATGGGACGCCGAGCGAGGGGGGTGGACCCGACCCGGCGACCGGCTACACGATCATCGAGACCGACAACCTTCACGATGCCGTCGTCAAGGCCAAGGGATGTCCGGGCCTGAAGAGCGGCGGTTCGCTCCGGGTGTACGAGGCCATGCAGATGGGCTGACCGGGCCGGTCACCGCCTGCCGCGAGGCCCCCGTTCGGCTCCTGGTGGTGGGATCAGTCGAGGTCCTTGAGGGCGGTCTCGATGGCCCGGTGGAAGGTCGGGTAGGCGTAGATCATGTGCCGGAGGGTGTGGGTGGGAACCTCGGCGTGGACGGCCAGGACCAGAAACCCGAGCACCTCCCCACCGACCGGGCCCATGGAACAGGCGCCGATCAGCACCCCCCGGTCGGCGTCCTCGATCACCTTGATGAAGCCCTGGTTCCCGGCCTTGTGGATCCACCCCCGGGTGGAGGACGGCACCGACGCCTTCCCGATGCGCACCTTCAGGCCTTGGTCCCGGGCCGCCCGTTCGTTCAGCCCCACCGAGCCGATCTCCGGATCGGTGAACGTCACCCGGGGGAGGGCCCGGTAGTCGGCCGGGGTCACCTCCATCTTCAGGATGTCGTTGATCACGATGTCCGCCTGGTACATCGACACGTGGGTGAAGGCCCCCTTACCGGTGGCATCGCCCACCGCCCACACCCCGTCGACCACCCGGAGGTGGTCGTCGACCGGGATGGCCCGCACCCCGGGGTCGATGCCCAGGGAGGCCAGATTGAGATCCTGGATGTCCGGCTGCCGGCCGGTCGCCACCAGCAGTCGCTCGGCCACCACCGGATCGCCCTGGTCGAAGGCGACCGAGAACCCGCGCGGGTCGTGGGCGATCGAGGCGATGTTCACCCCGGTGCGGACATCGATGCCCTCGCGGGCGAAGATCTGCTCGAGCAGCGCCCCGGCTTCGGGCTCTTCGGGGCCCATGAGCCTCGATTCGCGCTCGAGGATCGTCACCGAGGAGCCGAATCGGCAGAACATCTGACCGAGCTCGACGGCGATCGGCCCTCCTCCGATGATGGCGAGGGACTCCGGCACCTCCTCGGTCTCGATGGCATCCCGGTTGATCCAGTACGGGGTGTCGGCCAGCCCCGGGATCGGCGGGACCGAGGCCTTGGCCCCGGGGCTGAGGATGATGGCCCGGGAGGCTTCGATGCTCCGGTCGCCCACCACCACCCGGGTGGGTCCGTCGAGGTGGGCCCAGCCGCGGATGAACCGGCCGCCCTTGTCCTCGAAGCGATCCACCGCCACCTGGTCGTTCCAGTTGTCGGTGGCATCGTCCCGGATGCGCCTGGCCACCGGTGCCCAATCGGGCTGGACGGTGGCCGCCCCGGCCATCCCCGGAACCCGCCGGGCTTCGGCCAGCAGGTTGGCGGCCCGGATCATCATCTTGGAGGGGACGCAACCCCAGTAGGGGCACTCGCCGCCCACCAGCCGGCCGTCGATCCCCACCACGTCGCACCCGACGGTCGCCAGCCGTTCGGCGACGTCCTCACTGCCCGGGCCCATCCCGACCACGATCACCTCGGCATGCTCAGTTATGAGGTCTGCGCTCATGTGTGCTCCTTCGCCCCGGCTCGTCGGGGAACATATCTGCCGTGGTCACTGTTCCACATGACATGAAGATGCGTGCAACTTGGAACGGGGCCGTACTGGCCGAGAGCGACGACACCGTGGTGGTGGAGGGGAATCACTACTTCCCCGAATCCGCGGTCAACGCCGAGTACTTCGAGCCCAGCGGGAGCCACACCTTCTGCCCCTGGAAGGGCGAGGCCAGCTACCGGTCGGTGGTGGTCGACGGCCGGCGCAACGACGATGCCGCCTGGTTCTACCCCGAGCCCAAGGATGCGGCCAAGGAGATCACCGACCGGGTCGCCTTCTGGAAGGGCGTCGAGGTCGCCGAAGTCGCCTGAGCCCGCCCTTCGGACCGGGGTGGGAGGCGGCAAGGCCCGCTCAACAACGAGCTCGACCGAGTCGGGGGGCCGGTGGTGGCGGTACTGTGCTGCCATGAAAGCGAGTGGGGGTAGGTGGCGGCGGGCACCGGTTGTCGCAATGCTGGCCGGCGCCATCTGGCTGATGGCGGGTATGGCCACTGCCCAGTCGGCAGGGGCGGCGACCACGCCATCCCAACCCTTGCCCATCGGGACCATCTTCACCGGGTTGGCGACGGAAATCACGTCTCCGACCTCGATGCCCCCGGGCTCCGACAACTGGAACTGTCGCGTCTCCGCCCGGCATCCCTACCCGGTGGTCCTGGTGCACGGAACGATCGCCAACCAGGCCCTCAGCTGGCAGGCCCTGTCGCCGATGCTGGCCAATGCCGGCTACTGCGTCTACGGCTTCAACTACGGGGCCACCTCGCTGACCTTCGGCCACGTTTTCGGGCTCGGCCCGATTCCCCAGTCGGCCGCCCAGCTGGCCAGCTTCGTCTCGAGGGTCCTGGCCGCCACCGGCGCGCCCAAGGTCGACATCGTCGGTCATTCCCAGGGCGGGATGATGCCGCGGTACTACCTCAAGTTCCTGGGGGGCGCGCCCAAGGTCAACATGTTGGTGGGGTTGGCCCCTTCCAACTACGGGACAACCCTCAACGGATATACCAGTCTCTACGGAGATCTCTCGTCGTCGATACCCGGACTCTCGTTCTCCACTCTCGGCGCGCCGTCATTCGACCAACAGTTCGTGGGCTCGTCGTTCCTGGCCACCCTCAACCGGGGCGGTGACACCCTGCCGGGCGTGAAGTACGTGGTCATCGAGACCCGCGATGACGAGGTGGTCACCCCGTACACCAACGCCTTTCTGCACGGAAGTGGGGCCCAGAACATCCTGCTCCAGAATCAGTGCAGTACCGACTACACCGAACACGTCGGCATCATCTACGACCCCATCGCCCTCCAGGATGTCATGAACGCCCTCGGAGCTGACCGCCCGACGTTCCATCCCGTCTGCTCGTTCGTGTTGCCGCTCTTCAGCGGTTGACCGCGCCGCCACAGTCTCCGCAGCCGGACGTCAGTTTCGGCGTCGGGCGATGTCGAAACAGGCGATGGCCCCGGCCGTCGCCACATTGAGCGACGACAGGTTCCCGTGCTGGGGGATCGAGGCCAGCGCATCGCAGCGCTTCCGGGTGAGGGCGGCCAGACCGGTGCCTTCCGACCCGAGCACCAGGGCCACCGGCTCCTTGCCCAGGGGTAGCTCGTAGAGGGAGGACGGGGCTTCGCCGTCGAGGCCCACGGTCCAGACTCCCGCGGTCGTGAGCCGCTGCAGCGCGTTGGGCACGCCGGGCACCAGGGCCATCCGGAGGTACTCGATGGCCCCGGCCGCGACTTTGGCCACCGTCGGGGACAGGTGGGCGGAGCGGTGGCGGGGAAGGATGACCCCGGTCACCCCGGCGCATTCGGCGCTACGCAGCAGTGCCCCCAGGTTGTGCGGGTCGGTGATCCCGTCGAGCACCAGCAGGAACGGCTGGCGCCCACCCGGAGACGGTTCGCACAACTTCTCGAACGATGTCTCTTCCACCGGCCGGGCCAGAGCCACCACCCCTTGGGGCCCCTCGGTCCGGGCCACCATATCGATGCGCCGGCGGGACACGTAGGAGACCTTGACCCTCCGCTTGGTCGCCAACGCCTCGATCTCGTTGAGGATGGCCGCCTGATCCATGCCTTCGGCCATCAGCAGTGACTTGACCGGGCGCCGGTTGGCGCTCAACAGCTCGCGGACCGCTTGGCGACCCTCCACCTGATCGCCTCCGAGCCCCGATGACTCCGTTCCCCGGCTGCCCGGTCGGTCGCGGTCGCCGCCCGAACCCCGGCGCCCGGGCGCCCCGCCGCGGTTGGATCCGTCCCGTCCCGGAGCGCCGGCGCCGCGTCCGCCCCGGGTGGGGATCGGCTTCCCCGGCCGGGGAGGTCCGCTGCGGCCCGAAGTCCCGCCCCGCGCGCCACCACCCCGCGGACTGCCGCCGCGCCCCCGGCCGCCGCCGGCCGCCGGGCTCACCTGTCCGCTCCGGACCCGGCATCTCCGGGAGCGTCGGTGATCAGCGGCTGCAGCAGGACCACCGCGGTGCAGGCAATCCCCTCAGCTCGGCCCAGCGCCCCGAGCCCTTCGGCCCGGGTGGCCTTCACGTTGACCGGGGCCCGCAGCACCTTGCCCAACCGCTCTCCCATCTCGGACACGTAGGGAGCCAGCTTGGGCTCCTCGGCCACCACCGTGCAGTCGGCATTCGCCGGCGACCAGCCGGCTTCCCCGGCCAACTCCACCACCCGGGTGAGGATGTCCAGGCTGTCGGCCCCGGCCCAGGTCGGGTCGGTGTCGGGGGCGTGGCGCCCGAGGTCGCCGAGCCCGGCGGCGCCGAGCACCGCGTCGGCGATGGCGTGGGCGACCACGTCCGCGTCACTGTGACCGTCGAGGCCGCGAATGCCGGACCCGCCGATGACTACCCCGCCCAACACCAACCGGCGGGTGGGGTCGTCGGAGAACCGGTGCACGTCGATCCCCTGGCCGATGCGGAACCTGCCCGCCAGCTCGGTCATCCTGGCGCCCGGTCGTGGCCGACGAGCGCTTGCGCCATCACCAGATCCTCGGGATGGGTCAGTTTGAAATTCTGCAGCTCGCCGGGCACCGTGCGTACGGTAGCGCCGAGTGCCTCGAGGAGCCCGGCGTCGTCGGTGGCCTCGCCGCCTTCGGCATGGGCGGCCCGGAGGGTGGCGGCCACGAAGGCCTGGGGGGTCTGCACGGAGACCATCCCCTCCCGGTCGACCGTCGAGGACACCCGGCCGTCGGCGGCCCGCTTGACGGTGTCGGTCAGCGGCAGGACGGGGATGGC
>DASZIT010000115.1:0-2402 GCA_035948855.1 Acidimicrobiales bacterium | reverse complement strand
GGCGGAACCGAGGTCACCTATCACCTCGAGGTGGAGATGAAGGTGCCGCTTCCGGGCTTCATCAAGATGCGGGCCCAGAGCCGCATCATGTCCATCGCCCTCCGGGATCTGAAGGTCCGGGTCGAGTCGCTGGCGTGATCCCGAGGGGGAGCGCCACGGCGTCGGCGGGCGGGAACCGCCAACCGGCATGAAGGTCGGCATCACCCTTCCTCAGTTCCGCGACGAGGCGGACAGCGCGATTGCCGCCGCCCGCCGGGCCGAAGAGTTGGGCCTCGACGGCGTGTTCTGTTTCGACCACCTATGGCCGATGGGCCAGCCAGGACGCCCCGCCCTCTCTTCGGGGCCGCTCCTCGGGGCATTGGCGGCGTCGACGTCGGTCATTCACATCGGCACCCTGGTGGCGCGTATCGGCCTGCTCCCCGACGACGTGCTGGTCGAGGTGTTGTCGAGCCTCAACGCCATCTCCAACGGCCGGCTGATTGCCGGCCTGGGCACCGGCGACCACCTGAGCCGGGCGGAGAACCTGGCGTTCGGGGTCCCCTACGATCCCGCCGCCGAGCGACAGGTCCGCCTGGCATCGGTGGCGGTGGCGGTCGAGGCCCGCGGGATCAAGGTGTGGGTGGGTGGCGGCCGTCCCTCCACCTCCGACCTCGCCCGAACCGTGGGGGGAGCGGTGAACCTGTGGGAAGCGGAGACGGCCAAGGTGGCCTCGACCGCCTCGGCCGGATGTGAGACGACCTGGGGCGGTCCGCTGAAGGGGAACGTCGAAGAGGTCGAGGCGAAACTGCAGGAGTTGGCCGACGCCGGAGCCACCTGGGCTGTGTGCGGCTGGCCCGACTCACTCGAGGTGGTTGCCGAGGCCGCCGAGGCCGTCCGCTGACTGTCGCGAGGGTGTCCAGAGCCGGGGGTAGCCTTTACGGATGGAGTTTCGCCGGATAAACGGACTGCCCCCCTACGTCTTCGCCACCATGAACGACCTCAAGGCCGCAGCCCGCCACGACGGCCGGGACGTCATCGACATGGGATTCGGCAATCCCGACCTGCCCTCGCCGGACGTGGCCGTCGAGAAGTTGGCGGAAGCCGTCCACAATCCCCGCAACCACCGCTACTCGGCCAGCCGGGGGATCCCCAAGATCCGCCAGGCGATCGCCAACCTCTACCTTCGCAAGTTCGATGTGGCCATCGATCCCGAGACCGAGGTGGTGACCACCATCGGCGCCAAGGAGGGCTTGTCCCACCTGATGTGGGTGCTGGTGGGCCCGGGCGACACCGCCCTGGTGCCTTCCCCGTCCTATCCGATCCACATCTACGCCCCGCTGTTCGCCGGTGCCGATGTCCGCCATGTGCTTCTCGGGGGCAGCGATGCGGGTGATGAGGAGCCCGGCGAGACCTTCTTCGGGAACCTGATGGAAGCGTGGGAGTCGGCCTGGCCGAAGCCCCGGGTCATCGTGCTGTCCTTCCCGCACAACCCGACCACCGAATGCGTCGACCTGGCCTGGATGACCCGAATCGTGGAGTTCGCCAAGGAGCATGACGTCGTCCTGGTCCACGACTTCGCCTACGCCGATATCGCTTTCGATGGCTACCGTCCGCCTTCCATCCTCGAGGTCCCCGGGGCCAAGGACGTGGCCGTCGAGCTCTACACGATGACCAAGTCGTTCTCGATGGCCGGTTGGCGGGTCGGGTTCATGGTCGGCAACGCCCCCATCGTCCAGGCGCTGACCAAGCTGAAGAGCTACCTCGACTACGGGACGTTCCAGCCGGTCCAGATCGCCGCCATCGTGGCCATGAACGAAGCGCCCGACTACCCGAAGTACATCAACGAGTGTTACCAGTCGCGGCGGAACTCACTCTGTGACGGCATGAACCGGATCGGGTGGGAGATCACTCCGCCGAAGGGGACGATGTTCGTGTGGGCACCGATCCCCGAGCCGTACAAGGAGATGGGCTCGCTCGAGTTCTCCAAGTACCTGTTGCAGGAGGCCGATGTGGCAACCTCCCCCGGCGTCGGCTTCGGCCCCGGTGGGGACGGCCACGTGCGCTTCGCCCTGATCGAAAATGAGCAGCGGGTGGGCCAGGCGATCCGGGGGATGCGGAAGGCGCTGACCCGGCTCCACTAGGTGGAGCTCCGCCGGGTCAACTTCGGTCGGGCCGGTCGCCCGGGCTCACTCCTGTTTCGGGAAGCGCCGGGGGGCGGGCTCGACTGGGCCCGGTCGCCGATCCGATCGGTTGCTGCCGTTTCGGCCGTTTCGACCGTCGGCTCGTTTGGTCCGGGGTCGGGGCGGGCCGGGGTCGCCCCCCGGCGGGATCCACTGCCAGTGGCCCGGCCCTCCGGCCAGGGTGAAACCTTTGTGATGGCGGAGGTCGTGGTGATGGGCGCAGAGCTTGGCCAGGTTCCAAAG
>DASZIT010000114.1:0-41169 GCA_035948855.1 Acidimicrobiales bacterium | reverse complement strand
CCTGGTGACCACTGGCCTGGAGCCCGACCCGGAGTGCCCGTAAGAGGGACGGGTCGTCGTCGATCACCAGAACCTTGGCCACGGCCATTACCGGCCGGCGCCGTTGCTGGCCGCGGGGGGCAGGGTGAAGACAAACCGGGCCCCTCCCCCCGGCACCTCTTCGACCCAGATGCTCTCACCGTGGGCCTCCACGAAGGTTTTGGCGATCGTCAGTCCGAGACCGGTACGTCCACCGGTGTCGAAGCGTACGAAACGGTCGAACACCGCTTCGCGTTCGCCGGCGGGGACACCGGGTCCCGAATCGGTGACCGACAGGGCAACTCGATCGCCCCGGAGCGCGCCGGCGACGGTGATCAAGCTGCTGGGTGGGGCGTGGCGGTTGGCATTGTCCAGGAGGTTAGCGAGAACCTGCCCGATGAGAAGCTGATCGACGTCAACGTCGGGAAGTTGGCCGGGGACGTCCACCTTGATCGGCCGATCCCCCAGGGCCGACCGGAGGTTGACCAGGACGTCGTTCACGAGGTCGGGAACCGATTTGGATGCCCGCCGGACTTCGAGGGCACCGGCAGCGATGCGAGTCATGTCCAGGAGGCTGGTGACCAGGCGGGTCAGGCGATCGGTCTCGACGTCGATCAGACCGTGCAACTCGTGGACATCGGCCTCGGAGAGGGGGGTGGCGGGATCCAGCAGCGTCGAGGACGCCACCTTCATGGTGGCGAGTGGCGTGCGTAAGTCGTGGGACACCGCACCGACCAGCGCGTGTCGCAATCGGTCCACCTCCTCCAGCAGCGTTGATCGAAGGGCCTGCTCCCGTAGCTGGGCCCGCTCCAGGGCCAGAGCGGCGTGATTGGCGAAGGTGCGGAGCAGCGCCCGGTCTGCGTCAGAGGGCGGGATTCCCCGCAGGGCGAGCATGCCGACCGGGCGACCCGAGGCCGACAGCGCCACCGTTCGCATCTGACCCACACCTCCGGGTGCCGTCCCGACGCTCACCGGCATCCCCGACTGAGGGTCGAGCTGGAAGAGCTCCTCGGCGGAGAGCGGCTCTCCGGCGGAGGCGGCGATGGTCAGGCGACCGGACTCGGGGACCAGGAGTGAGACCCCGGGGACTTCGAACAGCGTGGCCACGGTATCGACGATTGTCCGCAGCAGGTCTTCTACCGACCGGTCCGCCACCAAGAGCTCGGACAGGTCGAAGAGCCTGCCGGCTTCCACCGATCTCCGCTGGGCCTCGGAGCGGGCGGCATCGAGACTGGTGACGACCCGCGCCACCAGCAGCATCACCACCACGTACACCGCCAGCGCCACCCAGTTCTGAGCTCTATTGACGCTGAGGGTGTGAAAGGGCGGGACGAAGTCGTAGTCGTAGACCAGGAAACCGGCAGCGACGCTCGCCACTCCGGCGGGGAAGCCGCCCACGATGACTCCGGCCACCACCGGGATCACGAATATCAGCGCGGCGGTGGCAATGCTCAAGTGGGAGCGCAAAGGCAGCATGGCCGCACCCAGACCTATGGCCGCGGCGATCCCCGTCGCCGAGCCGACCAGATTTCTGCGCACCTGCCCATTGTCGTACGAAAGCGGGCCACCAGCCTCAGCGAGCGCCGTTAAGAATTTATTAAGGAGGATGGGCTCTTGTTCAGAACCTGTTCAGGGCCGTCGGCAGATAATCGTCCTCATGGCAGATTTCCTCGTAGCGCTGGGCATCATCGGCTTCGCCCTGGTCTTCCTGGGTCTCATCTGGGCACTGGATCGGGTATGACCGTCACCCAAGGCATCCTTCTGGGTGTCGCGGCAGTGATGTTCCTCTATCTGGGCTATGCCATGTTCAAGCCCGAAAAATTCTAGATGAGCTTCACCTGGACCATCGTCACCCTGGTCATCGCCCTCGCCATCACCTGGCGGTTCCTGGGCTCCTACATGGCCGCCGTCTTCGAAGGCCGCGTCCACTTCCTCGGATTCATCGAGCGCCCCATCTACGGGCTCCTGAGGACTGATCCCGAGCAGGAGCAAAGCTGGAAGCGGTACGGCGGAGCAATGGTCATCTTCTCGGCCGTCTCGATCGCCTTCACGTATGTGATCGTCCGCATCCAGGGATCGATCCATCTTCTCAATCCGCAGCATCTGACGGCCGTTCCCCCGGCCCTCAGCTTCAACACCGCCACCTCGTTCGTGACCAATACCAACTGGCAGAACTATGGCGGCGAGACGACCATGTCGTACATCTCGCAGATCGGTGCTCTCACCGTCCAGCAGTTCGTCTCTCCGGCGGTGGGCATCGCCGTTGCCATTGTCCTGATTCGGGGCTTCTCCCGGCGGAACTCACCGACCGTCGGGAACTTCTGGGTGGATATCACCCGCTGCATGTTCTACATCCTTCTCCCGATCGCCTTCCTGGCCGGGATCATCTTCGTCGGTGAGGGGGCGGTGCAGACGCTGGCCGGCACCGTCAACATCCACGACGCCCTCAACAACGTCACCCAGACGATCCCCCGAGGGCCGATCGGCTTCATGGAGGCGATCAAACAGCTCGGCACCAACGGTGGTGGGTTCCTCAACGCCAACTCGGCGACCGGCTTCGAGAATCCAACCGCCCTGACCAACTGGCTCTCCATCTACCTGCTGTTGAGCATTCCCTTCGCCCTCACCTACACCTTCGGGAAAATGGTGGGCAGCATTCGCCACGGCGCCGCCCTGCTGGCGGCCATGCTGCTCATATTCGGAGTCTGGGTCGGCTTCACCAGCTACGCCGAGCACCAGCAGAACCCGGCGGTGGCGGCGGCGGGCATCCATTCGTCCACCGGCAACACCGAAGGCAAGGAGGTGCGATTCGGCGACACGACGACTGCTCTCTTCGGGGTGGCCTCCACCAACACGTCGACCGGCTCGGCTGACGGCGCCTACGACTCGTTCACTCCCATCGGCGGTTTGGGGCTGCTCACCGGCATGATGCTCGGGGAGGTGACACCCGGGGGCACGGGGAGTGGGATGTACACCATCCTGATATACGCCATCATCGCGGTGTTCATCGGCGGCCTGATGATCGGCCGAACGCCGGAGTACCTCGGGAAGAAGATCCAAGCCAAGGAAGTCAAACTCGCCGGCCTCGGCGCCCTGGTCATGCCGATCGTCGTGCTCATCCTCACTGCCATCGCAGTGTCGATCCACGCCGGTCGAGCCGGCCCACTGAATGCCGGCTCCCACGGGTTCACCGAGATCCTCTACGGCCTCACCTCTCAGGGGAACAACAACGGCTCGGCGTTCGGGGGCCTGACCGGTAATACCGCCTTCTACAACGTCATCGGAGGTGTCGACATGCTGCTGGGCAGGTTCGGGATCATGATCCCGGCGCTCGCCCTCGGCGGCGTCCTCGCCGCCAAAAAGGTGGTGCCGGTGTCGCTCGGGACCTTCCGAACCGACAACTCGATGTTCGTCGGACTGACCATCGGCGTGATCGTGATCATCGGTGGCCTTACCTTCTTCCCCGCCGTTGCACTCGGCCCGATTGTTGAACAACTGAGCACCGGAAAGTTCTTCTGATGACGATAACTGCCACCCAACCGGGCTCCCCGCCGAGCCAGCCTACCCAGGCCCACGGGGTCGCCCAGGCCCGGGGCCTCTTCGACGGCGAAATTCTCCGTCGGGCGCTGTTCGATTCGTTCGTCAAGTTGAATCCCGCTGTCCAGATCCGGAACCCGGTCATGTTCGTGGTGCTGGTGGGCACGGTGATCACCTTCATCGAGGCGGTTGCTCACCCCTCCACCTTCTCCTGGTCCATCACCATCTGGCTCTTCTTGACCGTCATCTTCGCCAACTTCGCAGAGGCGATGGCGGAGGGCCGGGGCAAGGCGCAGGCCGACACCCTTCGCCGGATGCGATCGGAGACCGAGGCCCGCCGCCTGCTTCCCGACGGCACCGAGGAGCTGGTGGCGGCGGCAACGCTGGCCAAGGGAGACATGGTCGTCTGTGAGGCTGGCGACCTGATTCCCTCTGACGGGGAGATCGTCGAGGGCATCGCCTCGGTCGACGAGTCGGCCATCACCGGCGAGTCGGCTCCGGTCATTCGTGAGTCGGGGGGCGACCGGTCGGCCGTCACCGGCGGTACCAAGGTGTTGTCGGACCGCATCGTGGTCCGCATCACGGCCGAACGCGGCCAGACCTTCCTCGACCGGATGATCACCTTGGTGGAGGGGGCCAACCGGCAGAAGACCCCCAACGAGATCGCTCTGACCATTCTCCTGGCCGTGCTCACCATTGTGTTCCTCCCGGTGGTCGTGGCGCTCCAGCCGTTCGGCCACTATGCCGGGGCGTCGGTGTCGGTTGTCGTGCTGGTCGCGCTCCTGGTGTGCCTGATCCCGACCACCATCGGTGCGTTGCTCTCCGCCATCGGTATCGCCGGCATGGACCGGCTGGTCCAACGCAACGTCCTGGCCATGAGCGGGCGGGCGGTAGAAGCCGCCGGCGATGTGCAGACCCTGCTGTTGGACAAGACCGGGACCATCACCCTCGGGAACCGGATGGCGTCCGAGTTCCTCCCGGTCGGCGGGCACACCGAGCAAGAGGTGGCCGACGCGGCCCAACTCGCCTCCCTGGCTGACGAGACCCCCGAGGGTCGTTCCATCGTGGTGTTGGCCAAGGAGCGCTTCGATATCCGCGAGCGTGAGCTCGAAGGGGAGCACGCCTTCGTCCCCTTTTCCGCCACCACCCGCATGTCCGGGCTCGACGTCGACCAGCGCCGGATCCGCAAGGGCGCCGCCGAGTCGGTCAAGCAGTGGTCCGGCGAGCAGGGGGGGACGGCTCCCAGCGATCTCGACGCCATCGTCGAGCGGGTCTCCCGGGCCGGGTCCACCCCGTTGGTGGTGGCCGACGGGCCGGACATCCTCGGGGTCATCGAGCTGAAGGATGTCGTGAAGCAGGGCATCCGGGAGAAGTTCGACGAGATGCGGCAGATGGGCATCCGCACCGTGATGATCACCGGTGACAATCCGCTCACCGCCGCCGCCATCGCCCAGGAAGCCGGGGTCGATGATTTCCTGGCCGAGGCCACCCCCGAAGCCAAGATGGCGCTGATCAAGAGCGAGCAAGAGGGTGGGAAGCTGATCGCCATGACCGGCGACGGGACCAACGACGCCCCCGCCCTGGCGCAGGCCGATGTGGGGGTGGCCATGAATACCGGCACCACCGCGGCCAAGGAAGCCGGGAACATGGTCGACCTCGACTCCAACCCGACCAAGCTCATCGACGTGGTGGAGATCGGGAAGCAGCTCCTCATCACCCGGGGGTCGCTCACCACCTTCTCCATCGCCAACGACGTGGCCAAGTACTTCGCCATCATCCCGGCTCTGTTCGTTGCCACCTACCCCCAGCTCAACACGCTCAACATCATGAAGCTGCATACCCCGCAGAGCGCGGTGCTGTCAGCGGTCATCTTCAATGCGCTGGTCATCGTGGCGCTGATCCCACTGGCCCTCCGGGGCGTCAAGTTCCGTGCCGCCGGTTCGGCCGCCATTCTCCGTCGGAATGTCTGGATTTACGGCGTAGGTGGGATCATCGTCCCGTTTATCTTTATCAAGCTCATCGATCTCGTGCTCGTCGCACTCCACGCCTACTGATGGAGACCTGCTGATGCTCATCCACCTCCGCCGCTCACTCACCATGGCCATCATCTGTTTGGTGTTCTTCGGTTTCGTCTATGCCTTGGCCGGAACCGGCGTCGCCCAGGTGCTGTTCAAGAACCAGGCCAACGGGTCGATCGGGCCCAACGGATCGACACTCATCGGTCAGAACTGGTCGAGCCCCAACTTCTTCCATGGCCGCCCTGACGACACCGGACCCTACGCCGCCAATCCAAAGGCCACCCCGCCGGCGGCCGGAGGGGACAACCCCCTGGTGGCCAACGGCAACAGCGGCCAGTCTGGGGCGACCAACCTGGGCCCCCGATCCAAGGTCCTGCTGACGAATACCCAAGCCCTGGTCGCCTATTGGCACAACCTGGGCGTCAACCCCACTCCCGATCTGGTCACGACCTCGGGGAGTGGCTATGACCCCGATATCACCCCGGCCGATGCCCTGGTCCAGATCCCCATGGTCTCCAAGGCCACCGGCATCTCTCCCTCGGCGCTCCAAGCACTCATCGCCAGGGAGACCAACAGTGCGCAGCTGGGTTTCCTCGGCAGTAGCTTCATCAATGTCCTCCAGCTGAACGAGGCACTCGCCAACCTCCACTGAGAGGCGGGGGATCCGATGTCCGACGGGGGTACGTCGCCAGGCGATTCGGCGGGACTGCCTCCGGCCGCGGCTCGCTCGGAGGCTGATGAGCTCACCGAAGCCGCCGGACGCTTTCGCATCTACCTCGGAGCCGCGGCCGGGGTCGGCAAGACGTACGCCATGCTTAACGAAGGCCACCGGCGCAAGCAGCGGGGCGCCGACGTGGCCATCGGATTCGTGGAATGCCACGGTCGGCCGCTGACCGAGGAGATGATCAGTGACCTCGAGGTGATCCAGCGACGCGTCGTCGAGTACCGCGGATCTCGTTTCGAGGAGATGGATCTTGACGGGGTCCTCGGCCGCCACCCCGGGGTGGCGTTGGTCGACGAGCTGGCTCACACCAACGTCTCCGGCTCGGGTCGTAACGAGAAGCGGTGGCAGGACGTCATCGAAATCCTCAACGCGGGGATCGATGTCATAACCACCGTCAACATCCAACACCTCGAGAGCATCGCTGATGCGGTGGAACGCATCACCGATGTCCAGATCCGGGAGCGGGTCCCGGACTGGGTGCTACGGAAGGCGGATCAAATCGAGCTCGTCGATTCGTCTCCTGAACAACTCCGTCGCCGGTTGCTTCACGGCAACATCTACCCGCCGGAGAAGGTTCCCCAGGCGCTGAACAACTTCTTCCGCCGAGACAACCTGGTGGCCCTCAGGGAATTGGCGCTGCGGTTCCTGGCCGACGAGACCGACGAACAGCTCCTGAGCTATCTCCGCCTTCAGCAATCGCCGAACCTGTGGGAAACCCGCGAGCGAATCCTGGTGGCGGTCACCACGGCACCCGGCACCGACGCGATCGTTCGCCGGGCATCGAGGATGGCGGCCCGAATGAAGGCCGATCTCCAAGTGCTGCATGTCGTCGATCACGACGGTGTCGGTCGTTCGGTCAACGATCAACTGACGGTGTTGCGCCAGCTGGCCGCCGACCTGGGAGCCGAATGGAACGAGCTCGAGTCCGACGACCCCGCTCAGGCCCTCATCGATTTCGCCCGGGCCCGGCAGATCACCCAGATAGTGGTCGGTTCGAGCAGCCGTAGCCGGCGCCAGGAGCTGCTGGGCGGGGGATCCTTCGTCCGAAAGATCTCCCGTCTGGCCGGCCAGGCCGCCATCGACGTCCACATCATCGCCCGGCGGGATTCCGAGGTCGAGCCCCATGAGGCCATCCAGGAGGTGGATGAGTCGTAGATGCAGCCCGATCGGTCGGGCACGTACCATGCAGGAGTGCCGGGTCGAAGCAGCCTCCCTCGGTCCGCCGGACAATCCACTTGGAACCTCCTCATCGGACGGCCGCTGCGGTCGAGTGAAGCGTCCAAGGAGCAGATAACCCCGGTCGAGGGGCTCTCGGCACTCTCGCTCGACGCGCTCACCTCGGTCGCCTACGGCCCCGAGGCGATCATCGTGGTGCTGGCGCTGGCGGGAGCTGGGGCCTTGCATCTGGTGCTTCCCATCACGGTGGCCATCGTCGTCCTGCTGGCCATCCTGGTGTTCTCCTACCGACAGGTCATCGATGCCTATCCTGGCGGGGGCGGTGCCTACGCGGTGTCCCGGGCCAACTTGGGATCGGGCGCCAGCCTGGTCGCCGGCGCATCACTCATCGTCGATTACACCCTTACGGTGGCGGTGTCCATCGCTGCGGGGGTAGGCGCGCTGACGTCGGCTTTCCCCAGCCTCACCTCGGCGACGGTTCCCATCTGCCTCGGCATTCTCGCGGTGATCACCCTCCTCAACCTCCGGGGTCTGGGGGAGACCGCCCGCGCCTTTCTGCTGCCGACAATGCTGTTCATCTTCGGATTGCTGGCCATCATCGCCGTCGGGTTGATCCATCCGTTCGCGCTGCACGCGCCCCAAGCCGGTCAATCGCTGCTCACCACTCACGGGATACAAACCGTGAGCGTGCTGCTGGTGCTCAAGGCCTTTTCCTCCGGTTGCAGCGCCCTTACCGGTGTGGAGGCCATCGCCAACGGCGTCCCGCTCTTCAAGCAACCCCGGGTGGTACGGGCCAAGCGAACCGAGCTGCTCCTCGGGGTGATTCTCGGCGTCATGCTCCTCGGCCTGGCCGTGCTGGCCCGACGCTGGCACATCGGCCCGCGATCGAACCAGACGGTGCTGAGCCAGATCATGGCCATCGCGGTAGGAAGACACTGGGCCTACTACATCGTTTCGCTCACCATCACCGTGGTGCTGGCTTTGGCCGCCAACACCTCATTTGGGGGCCTCCCGATCCTGGCCAGCCTGCTCGCCCGAGACAACTATCTGCCCCATTTGTTTGCACTCAGGGGAGATCGTCAAGTGTTCTCCAACGGCATCTGGGTGCTGGCGGTTCTCTCCGGGGCATTGTTGATCGCCGTAGGCGGAAACACCAACGAGATGATCCCGCTGTTCGCCATCGGCGTGTTCACCGGATTCACCCTCTCCCAGATTGGGTTGGTCGTCCACTGGTGGCGGACCCGGCCGCCTCGCTGGCAACATCGGGCCACCGTCAACGGGATCGGGGCGGTCGTCACCGGGTTGGCCACCGTGGTGTTCCTGGTCACAAAGTTTGCCCAAGGTGCCTGGGTGGTGGTCATCGCGGTCCCGACCTTCGTGTACCTCTTCCTCCGGATCCACGCCTACTACAAGCGATGCGGCCGGGAGATGGGGATCGGGCAACTGCCGGGAATGCCGGTAGGCAAGGACACCCTGGTGATCGTGCCGGTGACCGGGGTGTCCCGGCTGGCTCAGGTTGCCATCTCCGAAGCTCTGTCACTCGGTCAAGAGGTGATCGCGGTGTCGGTCGTGCTCGACCAGGGCGAGGAAGGCCAACGAGAGGATGAGGCGCTCGAGCACGAGTGGCAGGAGTGGGACCCGGGTGTCGAATTGCGGATCCTCCGCACCGAGTATGCATCGGTGGTCCAACCGATCGTGGCCTTCATCGACGAGGCCCGAGAGCAGAGCAGCCGGCAGATCGTCGTACTGATACCGGTCGTGGTTCCGGAGCGTCTCCGCTACCGCCTGCTGCACAACCAGATCGATCAGGTGCTCACCGCCGCGTTGTCGTCGCGCACCGACGTGGTGGTGGCTCGCGTGCGGCTGCCGGTGCAGGAGTTGGCCGGCGAGACCACACCACTCACCGAGGTGAGGCAAGGCAAGGGTGGATCGGGAGACCCGCAAACGCCGCATCCAGCGTCGTAGGCCAACAGAATCTCCGCGCCTCGCGATCCGGTCGTTGTTGGCCCCGGCTCAGGTCGACCGGACCGTGAGCACCCGGCCGTTGTCCTGCATGATGTGGCGGATGTCTTCCTCGGCAAAGTCGAAGCGGCGCAGATCCAGCGCGAAGTCCCGGGGCTCGGGGAGCCCCTCGGCATGTGGCCAGTCGGATCCGAACAGCAGCCGGTCCACGCCCAGCACGTCCTTCAGCACCCCCATGTCGTCCTCGTAGAACGGGGCGACCCAGACGTGCTGGCGGAAGGCTTCGACCGGGTCGGAACGGAAGGACGTCGGCATCTGCCCGTAGGACTTGCCCAGTTTCTTTAGCAGCAGGGGTACCCACTCCGCCCCGGATTCGATGGTGGCCACCCGGACATTCGGGAAGCGGTCGAACAGGCCCTGGCAGACCAGGGCGGCCATGGTCTCGAACGGGGGGCGGTCCGAGCTGATCACCGAGCGCAGGGGAGAATGCCGGAAGGCCTCCAGGTCGCCGTACGGCTCCCAGTCGTTGATGTAGCGGCCGTAGCCGGCGTCGCCCGAATGGATGCCGACGGTCACCCCGGACTCGTTGACCAATCCCCAGAACGGGTCGAACCGGGTGTCGGCGGGGGAGATCAAGCCGCTGGGAGAGTGGGCCGGCCCCCCTTTGATGCACACGATCCGGGCATCGGCGTCGAGCACCCGCGAAAGCTCGGCCACCGCGGCGTCCACATCCACCAGCGTGATCATGGGGGCGGCGTAGATGCGCTCCTGGTAGGCGTACCCCCAGTCGTCTTCCAGCCAGCGGTTGAACGCGCTGAAGGCGGCCACCAGTGCCGGCGGGTCCGAGGCCAGCGACTCCTCCATGCCCACCCCCAGGGTGGGGAACAGGAAGCACCCGTTGAGGCCCTGGCGATCCATGACCGCCAGCCGGGCGTCGCGGTCGCGGTACTCCGGTCGAATGGGCTCGAGCTCACCGAACAGTGCCCGGATGTCCTTGGAGCCGGGATTCCGGCCCCGGAAGTACTCGTCCAGGCTGCCGGGCTTGGCCACCGGGTCAAACGTCGGGTTGGGGATGAATTTGCTCACCTTGCCTCCGACCAACAGGCGGGGACGCCCGTTGATCTCCGCCCACTGCATCGCCCGCTTGGCCATCTGCTTCGGAATATGGCGGGTGTAGGCGTCGGTGGCTTCGTAGTAGTGGTTGTCGGCGTCGAAGGTGGTGTAGTCGACCGCGGGGGAGTGGATTTCCCCGGCAGTTGCTGTCGTATCGGCGGTGGTGGTCACAGGTACTCCTCTCGATCCAGGTGGCTCAGTTGGCGATTCGGTGGGCGTGGGGATCCCGCCCCATCAGTCGAGTCCCAGCACCCGTAGGGCGTTGGTGCGAAGGAATTTTGGCCAGACGTCGTCTTTGAATCCGACGTTCGGCATCTCGGTCATGATCCGCTCGATGGAGAGGCCCATGGGGAAGTACCCGGCGTAGATGATCTTGTCGGCCCCCCGGGTGTTGGCGTAGTTGACGATGTCCTGCGGGTAGTACTTGGGGGCGAACGCACTGGTGGAGTAGTGCAGCCCGGGCCACTTGAGCATGAGTTTGACGGCCAACTCGGTCCAGGGCTCGCAACCGTGACGGGTCACGAAGACGAGCTCGGGGAAGTCGAACATGACCTCGTCGATCAGCTCGACGTGCTGGGGGGCGGCCTTGAGGCGGGGTCCGGGGATACCCGCGCAACAGAAGATGGGGATCCCCAACTCCACGCACTTGGCGTACAGCGGGTACATCTTCTTGTCGTTGATGGGAACCTGAGGGAAGGTACCGCTCGGGAACACCCCCACCGCCCGGGTGCCGTAGGTCTCGTGCTCGCGAACCAGTCGGCGGATCCCTTCCATGCCGTCGTTGGGATCGGCGCTCGAGGAGGCGATGAAGCGGTCGGGGTGGCGTTTCAGCGCCTCGGCCCCGATACCCGACGGGTCGCCCACGCCGATCAAACCCTTGTCGATACCCCAGAGGTCCATCTCCCGCAGCGTGACCCCGATCGGGTCGTCGGAGCCCTCCAGTGCCTTCTCGGGGACGTCCTTGAACATGTACTCGACCGGGAAGTCGAACTCTTCTTTGGACTGGGTGTCCTTGGTCTGCCGGGTGATGAACCGGTAGACCTCTTTCATGTCCGGGTGGGGGAACCCCAGCATGGTGTCCACCGCTCCGATGTCTGATGGCATGCCCATGGGCCGTGCTTCCCCCTTCGATGGGTCCGCCGCCGGCGCGGTCGGATGTGGCTGCGGTTGCTGCCGAACTATACTAATATTAGAATCTAGTTTCGATTTGTCAAACGGCCTGGTCAAGCCAATCCATTTCCGGCCGCGATCGCAAGAGGAGCAGGGTATGGGACCACGGATTCCCCCGCCAACCGGGGCGACCTACCGGTGAGGAGCACCGTGCTCCAAAACGAACAGCCCGGCCCGGGAGGCCTCAGCACCAACCAGGCTGCCCGCCGTCAACGGATCGTCGACACCGCGCTGGCCATGCTCGAAGTCCGTGAGTACGAGCGCATCCAGGTCAAGGACGTGGCCGAAGGCGCCTCGGTGGCTTTGGGCACGGTGTACCACTACTTCTCGTCCAAGGAGCAACTCTTCGGCGAGGTGTTGGTGCAGTGGGCTGGGACCCTCCCCGCCAACATCACCCGCCGGTCGCTGGCCGGCACGGACCCCGCCTCTCGTCTGGAGGACGCGCTCCACCGATCGGTTCGGGCATTCGAGCGACGCCCGCAATTGGCGAAACTGGTCGCCCGCCTGGAAGTCTCCGAAGACCCCTTCGCCTCCGATGTATTGAACCGGTTGGATGCGACCACCAACCAGGTCTATCTGGCCG
Organism: Acidimicrobiales bacterium; assembly: GCA_035948855.1. Classification (GTDB taxonomy): domain Bacteria; phylum Actinomycetota; class Acidimicrobiia; order Acidimicrobiales; family RAAP-2; genus DASZIT01. The sequence continues at coordinate 28,868 of DASZIT010000114.1, read as the reverse complement.
CGCTCGAAGGCTTCGAAACCGAGATCGCCCTGCGGATGGTGCGGGTCGCGGATGCCGTGCTCGACAGTTCGTTGCGGGCGTGGTCGGCGGGACGGCTGCCGATCAAAGAGGTGTACCGGTCACTCAGCGACGTGGTCGCCCTCTTGCTGCCCGAGGCTCAGCGCACCGGTTCGGACACCACCCCGAAGCGCTCCTGATAGCGGGCGGACCGCTCGCGCAGCTCGTCCGCGTCGAGCCCGGTGTCGGCGAACCGGTAACGAGCCCCGCCCCCGCCCCCGTCGCCGGGATTGCTGGCCAGAAAGGCACGCATGCGCTGCTCGGTATCCCCGGTGAGCTCCCGGCCGAGGGCGGCGTAGAGCTGGTTGATGGTCGAGAACGGGTCGTCCACGAACTCGGAGAAATGGACGTCCACCACCTGGTCGGGCGGGAAGGTTCCCCGGTCCCGGGCCTCCATTCCCCGGTCGAGTCCCAAGAAGATGTCGTCGGCGTAGTCGGCGGCGATCTCGGGGAGCGAGGTCTCGTCGGTGGCCATTCCCCGCAGATGGGCGGCCAGGGCGCTGGTCGAGGCGATGACCTTGAGCGGGTCCCGATGGGTCTGGATGATGATGGCGTCGGGGTACTCGGAGGCCAGGTTGTCGAGGGACCAGAGGTGGGCGGGTGACTTGAGCAGCCACTGATCGGCGGGATGGCGCGACTGCAGGTGCTGGAGATAGCGCCGGTGCCATTGGTAGGCGGAGCTGAGATCGGCGTCGTGGAGGAGCCAACGGTTGTACGTCGGCACCCGGTACTGGATGGAGAAGATCATGCTGCGGAAGTCGCCGGCGGTGATGCGCACGCACTCCTGGCCGAGGAGGGCCCCCATCGGATGGAAGGTGGTGAACCCCGGCATCAGCGACTCGGCCATGTCGATGTTCGCCTGTACCTCGGCGATCCGTGGATCGGTCCCGTAGGTCTCGGTCTCCGGGGGCGGGAGCGGACGGTCGACCTCCCAGGTCAGCGGGGCCCGCAGGTCCGGATCCTGGGCCAGGAGGTCGTGGAGGATGGTGGTGCCGGTACGGGGTTGGCCGACGATGACCAGCGGCTGCTCGATGGCGCCGGTGGCGACCGCGGGGTGGTCGCGCCGCCAGGCGTTGATGGCCAACCGGGTGGCCAGGTAGTTGGCGATCTCGGCACTGGCGATCTCCACTCCGAGGTCGTTGAGGCGGGCTTCCTGCATCAACGAGTCGAGGAGGACGTCGAGACCCTCCTGCCAGGCGGTGCCGCCGAAGTCGTCCTCCCCGGTGGCGGCAATCGCTTCGGTCACCAGGCGGTCGCGGTCGAATCGTTCGGAGCCCATCAGCGACCCACCTCGGCGACCGGCAGGACCCGGGTGGTGACCGGCGGGGGGTCGGGGTTGTCGAGCCATCGGATGGTCACGAATCCCCGATGGCGGCCTCCGGTGTCGAGCCAGTTGTCGACTCCCGGATCGGTGGCGGCGGCGACGATCCGTACGGTGCCCCCGTCTGCGGCCACGGCGCTGGCGTTGGTGATCGAGCTGCGCCGCCGGCGCGGGTCGATGCATTCGTGCCAGATGTTCTCGACGGTGACGCTCCAGTAGCGGGTGTTGGGCGGCACCAGGTCGATGACCAGTGCCTGGTCGGGATCGAGGCGGAAGGTGCCGATCATGTAGAGATTGTCCGGGGTGGTGTCGGCCGCCCCGAGCTCGGCGGCTTCGGCGGTGACCAGATGATTGGGCTGCTCGAGCAGCTCGGGTCTGATGGTCCGGTGCAGCGTGGTGAGCTTGGCGATCGACCACGCCATGCCGGTTAGCTGTTGGGCCAGGACTTCGTCGGTTGGCGGCGGGGGGAGGTTCGGCGGATCCAGCGGCTCGATGCTGAGCCCGGCCGGGACCTCGGTGGCTCGATCGGCGATGTACTCGCGGACCAGGATGGCCGAGCTGTCCTCGGGAATGGGGATCCACGGGTCGCCGGCCAGCTCCCCGGCGGTCGGCTCTTGGGCGGCCAGCACAAAGGCAAAGCCCCCGTCGTCGGTCAACGAAAGCTCGCGGTCGGAGATGTAGGTGGCCATGCGCCGCGGGGTGAGGCCGACGCCGGCCAGCACCTGGAATCCGAGGTAGGCGGTGGTTCCTCGAGAGCCGCCCACCCGATAGCGGTGGCGGCCGTCGATCATGGCCAGGAAGTACTCGCCGTCGGGCGCCGGGCCACCGATGAGCCGGGCCTCGGTGTTCATGGAGAAGAACCAGGGAGCCTCGGGGTCGATGTCGAGCGAGAGCTCGGAGCACAACGCGGTTGCCCGGGCCAGGACGCGAAGGCCCTCGAGCAGCTCCAACTCGTTCTCGGCCTCGGCCTCAACCGATTTGGTCAGGTCGTCGAGCATCTGGCGCACGAATCGCCAGGCTTCCAGGGCCAGCGGTCCGTCTCCGGTCACCGTCACCCGCGGAATCTGTGTTTGACGGTGGGAGACACGTCCCTTATAGATACGACATCTCGGACCCGTTGACAAGGAGCACCTGGTGGCTGCTGCCGATCTGACTCCGGACACTGCTGTGCCCAAAGCTGAACACCTGGCGGCCATCGAGCTCGCCCGGGACGCCGGCGACCTGCTGATGGAGCTCCGATCCCGGTCGCCGCGGTCGGGACGCACGCTCAGCGATGAGGGGGACAGGCTGTCGCATGAGCTCCTGGCGACCGAGCTGGCCGCCCGGTTCCCTCACGACGCGGTCCGGTCGGAAGAGGGTGCGGAGATGGCCGGTGCCGATCGGCTGTGGATCATCGATCCGCTCGACGGCTCCCGGGAGTTCGGTGAGGGCCGGGATGACTGGGCCGTCCATGTGGCCCTGGCCATCGATGGCGACCCAGTAGTCGGCGCCGTTGGCCTTCCGGCTCTCCAGGTGGTGCTCGGGACGTCAGCGCCCCCGGCGCTCTCGGACCCGGCCCCGGTGCCGAGGTTGGTAGTCAGCCGCTCCCGACCGCCGGCGGTCGCCCAAGCGTTGGCCGACCGGCTGGGAGCCACCACCGTCGCCATGGGCTCGGCGGGGGCCAAGATCGCCGCGGTGATCCGGGGCCAGGCGGACATCTACATCCACGCCGGCGGGCAGTACGAGTGGGATTCGGCGGCGCCGGTCGCGGTGGCCCTCGCCACCGGCCTGCACGCCAGCCGGATCGACGGCTCGCCCCTACGGTACGGGCTTCCCGACCCGTGGCTGCCCGATCTGCTCGTCTGCCACCCCACGTTGGCCGATGCCGCTCTCTCGGCGTTGTCCGAATTCGGATGAACGGTTCGCCTGAACCGGAGCCTCCCGTACCGAGACTCGCGAAGAGAACCACGGAGAGCGGTCGAGTCGCGACATGACGACGCCTTGGTGAATTTGTGTCGAGGGAGACGTTTTTGTCTTGGTTGTCCTCCATCCGAGTACGGGCCGGTCGGTGAATCACGGTTTTCCATGTGATACCAACACTTTCCACCTACTGGTGGGGTCACGAGTACGACGCGCCCTCGAGGTGTCGTCGGGGCGACCCATCGGCGCAAAGGCATGTTCGACGGCGTCGATACCGGCCGATGGTGTTCGCAGGCGATTGACACTTGTCGGATTCGGACCTACGGTCGAAAGAGATCGGAGATCGGACCAACGGTCGTAACCGATTAGTGCGGGCTCAGTGCGCGGGCACTGCCCGCAAATTGTGACTCGCTGATTCCCGGATGAAACCCGGAGCCGCAAGGGGGCGACATGGTGCGTGAAACCAGTTCGAAGAAGAGGTCGTTTGTTCGACGAGCGCTGAGGATCCTCCTTCCAGCAGTGGTGATCGCTGGCTTTGCCGCGCCATTGGTTGGTCAGGAGGTCGCGTCCGCCGCCACCACTGGCGTTACCTTTGTACCGGGTTCAGCCGTCGCCCATGCCACCTCGACCTGGAACGTGGGCTTCACGACCTCCGGCGCCGGGGCCCTGGCCGCCGGCAACAACATCTCGGTGACGTTCAACTCCAGCTTCACCGTCCCGGTCACGCCGACCGTTACCTTCACGTCCGGAACCACTGGAACCTGCGCGACCCCAGTGGCGTCGGGGGCGGCGAGCGTCGTCGTGATCACCCTCCCGGCCGGCTGCACCGTTGCCGCCAGCACGGCCGTCGCCCTCACCATCGCCGGGGTCACCAACCCGGCAGCCGGCACCTACGTCCTCGCCACCTTCGGCGTGGCGACGACGACCGACACCATCGGGCACCCCGCGAGTGATGTGGTGATCACTCCGACTTCGCCGGCCGGTGTCACCTTCACGCCCGGCTCATCGGTGCCCCTTGCCGTCTCGACGTGGACGGTGGGCTTCACCACTTCTGCTACCGGTGCTCTGGCTGCGACCAACACCATCAAGGCGACGTTCAACGCCGGATTCACCGTCCCGGCCACGCCGACCGTCACCTACGCGTCCGGGTTCACCGGAGCCTGTACCGCGACAACGGGGGCGACGGTCGGTCAGGTCGTCACCATCACCCTCACGGCTTGTGCCCTTGCCAACTCCACGGCGGCCACCCTCACCATCGCTGGGATCACCAACCCGGCCGCCGGCAGCTACCCCGGCTTCAGCGTGGCGACCTCCCAGGACACCACGCCCGCCAGCGTTGTCAATCCAGTGCTGATCGGGGCACCCTCCGGTGTCACCTTCACCCCGGGCTCCACAGTGGCGAACGCCACTTCGACCTGGACGGTGGGTTTCACCAGCTCCGCCGCCGGCGCCCTGGTGGCGACCAACACCATCTCGGTGACGTTCAACTCCAACTTCACCCTCCCAGCCTCACCGGCGATCACCTGGGGCGCCGGGTTCACCGGAACCTGTTCGGGGACGACAACCGGGGCAACTGTCGGTCATACTGTCAACCTCATCCTCGGCGGGGGCTGTGCGCTGGCCAACTCCACGGCGGCCACCGTCACCATTGCCGGGATCATGAACCCGGTAGCCGGTAGCTACCCGGCCAACACCTTCAGCGTGGCGACCTCCGCCGACGTCACCCCGGCCAATCCGGCCTCCCCGATACTGATCGGAGCCACCCCGCTTTCCGGCGTGACCTTCGCGCCGGGCTCATCGGTGGCCGCCGCGACCTCGACCTGGACGGTGGGCTTTACGACCTCGTCGGGCGGCGCCCTTGCCTCGCCCAACACCATCGCAGTGACGTTCAACTCTGCGTTCATCATTCCGGCCACGCCGACGGTCACCTTCCACTCCGGGTTCACCGGAACCTGCACCGGGACCACGACGGGAGCGACGGCCGGTCAGGTCGTCACCATCACGCTCAGCGGGACCTGTGCCCTCGCGGCCAGCACCGCCGGCACCGTCACCATCGCCGGGATCACCAACCCGATTGCCGGCACCTACCCGGCCAACACCTTCAGTGTGGCGACCTCCCAGGATTCCACCCCCGTCAACGCGGCCGCCGCAGTGGTGATCACCGGGGCTGCTAGCGCGGCCACGACCACCATCACTGCCAGCCCCACTTCGATCGTCGCCAACGGGACTTCGACGTCGACTATCACCGTGCAGGCCAAGGACGCCAGCGGCACCAACCTGACCACGTCGGGCGGCACCGTTACCCTGGCCACCACGAAAGGTACCCTCGGCGTGGTCACCGACAAGGCCAACGGCACCTACACCGCCACCCTCACCTCGTCGGCGACGACCGGGACGGCCACCATCAGCGGCACCATTAACGGCGCCGCCATCACTTCCACTGCCACGGTGACGTTTACCACCGGCACCACCCTCGCCCAGGGTCCCCCGACCTCCGCCACCGTTCCCTTCGGGATCGGCTTCAGCGGGCAGCTCACGGTGACCAACGCCACCGGAGCGGTCGCCTACGCCGAGTCCCCCTCGGCGTTCTCTGGGATCGTGGTGGTCAGCGGCACCGGGGGGATCACGGCGGCTGCGGGAACTGCACCCGGCATTTATACGGTCAGCGGTACCGACCAGGACAGTGTCGGCAATATCGGCACATGGACCTTCACCCTCAATGTGACCCCGCCGGGTCCGCCGCCCGCAACGACCGGCTACTGGCTGGTGGCCTCGGACGGTGGGATCTTCTCCTTCGGGAACGCCCGCTTCTTCGGTTCCACCGGGGGCATCCCTCTCAACCGGCCGATCGTCGGTATGGCATCCACCCCGGACAGCCAGGGATATTGGCTGGTCGCCTCCGACGGTGGGATCTTCGCCTTCGGGGATGCCGGGTTCTTCGGCTCCACCGGCGCCATCCATCTGAACATGCCCATTGTCGGCATGTCGTCCACTCCTGACGGCCGGGGCTACTGGCTGGTGGCCTCCGACGGCGGAATCTTCGCCTTCGGCGACGCCGGGTTCTTCGGCTCCACCGGCGCCATTCATCTGAACAAACCGATCGTCGGAATGGACTTCACCCCCAGCGGTCATGGCTACTGGCTGGTGGCGTCGGACGGTGGGATCTTCGCCTTCGGTGACGCCGGCTTCTTCGGCTCCACCGGAGCCATCCACCTCAACCAGCCGGTGGTCGGCATGACGTCCACCAACGACGGAATGGGCTACTGGTTCGTGGCGTCCGACGGCGGGATCTTCGCCTTCGGCGACGCCCCCTTCAACGGCTCGATGGGGGGCCAGCCCCTCAACCGGCCGATCGTCGGTATGGCGGCGACCTAACCGTTCAGCGGCCAGCCGGCACTTCGACATCAAGGGGCGAACCAGCATCTTGCCTCTTGGACAGGAAGGCTTCGGCGCCCCTCGCACCGATCTCTACCCAACCATTAGCATTCGATTCCCGCTGGCAATGCCCTATCGTCGCTAGTCGAGCGCAAGAGCCAACAGCGCCACATCATCAATCCTGTCTTCATCCAGGAAATCGACAATTCGCGTGCAGACCGAGGTCGGATTCAATTCGCCGCCCGACGCCACCTCGGCCAACCTTGCCATGCTCGCCTCACTTCCGGCTGAGCGTTCGTCAATGGCACCATCGGTGTACAGGAGCAGGACCTCCCCCCGCTTGAGGGTTCCCGACCACTGGTGCACCGGAGAGTCGGGTGTTCCGAGCGGGGTGGTGGGAGGCACCGGCAAGAACTCGGTCATTCCTCGGGCGATGAGGAGGGGAGGGTAGTGCCCAGCGGAAGCCATCATCAGCTCGCCGGTGGCCGGGTCGAGCTCAGCGAACAATGCGGTGGTGATTCGGTCGGCATCAAGAAGATCCCAACTCCACCGCAACGCGGCGATGAGCTCCGCTGGGCTGTCGACTTGGCCGGCGAGTGCACGGGCGGCACTTCGAATCTGCCCCATCAATGCAGCCGCATGCCGGTCGTGACCAGCTACGTCCCCGATGCTGAACCCCACTCTCCGGCTCGGAAGAAGCATCAGATCGTAGAAGTCGCCCCCGACCTCGAGTCCCCGGGTGGCGGCGAGGTAGCGAGTGTCGATCCACAATCCGGGGATTTCGGGTAGGTGGTGGGGAAGCAAACTCTCCTGGAGGATCCGCGAGGTCGTGAGAGCCGCTTCTGATCGACGGGAGCTGTCTACGACCGCGGCCACCTGTTGCGCCAGACCCTCAGCGAAGGCAACGTGTCTCGAACTGAATGGTCGCCCCGTCGACACGAAGGTCAGCGATCCGAGTAGTTCATCGCCGCTCTTCAGCGGTACCGCCAGATAGGACTTAAAGCCCAACGCCTTGGTGATCTCGAAATGGTGCTGATCGAGAGTGGTCGACCGCAGATAGGCGTCGGTCATCTGGGCTGACCAGCTCGTCGTGCCGACTCGACTGACCTCCGCCGCTGGATGAGGGCCATCGCGTCGTGGGGGGTAGTGGGTCCGGAGGAGATCAACCAGGTGCTGGAAGGTCGGGTCCCGATGCCTCGCCACCATCCGTTGCAGTTCGCCTCTCTCGTCCACGACGTCGATGAGACAGATATCCCCGAGCGCGGCGAGGGCGAGGGTAGCCAATCGCTCAAGAGTGTCTGCGAAGCTAGGGGCTTCGGCTAATACCTTGGCTGCCTCTGCGAAGAATGCGCTCATGTCGGCGAGATCGGAAAGTTGGGTATAGAGGCTGGCACGATCGAGTGCCTGGGCGGCTTGATCGACGACCGCACCAAAAAAAGCCCGTTCGGCGTCGCTGAATTCATGGGATGTTTCGAAAGCGATGACCAACGCGCCCAAGCAGGCCTCACCGACCACCATGGGAAGCACCGCGAAACTCTTGGCGATATCGGAGTACTCGGCGAGGCTTGGGTATTCGAAAACCGCTTGCGCGGCATCGGTGACGTAAATCGCCTGGCGCCGTCTTACCGCCTCGGCCAGCGGAAGTCTGCTGTCCAGAGGCACCTGGCCAATCCCGGCGGCGCCCGGCGACAGACTGAGGTCGCTGGCCAATTCGATGTTGTCCTCCCGTATCACCCAGACGCTGCCCCAACGGCCCTCGTGGCGATGAGCGTGCGATGTCATCGACTCCGCCAGTACCGAGGCTGTCTCCTCGACGCTGGACGTACCGACCAGAGCCGATGTCACGGCTTGCATTTGCCCCAGGCGGGCCGCCAGTTGCTCGGCCTCGGTTCGGGCGGAGTGTTCAGCTTCAAACAGCTGCACCCGTCGGAACGCCCCGGCGACTTGATTGGCGATCAATTCGAGGATGTGGGCATCGGCACCGGTGAAGTTGGCCAGCTGCCGACTACCGGCATAGATGACGCCCAACACGCGACCCTCAGAGACCAGCGGAGCGGCGACCACCGACCGAAGGCCACTGTTCCTCAGCACCGGGGAGACGATGTGTATCTGCGAAAGGTCGTCGAAGACCTGGGGTCGGCGACGAGCCATGACTTGTCCGGCCATACCTTCTCCAGCCCGGATTCCCAGACTGATGGTGACCTCCTCAGCGAGCCCTGTCGCGGCTCGGGCGACCAGCTCTCCTTCCGACTCGTCGGCCAGCAAGAGCGCGACGGCGTCGGCGGCCATACCCCGCCGTATCGAGTCGAGGGCATCACGGAGGAGTTCATCAAGAGAATCGCTGGTTACCTCACTAGCGGCGGCCTCCGCATGTTCCTTCCACCAGCGGGCGACGGATTCGCCGGCAATTCGGGCGGCTCGATCGGCCTCGAGCAGGATTTCGATTTCGTCGCGACTGCCTTCGGCCATGGACATCCATTTCGGGTACCAGTCATCCCTAGGAAAGGGCGCATCAACTACCGAACGTATAGCACCTGCACCACGACGATGACGCCTCGATGGCGGGGCGGCCGCCAGGTGGAGCGATGGGGGACATCGACCAAAATCGGGGCGCGCCTGGTAGGGCCAACCCGAGCGCCATCCGCAGCCAGAACGGCGACGGATCCATCACCCTCCACTACGGTCAGCCGAACCGCTGAGCCCACCGGGCGCCCCTCATCCCTGGTTGACGGATCGCCCGAAGGCGGCCGCCCCGACCCGCCAGGTCTCGTCGAGGTCGGAACCGGGCGGATAGCGGTTGTCGAGCTCGAGAATCACCATTCCGTGAGCAAAGGACCAGAGCGCCTGGGCCAGGGACGGGTCGCCGGTGACCACGAACCAGGGGTTGCCGGCCCACTCCTCCAGGCCGGAAGGTAACTGATCCCTGAGCAGTGGTCCGCGGGTGGCTAGACGGTAGAGATTCGGGTGGGACACCGAATACCGGTGATAGGTGTTGAGGAGGGCGTTGAGTCGGCCTTCCGAGCCGGGCTGATGGATCGCCCGATGGCTCACCTGGCCGATATCGGTCAACGCGTCCTCGATGAGCGCCAGTTCGACTCCGGCCTTCCCGGGGAAGTGCTTGTACAGGGAGGGGGCCTGGATTCCGAGCTCGTCAGCCAATCTGCGCATGGTGAGGGAGTCATGGCCTTCGTCTTCCAGCACCCGCCGGGCGCCCTCGATGATCTGGGCGACCCGTGCCGATCGGGCCGGCAATGGCTCGGGGCGTTCGATCTCACCCGGCAGGAGATGTTCCGATGACCGGTCCGTGTCGCGGTTCACCCCGATGGTCATCCGGCGCTCCGGATGGCCGGGTAAGTTGACGGCATCGCGGAGGGGCGGCGCTCGAAGACGCGGACCAGGAAGGTGTTGACCACCGCGACCGCAATGAACACCTCGCTCAGCCACTCCGGCCCGGACACTCCGAGGGCGACGGCGGCACCGGTGAAGACGGCCAACTCCGACACCAGGGCCATCGGATCCCTCAGACGCGAACGCGCCTTGGGTGCCAACAGCAATGACCATAGGGCCATCGCGGCCAGCGGGGTAACAATGGCCAGGGTGACCCGGACGATGAGCGGGGAATGGTTGACCGCACCCCAGTAACCCAGAGCCGCGTAGGCGGTCATCTCCACGATGAACCGCAGGGCCATGTTGGCCGTCCTCGGGTGCGATCCACTGTCGGGGAAGGGGAGAGGGGTACCTCGACGGGCGAGGGGTCGGTTGCTGCCTTCCATCGGGTGCATCTCAGCTGGTCGCTTCTGAGAGGACGAACACGGGATGGTCGGGCGCGATGCGCAGATGGTCCTCATCGCTGGAGTCGGCATTCACGCCGCCGAAGAACACCCCGACTTCCGCCTTCCATCGGCGCAGATAGGCACGCAGGATCGGGGGCTTCTCGCCGTCGGGAAGCTCGGTGGCGATCCGGGGGTCACGTCGCCGGCCCAGGATGAGGACCAGTCGTCCGCCGTCGGCGCGGGCATTCCGGACCCATTGGGCCTCGCCCCTCGGCGCCACCAGGTACTGCCGGCCCTCGAAATCGAGCAGGTTGACCGGGGTGTGGCGGGGGATACCGCTCTGCCGGCCCTTGACCTCCAGGACCCGGCTGCCCCAGATGCTGATGCCGAGGCGGGTCATGGCGGCCACGCAGGGATTGAAGACCCGTTGGGTGAACCACCCGGGCTTCTGGTAGTGGGTGCTTGACTCGGACATCTGGTCCTCCTTGGCTCGGATCTGGCGTGGGCTAACGCTGTTAGCCATAGTAGCTAACATCGTTAGCCGGTGTCAAGGGCCAACCAAGAATTCGGTCGGTGGGCGGGTCCCAGGTTGCTGGCAGTCGGCCGATGAGTTTGTCCATCAGTCCGGGTCTCTCCTTGTTGATGGAGCGCCACCGTCGGAGGGACGGCCATCCCTGCGGCGGCACCCGTTTTCACGCTTACCCCGCGGGGTAATGAGGCACTGACAGGTGCGGCGTTCTGTTTCAACCAGCCCAGTCAGAGGAGAGCCGATGAGTCTTCCAAAGGTGGTGTCCCGCCAAGAGTGGCTGGTGGCGCGCAAGGAATTGCTCGAAGCCGAGAAGGAGATGACGAGGGCCCGCGATGCGCTGAACACCCGGCGCCGCGAGTTGCCCATGGTCAAGATCGAGAAGGACTATGCCTTCGAAGGACTGGACGGTACGGCCAGCCTGCTGGATCTCTTCCTCGGACGACGCCAGCTCATCGTCCGCCACTTCATGTTCGACCCCAGCTGGGACGAGGGCTGCCCGAGCTGTACCGCGGCGTCCGACGAGATATCTGACGGGCTCCTTGCCCATCTGCACGCCCGCGACACCTCGTTTGTCACCGTCTCCCGGGCTCCGCTCGAGAAGATCGAGGCCTACCGGGTTCGTAAGGGTTGGAGATTCCCCTGGTACTCGTCACACGGCACTGACTTCAACTACGACTTCCACGTCACCTTGGACGAGTCGGTGGCTCCCGTAGAGTTCAATTATCGCAACAAAGCCGAGCTCGAGAAGGTTGGTATGGGTTGGCTGGCGGAAGGGTCGTCCGAGCAACCCGGCCACAGCATGTTCCTGCGCGATGGCGACCACGTCTTCCACACCTATTCGATGTTCGCCCGAGGCGCGGAAGCCCTGGGTGGTTCGTACTATTTCCTGGATCTCACCGCGCTGGGAAGACAGGAGGAATGGGAGAAGCCGGAAGGCCGCATTCCCAACGCCCACGGAGCCAGGCCCGACTTCTCGGTATGACCCGGAAACCCCAACGCCGACGGGGTGGGGGAGGGTGACCCGCCTCGGCTGTGACCAGGGCAGTTGCCGGGCCCGGACGGGACGTTTTGAAGCCCGGCCGGCGGGGAACAATGGGATCTGTCGGTCTCGGCGCAAATCCCCCACTCAGAGATCGGCTCCAGAAGCCCCCGCCCGGCGAAACCCATTCTCGGGCGGGGCTTCGCGTGATCGGCGACCTCACCGCCCGGGTATCCGGGCACGATGCCCCGGGTTCCGGGTTGTCTGGGGTCCACCCCGGCTTCGATCCGGTCGGAAGCCATGACCCCGGGATCAGCTTCCTCCTCCCGGGCCAAGGCAGAGCCCCTCGATGAGTACCGGGGCAAGCGCCGGGTCGGACGGACTCCGGAGCCGATCCCGAAGCCAACCAGGTCGGGCCGGGCCGCTCGGTCCAAAGGCGAACCGAAGTTCGTCATCCAGGAACACCACGCTTCGGCACTCCACTGGGACTTCCGGCTCGAGCACGACGGGGTGTTGGTCTCGTGGGCGCTGCCGAAAGGCCTCCCGCTCGACCCTCACCAGAACCGTCTGGCCGTGCACACCGAAGACCACCCGATGGACTACGCCGCCTTCGAGGGAGAGATCCCGGCCGGGGAATACGGAGGCGGGACCGTCACCGTGTGGGACACCGGCACCTACACCCTCGAGAAGTGGATGGAAAAAGAGGTTTCCGTGGTGCTGCACGGGGACCGCGCCAACGGCCGCTATGTGCTGTTCCCGACCAACGGGAAGCAGTGGATGATCCACCGGCGTGACCCGGTCCCCGACGGCTGGGAGCCGCTCCCGACCGAATTCCGGCCGATGCTGGCCACCCCCGGCCAGCTCCCGAAGGGGAGGGGATGGGCCTACGAATTCAAGTGGGACGGTATCCGGGCCGGGGTCTCGGTGGAGGGGGGCCGGGTGCACATCCGGTCTCGCAACGACCTCGACCTGACGTCGGCGTTCCCGGAGTTGCAGGGCTTGGGGGCGTCGTTGGGAATGACCACCGCCTTCTTCGACGGCGAAGTGGTGGTCACCGGACCCGATGGTGTTCCGAAGTTCTCCCTCGTCCAGCATCGCCTTCACGTCGACAATCACCGGATCGCCACCCGGCTGGCCCAGGAGACGCCGGCGTCGCTGATGCTCTTCGACCTGCTCTACCTCAACGGGATGTCACTGGTGGACCTGCCCTACCGGGACCGCCGCGAGGTGCTCGACTCGCTGGGCATCGGCGGCGATCATTGGGTGGTGGCGCCGTCCTTCACCGGCGTCGGTGCCGATGTGATGAACACCGCCATCGAGAATGGCCTCGAAGGGGTCGTCTCCAAGCGGGCCTCGAGTCCGTACCGCGCCGGGCGGCGGAGTGACGAGTGGGTGAAGACCAAGTTCGTCCGTTCCCAGGAGGTGGTCATCGGTGGCTTTACTGCCGGGAACGGCTCGCGCCGGGGAACGTTCGGAGCGCTGCTCCTCGGGATACCCGCGGCCGACGGGCTGGCCTATGTGGGCAAGGTCGGTACCGGCTTTTCCGATCCGGAGCGGACCCAACTGGTCGAACGGCTTCGGCGGGCGCCGCGGAAGACCAGCCCGTTCTCATCGCCGCCCCCGTTGCCGAAGGGTTCCGGAGTCACCTGGACCCGACCCTCGGTGGTCGGCGAAGTCCAGTTCAGCGAATGGACACCGGACGGATATCTGCGTCACCCTTCGTGGCGAGGGCTGAGGCCGGACAAGTCGGCAAAGGAGATCGTCCGTGAGTCGGAGTGAACGGGTGGAGACCCGGGTCGACGGCCGCCAACTGTCGCTCAGCCACCTCGAGAAGGTGATGTTTCCGGCCACCGGCTTCACCAAGGGCCAGTTGATCGACTACTACGTCCACATCGCCCCGGTGATGCTCCCCCACGTGACCGACCGACCGGTGACGTTTCGCCGGTACCCGGACGGGGTGGAAAGCAAGTCCTTCTTCGAGAAGCATGTGCCGTCCCATGCCCCGGCATGGGTGCGGACGGTGGAGGTCCCGTCGACGTCCAGCCGGGGGGGTGGGTCCGATGTCGAGCACCCGTTGATAGGCGATCTTCCCACGCTGGTGTGGGCGGCCAATTTGGCCGTCATCGAATTTCACGTTCCGCTCTGGCGAGTCGGCCGCCGGCGCAAACTGCCCGCCCCTCCCGACCACCTGGTGTTCGACCTCGACCCGGGCCCGGGAGCCACCATCGTGGAGTGCTGCCGGGTCGCCCAGTGGATCGCCGAGACCCTGGTCGACCAAGGCAGCCAACCGCTGGCCAAGACCAGTGGCTCCAAGGGGCTGCAACTCTATGTCCCACTGGGCGGGCGCCCCACCTGGGAGCGGACCCGAGACCAGGCCCACGACCTGGCGGTCCAGCTCGAGCACGATCATCCCGAGCTGGTGGTGTCCTCCATGGCCAAGGCGCTTCGGAACGACAAGGTGTTCATCGACTGGAGCCAGAATTCCGCATCCAAGACCACCGTCGCCGCCTACTCGGTACGAGCCCGTCCCGAGCCCACGGTTTCCACCCCGGTCGACTGGGACGAGGTGGCGGCCTGTGAGGCCAGCGGTGACCCGGCCGACCTGAGGTTCACCACCGACGAGGTGTTGGCCCGGGTGGACGAACGCGGCGACCTCTTCGCGTCGTTGGACCCCTAGCCTTCAGGTCGGGTCACGACGCCTTCCGCCGGGAGGCCCCGGCCCGGGCCGGCGCGGCCGTCTTGCGGCCCGCCGTCTTGCCCGCTGCCTTGCCGGCGGGTGGGCGTTTCGCGGCTTTGGCCACGGGACGAGAGGTGCGGCCGGAGACTGCCGGCTTGGCCGCCACCGTGGGTTTCTTGGCCTTCGACCGGCTGGACCCCGAGCCGGCAGGTTCCGAACCGGCCTTGGCCTTCCCTCGCGAGCGGTCGACGCTCTGTTTCAGGGCATCCATCAGATCGACGATGGGCGCCCCCTTGGTCACCTCGGCGTGAACCACCACGTCTTCACCCTTCTGCTTCCGGGCGATGAGTGCCTTGACTTCTTCGGCGTAGGTGTCTTGGTAGGCCTCCGGTTCCCAGGGCCCGGACAGGGCATTCACCAGCTCGACCGCCATGGTCAGCTCCTTGGGGGTGGAGGGCTTGGCATCGGGCAGGTCCCCGAGTACATCGATCGGGTCGCGAATCTCGTCGGCGAAGTACAAGGTCTCGAGGACGAGGATGTCCCGGTCGGCCCGCACCACGCACAGGTACTCCTTGTTCCTCATGACGAACAGCGAGACGCCCGCCATGTTGGTCTTGGCCATGGCCTGCAGGAGCAAACGGTAGGGCTTGACTGCCGCCTCACCCTTGGGCGCCAGGTAGTAGGTCGACCGGTAGAAGATGGGATTGATCTCGCTGAGCTCGACGAAGTCGGAGATCTCGATGGTGGACGAGCGTTCCGGGGAGGCCGCCGCTAGCTCTTCCTTTGTGACGATGACGCTCTCACCGCCCAGGTCGTATCCCTTCACGATGTCGGCGTAGGCGACCTCTTTGCCGCTCCGCTCATTCACCCGTAAGTTGCGGACCCGATCCGAGGTGCCCGCTTCGAACTGGTGAAAGCGAACGGTGTGTTCCTCGGTGGCCGAATACATGCCCACAGGAATATTGACCAGCCCGAAGCTGACCGAACCCGTCCAAATGCTGTGAGGCATTGCATCTCCTTTCGGCCACGTGCGGTCGGCCGGCATCTGTGTGCCTAGTTCCCTACCTATGACCGCCGTTAGGCGAAATAGTCATCGGTCGGGAGCAAACAATGCAGTTTAACGCCCATACCAGCCCCGACGTCCAGCGGTCTCCCCCCTGCCTACCGCGAAGCCGACCAGCCAGAGAATGAAGAAGACGACCGCGACGAACCAAAGAAAGTGGATGGCGAATCCCAAACCGAAGAACAACAGCACCAACAATGCCGCAACGATGACGAGGGCCATGTGAACTCCTTTCATTGAATGGTGCGAACGTTGTTCCCCGGCACCGACCGGTTCAAACCGGATTTTCCGAGAGCCAGTTTTGGTGCCCCGTACCGTCTCCGTCCCACCATCAGGGTTGAAGGCGGTCGATCTTCCATCCGTCGGCGACCGGTGTGTACCGCAGTCGATCGTGGAGCCGGTCCTCCCGGTTCTGCCAGAACTCGAACACCCGGGGCTGCACCCGGAGGCCACCCCACCACGGGGGGCGAGGCACTTCCTGCCCGGCGAATTGGCCCTCGAGGATCTTCACTTCGCGGTCCAGTTCTTCGCGGCTCTCGATGCTTCGACTCTGATACGAGGCCCGGGCCCCGATCTGCCCACCCCGCGGCCGGGTCTGAAAATAGGAGTCGGAGTCGCGTTCGGGAATGCGATCCACCGGACCTTCGATACGAACCTGCCGGCCCAGCAGTTCCCAGTGGAAGAGCAGCGCGGCGTAAGGGTTGTCGCCGAGTTCGCGGCCCTTTCGGCTGTCGAAATTGGTGTAGAAGACGAATCCATTCGCATCCCAACCCTTCAGCAGCACCATCCGCACCGATGGGTGCCCTTGGCTGTCGGCCGTCGCCACCGCCATGGCTTCCGGGTGGGGGACCACCGCGGCCGCCTCGTCGAACCATTGGCCGAATTGCCCCAGCGGGTCGGGGTCGGCGCCGCTTTCTAACAATGGCTTCGACTCCGGAGTCATGGCACTCGACGTTAGTCACCATCCTGCCGGCCGCGATCGGCGGCGCATCCGTGTTTTGCCGATCGTGGGTGTCGGCAATACTGGGGCCATGAATACTCCCGACCGCTGGTCTGAATCCGCCGCCTCCCTCACCTCGGCGTTGAGCCTCACTACCGAACCGATCGCCATCACCTTCTCCGACGCGGCGCCGGCCGGAGTCGAGCCTTACGATGCGCCGATGCCGGCGCCGACGCCCGACGGCCGAACCGGCCGGGTGCCGGCCGGGTGCGTGTTCTGGACCAAGGCCACCGACCGGACCTTCTCCACGGTGGCTGCCGACCACGGCAACTGCAGCGTGGGGCTGCTCACCCACGGCTTCGCCACCCTCGACGAGGTGGGAGGTCGCTCCGACGTGGCCACCCTCCTCGAGTCGGGCTGGGTGACCATGGACATGGTTCCCGGCATCCCGGTGGTGACCGAGCGCCCCGGCGCGGTGACCTACGGGCCGCTGGCCGAGACGCCGGTCGATCCCGACGTGGTCCTGATCCGGGTCAACGGCAAGCAGCTGATGGTGCTCTCCGACGCCCTTCCCGGCCTCCACATCAGCGGGAAGCCCCAATGCCACGTCGTCGCCATGGCCAAGGAACAGGGCGAGGTGGCCGCCAGCGTCGGCTGCATGCTCAGCCGCACCCGCACCGACATGCCCCGGACGGAGATGACCTGCGCCATCCCCGCCAGCCGGCTGCAAGATGTCATCGAGCGCATTGAGACAACCGTGGCCATCGACGCCACCGTGGCCGCCTACGCCGCCGAGGATGCCCGCCGCTTCCTGCCGGTCTGAGCCCTACTTCTTGGCGGCCTCGTAATAGGGGTTGGTGCCGGCGGCGTGGTCGGTGACATCGATCACCTTGGTGATTTCCGGGACCGACTCGCGCAGGGCGACTTCGATGCCCTGGCTCAGGGTCACCGTGGCCATCCCGCACCCGGCGCACCCCCCACTCAGTCGGAGATAGGCGGCGTCGTCCTGGACGGCGACCAGATCGGCGCGGCCGCCATGGGCGGCGATGGACGGATTGATCTGTGCTTCCAACACCTGCAGGACCCGCTGGGCCACGTCACCGCTGAGGTCGGCCGGGGGTCCGGCCATGGCCGGGCTGGCCACCACCGGAGGTTGGTTGGGGTTGATGATCACCATCCCCGTCTCGCCGCCATCGCTGTTGACGTCGAGCACCGCGCCGGTCATGTTGGCAATGCTGTCGGCCGGTACCACGATCTTCAGGTCGCCTTGCTGATCGGACCAATCGGCGGGTTGAGCGTCGGCCAACGGCTGGAAGTACATGTCGTAGCTGTAGGCGGTCCCGTTGGTGCCGGTGATTTCGATCCAGAGGGCGAGTGACTCCTGGTCGTCCTCGCTGGCCCGCAACTCCGACACCATGGCGACCGCGGCATCGGTCGCCCGCAGGACAGTCAACTTCTCGGTGTCGGCGTCACTCATGATCGCTGTGCCTCGGAACTCGTCGGATACGTGCATCATAGGGCTATGGGACGAGTTCTCTTGTTGCTGCCTACCGCCACCTACCGGGCCCCGGACTTCCTGGCCGCCGCCGCCCAGCTGGGGGTCGAGGTGGTGGTCGGGTCCGAGCGCCGCCAGGCCCTGGCCCGGTCGATGGGTGACCGGGCCGTGGTGGTCCCGCTGGCAAATCCGGACGCGGCGGTGGAGGCCATCGTCGAGCTCCACCGGCGGACGCCCCTCGACGCGGTGGTGGCCGTTGACGATCAAGGCGTGGTGGTGGCCGCCCGGGCGGCTGAGCGCCTCGGCCTCCCGCACAATCCGCCCGACGCGGTCGTCGCCACCCGGGACAAGGCTGTGATGCGTCAACGCCTGGAGGCCGCCTCGGTGCCGCAGCCCGAGTTCCGCACTGTGCCACCCGGAGGTGATCCGGTGGCGGCCTGCGCCGAGATCGGCTACCCGTGCGTGATGAAGCCCACCTCCCGGGCGGCCAGCCAGGGGGTGATCCGGGTTGACGACGAGATCCAGGCCCGGGCGGCGGCAGCCCGCATCCAGGCCCTCCTCGACGATTGCCCGGAGCCACTGGTGGTCGAGCGTTTCGTGCCCGGCGCCGAGGTGGCGGTCGAGGGGCTGCTGATCGCCGGGGAACTGGACGTGCTGGCGATCTTCGACAAGCCGGACCCGTTGGAGGGCCCGTACTTCGAGGAGACCATCTATGTCACGCCGTCACGGCACCCGAGCTCGACGCTCGCCGGGGTGGAGAAGCTCACCGCCGGTGCCGCCGAAGCGCTGGGTCTTCGGGAAGGGCCGGTGCACGCGGAGATGCGTATCGGTGCCACCGGCGATCTGACGATCCTCGAGCTAGCCGCCCGCTCGATCGGCGGTCTGTGCTCCCGTTCCCTGCGGTTCGGGGCGGGGGTCAGTCTCGAGGAGGTCATCCTTCGGCACGCCCTCGGCCTGGGAGGGGAGGGGCTCAGCCGGGAGACCCAGGCCTCCGGTGTGATGATGCTCCCGATCCGGTCGGCCGGGATACTGGAGCAGGTGTCGGGCCAGGACGAGGCTCGGGCGGTCGACGGGGTGGTCGGCCTCGAGATCAGCATCCCCTTGGGGCGGGAAGTGGTGCCCCTCCCGGACGGCGACCGCTATCTGGGTTTCATCTTCGCCCGCGGTGAAACCGCCGATGACGTCGAGAATGCGCTGCGCCGGGCGGAGTCCTGTCTGGATGTCCGGCTCCGCGACGTCCCGATCGGCGGACTCGCCGGGCACCACTAACCTCGCCGGTGTGCGAGTGCTCCTGGTGTCCACCTACGAGCTCGGCAACCAGCCGCTGGGGTTGGCCAAGCCGGCCGCGGTGCTGGAGGCGGTCGGCCACCAGGTCCGGTGCGTGGATGTGGCGGTCGAGCCGGTTCCGGTTGCCGAGTTCGACTGGGCGGATCGGGTGGCGTTCTCGGTGCCCATGCACACCGCCATGCGACTGGCCCTCCAGGTGGCCGAGTCGGTCCGGGCCCGCCGGCCCGAGCTCCCGCTGTGCTTCTACGGCCTCTACGCCACGGTGAGTCGCGACCTGACCGTCAGGTCCCCGAACGACGCAGTGATCGCCGGCGAGTATGAAGCCGGCCTCCTGGCCTGGGTCGGCGGTGGCGAGTCCGGCCCGGTCGTCCAGCTGACCAGGGGGCAGGCCGCCCTTCCCGTTCGCCACCGGTTGCCGGCCCTCGACCGCTATACCCGGCTGGCGGTCGGCGGCGAGGAGCGGCTGGTCGGCTCAGTGGAGGCGAGCCGGGGCTGCTCGCACCGTTGCCGGCACTGTCCGGTGCCCGTCGTCTACGACGGCCGGGTGCGCCCGGTGGAGGAGGCGACGGTGGTGGCCGATGTCGATCAGCTGGTGGCGGCCGGCGCTCAGCACCTGACCTTCTCGGATCCCGACTTCTTGAATGCGCCGCACCACTCCCGTCGGTTGGTGTCGGCGATCCACCGGCGCCATCCCGGGCTCACCTTCGACTGCACGGTCAAAGTCGAACACGTCCTGCGCCATCCCGACGTCTGGTCCGAGCTGGCCGCCGCCGGCTGCCTGTTCATCGTCTCCGCCTTCGAGTCGGTGGACGACACCATCCTCGGCTACCTCGACAAGGGCCACACCACCGCCGAAGCCTCCGAGGCGGTCATCCTCCTCCGTCGCCACGGCATCGAGGTGCGGCCTTCGTGGTTGCCGTTCACCCCGTGGACCACCATCGACGGACTCGTCGACCTCCTCGACTTCGTGATCGGACACGACCTGGTCGGCAACGTGGACCCGGTGCAGTACACGGTCCGGCTGCTGTTGCCCGAGGGATCGCTCCTCCTCGAGCGGCCGGAGATGAGTCCCCATCTGGGTCCGTTCGACGCCGAGCGCCTGGGCTGGACCTGGACCCATCCCGATGCTGCCGTGGACCAATTGCAGGAAGAGCTGTCGGCCCTGGTCGAAGCTCGGGTCGACCAGGAATCGGCACTGACTTTCGCGGAGATCGACCAGCTGATCCGCCGTCGGGCCACGATCATCCGGCCCCGTCCCTTGGTCGGCGCGGCGTCGAGTGGCCCAAACGGGCAACGAGCCAGGCTCACCGAGTCATGGTTCTGCTGCAGTGAGCCCACTGAAGCCCAGTTGGCGCCGCTCTCGGTTCGGTGAACCGGCCGCGTTCAGCCGGTCTCGAGCTCCGCTCGTAGCTTGCCGGCGGCCGCCACCATGTGTTCGAGAGCGGGGACCACCTGCTCGTAACGTCGGGTCTTGAGCCCGCAATCGGGGTTGACCCACACCCGGTCGGGGCCGAGGGCCTCGACCGCCCGGCGAAGCAGCCTCTCGATGTCGGCCGCCGTCGGGATACCCGGGGCGTGGACGTCGTAGACGCCGGGTCCGACCCCGCCCTGGTAGTCGGCGGCTTTCAGCTCAGCCGCCAGCGCCATGCCCGAGCGGGCCGCCTCCAGCGAGACCACGTCGATGTCGAGCTCAACGAGAGCATCGAGGATGTCGCCGAGTTGGGCGTAACACATGTGGGTATGGACCTGGGTGTGCGGCTCGGCCGGTTCGGTCACCATCCGGAAGGCCCGGGTGGCCCAAGCCAGATAGTCGGCGTGGTCTCCGGTGCGGAGGGGCAGGCCTTCGCGCAGCCCGGGCTCGTCCACCTGAATCACGGCGATGCCGGCGGACTGGAGGTCGACCAGCTCGTCCCGGATGGCCAGGGCCAGCTGGAGGGCAGTCTCCGACTCGGGTTGGTCGTCACGGACGAAGGACCACCGGAGCATGGTCACCGGGCCGGTGAGCATCCCTTTCACCGGTTTCGAGGTTCGGGACTGGGCATAGCCGGCCCAGTCCGCCGTCATCGTTTTCGGGCGGGACACGTCGCCGGTGAGCACCGGGGGCCGCACGCATCGAGAACCGTACGACTGCACCCATCCCTCCACTGGTAGCACGTAGCCGGTCAGCTGATCGGCGAAGTAGCGGACCATGTCATCCCGCTCGGGCTCGCCGTGGACCAGGACGTCCAGTCCGATTTCCTCCTGGGTGCGGATCACCCGGTCAACCTCGTCGCGCAACGAGCCCAGGTAGGCCTGATCATCGATGTGGTGGGCCCGCCACTTGGCCCGGGCCGACCGCAGCTCCGCGGTCTGAGGGAACGAGCCGATGGTGGTGGTGGGCAGGAGAGGCAGGCCCAACCGCTCCCGTTGGGCGGCCGCCCTTGCCTCGGGGCCCGATGACCGGCGGGGATCGGATCCCGCCACGTCAGCTGCCCGTTGCCGAACCCGGTCGTCCACCACCCACCCCGAACGCTCCCGGGTCAGGCGGACCCTTCGGCTGGCGTCGAGCTCTTCGACCACTGCCTCGCGTCCCAGGCCGAGGCCCTTGGCCAGGGTGGCGACCTCGCCCACCTTCTCCTCGGCAAAGGCCAGCCACGGGAGCACCTCGCCGGGGAGGTCGGGCTCGGTCCGGAGGCTCAGGGGGACGTGCAGCAGCGAACACGAGGTGGACACCACCACCTCGTCGGACCACTCGCCTAGCCGGTCGAGCAGCTGCAAGGAGGCGTACAGATCGTTGGCCCAGACGTTGCGCCCGTCGACGACTCCAGCCATCAGCAATTTGGCCCCCAGCCCGCCGGCCGCCTGCAGGAGGTCGAGGTTCTCCGGACCCCGGCAGAAGTCGAGTCCGATCCCCTCCACCGGCAGATCCGCCAGCACCGGCAGGGCCGAACCGACGTGGCCGAAGTAGGTCGAGATCACCAGGCCGGGTCGGTCGCCGCGCTCGGCCAATTGCCGGTAGGCGCGCTGCAGGCCCAACAGCTCGTCCGCGTCTCGGTCCTCGACCAGGCACGGCTCGTCGATCCGTACCCACGAAACGCCAGCCCGTGCGAGTTCGGCGAGGACCTCGCCATAGGCATCGACGACCGGGTCGAGCAGGTGGAGGGCACCGGTCCCGAGCGGATGGGATCCCCGCAGCAGCAGGGTCAGCGGACCCAGGAGCACCGGAGTGACGGCGATGCCAAGGGCAGAAGCTTCGGCGAGTTCGGCCCGCAGCTTCGAAGTGTCGGGGGCGAAGGGGCCGGTGTCTCCGAACTCGGGGACCAGATGGTGATAGTTGGTGTCGAACCACTTGGTCAGCTCGAGCGGGGCGGCCGGATGGTCGGCGATGTCCCCGCCCCGGGCCATGGCGAAGTAGCGATCGAGGTCGAGGGAGCCGGCCTCTGGTCGGAAGCGGTCGGGGACGGCGCCGACCATCACCGCGGCGTCCAGCACGTGGTCGTAGAGGGAGAAGTCGTTGGAGGGGAGGAAGTCGATGTCGGCGTCGGACAGCACCTGCCAGTTGTACTGGCGGATCCCCGCCGCGATGCGTTGGAGTTCCTCGGTCGGGATCTTTCCGGCCCAAAAGGCCTCTAGCGCCAGTTTGAGTGATCGGCCGGCCCCGATCCGGGGCATCCCGTGGACGGCAGCCCGGGCGGCGCCGGTCATCCGCTCGCTCCGGTCAACCGAGAACGTGAGGTCAGCTCACCCGGTACTTCTGTGGATAGAAGGCTGAAGAACACGGTTCCAGAATACGTGCCATCCAGAGAACCAGGACCCACGAATTCTGGCCCATCGGGACCCGCGGTTCTAGTGGTTCACTCCGCAGTAGAGATCCACATTGTTTCCGGCGGTACTGACCGCCTGGGTCTGGATGAGGGTTCCGTCGTTGGCGGCGATAGCCGCATTGGCGGCGGTGACCAGAGTCTGGGCATCACTCTGGACTGCGCTCGGGATGTTGGCGGCGAATTCGGTGATCTTGGCCTGGTTGGCCTTGAGGAACGTCACCGCGTCGGCCGGAGTGGCGGCGTTGCCCAACCCGGAAGAGAGAGTGGCTTCGTCTGCGCAGAAGGTGGAGCCCTTGCCGGTCCCGAAGTTCGCCGGAAGCGGATTCCCACCGCCATCGGTGCCGCAGTAGGTGTCGACGGCGGCACCGGCTGACGAGATCGCGGGGCTGCTCAGGGCGTTGGCATTGTTCGAGGCCACCGCCGCCTTCGCCGCATTGATGATGGTGGTCGCCTGGGCCTTGATGCTGTCATTGGGAATGCTGTTGGAAAGGTTGTTGAGCAACGTCTGGTTCGCCTTGAGGTACGCCAGGAAATCGGCGGCGCTACTCACACTGGACGAGCCCTTGTCGAGGGTGGTGTTGTAGCCGCAGAACACCGTCTTGGTGTTGGTGGCCGCCGCCGTGGTGGTCGAGCTGCTCGAGTTGCTGCTGCATGCCGCCACCCCAACCGCCGCCACCCCCACGAAAAACACCAGTGCAGCTACCCGTAGTTTCGACATCTGTTGTCAACCCCTCTGCCAGGTTATTGGTGGCGCGATCATTGACGAGGGGGCGCTGACTGTCAAGCGCTCCGACGCTTGGGAAGCAACGAGGTTGACCTACCCGGCCGGAGCAGCCGCAGATGCCTCTCGATCCGCCTCGTCGCCGGGGAGGGCGATGGCCTGATCGGATTCGGCCGGCACCAGGAACCGATGGACCAGGGCGGCCACGATGCCGCCGGCCAGCGGAGCCACCAGGAACAACCACACCTGGTGGAGGGCATCGCCGCCCACGAAGATGGCCGGCCCCAGGCTGCGGGCCGGGTTGACCGACGTCCCGGTGATGGGGATGCCGATCAGGTGCACGGTGGCCAGCGCGAAGCCGATGGCCACGCCGGCCACGTTGGAGTTGCCGATGCGACTGGTGACCACCAGCACCACCAGCACGAAGAGGAAGGTGAGGATGGCCTCGGCCGCGAACGCCCCGCCCCAGGGGATACCGATCATCGAGTGCTTCCCCCACCCGTCGGTGCCGAGCCCGGTGCCGGACTTGGAGTAGAGGGTGGTCGAGCGGAACACCTCGTAGAGCGCGCCGGCGCCGATGATCCCGCCGGCTATCTGGGCCACCCAGTAGCTGATTCCCTCGAAGACGGACATCCGCCCGCTGACCACGAATCCGATGGTGACCGCCGGGTTCACATGGCAGCCGGAGATCGGCCCGAGGGCGTAGGCGAGGACCAACAACACCAGTCCGAAGGCGAGCGCGGTGGCGACCACGCCGGCCGCGATGCTGGTGCCGGTGGACCCGCCGATGAGCGGCCCCGAGGCCCATTTCCCGAACGACAGGGTGGCCACCCCGACGGCGATGAACACCAGCAGCGCCGTTCCCAGACATTCGGCGAACAGCTTGCGTGCAGTCATGTACGAACCTCCGTGTTCGGAGGGCTGGCGGCGAACCGGCCGAGCCCGCGGTCGCCCGCCAGTGTGTCACGGCCATCTGCGCGACAGAGGGATGTTTCCGGTCGCCCTGCGGGTGCACCCAAACCCGGAAGAGGCCAGCTCTTACGGGGCGCAGCGGGCAGGATGGTGGCGTGCCCGAAGTTCAGCCATTTCCGCGATCGCCCCAGGATCAACAGGCCTTCGATCAGGCCAAGGTCGTCCTGAAGCAGCATGACACCTACGTGGATCCGGTCACCGGGGTGGGGTCGATGCCCGCCGATCTGGTGCTCGAAGGAGGAGGGGTCAAGGGCATCGGTCTGGTCGGAGCCATGCTGGTGCTCGACGAGGCCGGCTACCGGTTTCCGCGGATCGCCGGCACCAGCTCCGGGGCCATCGCCGCCTCGCTCGCCGCTGCCATCCAGCAGGCCGGGCGGAGCCTCAGTCTGCTCCGGCAGTACCTGGGCACCGTCGACTACCTCCGGTTCGAGGACAAGAGCCTGATCCGTAGACTCACCGGAGGACTTGGGTCCGCCGCCCATCTCCTCCTCGACATGGGTCTGTTCTCGGGTGACTATCTGGTCGAGTGGTTGTCACCCATCCTTGCCGACCTCGGGGTCACCTCCTTCGGGCAGCTCGAGATCCCGCCCGGCGAGGATCCCGGAGCCAGCATTCCCGAGGGTCAGCGCTACCGGTTACTGGTGCTCGCTTCCGACATCACCCGGCGAACCCTGGTCCGGATGCCGTGGGACTACCCGATCTACGGACTTCCGGCCGGCGAGCAGAGCATCGTTGCCGCCGTCCGGGCCTCGATGTCCATCCCGTTCTTCTTCGAACCGGTTCGGATGAAGACCAAGCCGTCCACGTCTCCCGAGTACGGAGACTGGCCGGGAGGCACCGTCACCCTCGTCGACGGGGGCATGTTGTCGAACTTCCCGCTGCAATCCTTCGATCGGGCCGACCAGGCGCCCTCCCGGTGGCCGACGTTCGGGATCAAGCTCTCGGCCAGGCAGATCCAGATGAGCGCCGACCGTCCGGCCGCCAACACCGTGGGTGAAGCGATTGACTGCCTCCGGACGATGATCACCGAATGGGACCGCTACCACCTCGATACCGAGGCCGCCCGCTCGACGATCTTCGTCGATTGCGGGACCATCAACTCCACCGACTTCGGCCTCACCCTCCAGGACCAACAGCAGCTCTTCGACAGCGGGTGCCGGGCGGCAACCCAATTTCTGGTCGCTCGAGCCGCCACCCTCAGTGAATCTCGGTCTCCGTCGGGTGGCACCCAACCTGGCTAGGCCCCGTCGGTAAATGTTTGCCTGCTGTTTCGGAGCTCGGTGGCGCGTTTACCGGCGCCGGCACCGTCGATGGGCTCGAGCACCGTTCATCGTGGCCAGGTTCCGGATGCCAAACCTATGGAACGATCAGGGCTGAATAAGGTACGACGGGACGCCACGAGGCGCGACCCCGTCGAACAAGAAGCTAACTTTCGAGCTCCGAAAGGTGGGCGATGAGTGAATTGACCGAGGCACTGGTGCTGCGCCGTGTCGGCGACAGCGAGTTGACCGCCAATGCGGACTCTCGTTACGAGGCCGGCACCGGCATGTTCGGCGGGTGGACGGCGGCCATGGCGCTGCGAAGCGTCATCGACGATCCCCGGCACCTAGGTGAGCCTGCGGCCCTCACCATCAACTACGTGCGTCCCGTAATTTCTGGAAACGATGTACTGATCCGCGCCCAGCCGGTGTCAAGTGGCCGCACCATCCAGCACTGGCGCATCGAGTTCCTCGACTTCGACGACCTCCGGTTGCTCGCGCAAGCCATCGCCATCACCGTTACCAGGCGGCCCACCGACGGGTTTACCGAATATTCCATGCCGGAAGCTCCCGATCCGGACTCGCTCGATGAAGCGCATCCTCCCGGTGAGTTCGGAAAACGCGTGGTCATCCGTCCGGTCTTCGGGGTTCCCTATCTCGGCCAGGAGACGACGGAGTCGCTTCTCTGGGTGCGCGAGACCTCAGGCCGCCCCATCGACGCCATGCAGTTGGCCTTCCTCTCTGACGCCTACCCGCCGCGCATCTTGTACATGGGGAAGGAGATGCGGCCATCGGTCACCTTGACCCTTTCGGTCTACTTCCACGCCACCGCGAAGGAACTCGAGGCGGTCGGTGACGACTACATCCTCAATGAGGCCAACGGCACTCGTGGCAACGACGGCAATGCCGGGCAGCAGGCTCGGTTGTGGAGTCCACAGGGCGCACTTCTGGCAACGACCGAACAGCTCTGCTGGTATCAGTAGCGTTGCACTGTCGATAGGGCGCGGTCTAAGTGTCCGGAGAGCGAATCCACGGGTCACTCGAGGCGGGTCGGTGCGTTCTCGTCGGAGGGTTGGCAATCCCGGCCCGGTCGAAGTGCGGTGTAACGGGGGGGTCGAATCGGGCAAACCCCGAGATGGGCTGCCGCCGGGCACCCAGCAGTGCTAGCCGCCTCCGACTAGCATCGTCACCGTCGCCGCCTGCCATTGGAGGGATTCATGCGCAGTTCTGCCGTGTTCGACGCCGACAGCCACCTCATGGAAGTCGAGGAGTGGCTCCCGGCCTACGCCGATCCCCAGGTGCGCGACCGACTGCGTCCCCTCGGCTTCGACAAGGCGGGGGCGGGCGCCGCCGAGCTCATGTTGTCGCTGCCGGAACTGTGGGCGCAACAGCGCGACGAGGGAGTCACCGCCGACGTCATCAGTGGTCCCAAAGGCTGGAAGGCGCCCGGCGCGCTGGACGCCGCCGTGCGCACCCGGGTGCTCGACGCGCTCGGTATCTCCGCGCAGCTGGTGTTCCCCACCTTCTCCCTGTCGCAGTTCACCGGCAACGACGATCTGGAGCTGCTCTACGGGGGCACCCGGGCGCTCAACCGGGCGATGGTCGACTTCTGCCGCCACGACCCGCGTCTCAACCCAGTGGGCTTCCTGCCCTTGCGGGACCCGGCTTTGGCTGCCGACGCGCTGGACGAGGCGCTCGCCGAGGGTGTCGCCGCGGTGTGGATCCCTTCCGACGCCCCTGGAGACTTCTCCCCGGCGCACGTCGACATCGAGCCGGTGTGGGCCCGTCTCGCCGAGGCGGGGGTGCCCTTCGTCCTCCACGTCGGGGGCGGCAAGCTCCTGTCCAAGGCCTTCCACAACAACGGGCGGCCGAGGCCCAAGGACTGGCTGGGCGGCGGCGAGAACCTGCGGGCCAAGGACTTTCCCGTGCTGCATCATTCCCCCGAGCGCTTCCTGGCCTGCTTGGCCCTCGACGGTGTCTTCGAGCGGCACCCGCTCCTACGCGGCGGCGCCATCGAGCTGGGCGCCTCGTGGGTGCCGGGACTCCTACGAAATGTGGACCACGCCTTTCGGTCCTTCTCCCGATCAGAGCCCGACCTCCAGGCCCTGCCCCTGCTGCCCTCGGAGTACCTGCGACGTCAGGTGCGCTTCACGCCCTTCTCGTTCGAGGACACCGCCTGGCTCATCGAGCAGTGCGGTCCTGAGTTGTTCATGTTCTCCACCGACTACCCGCACCCGGAGGGTGGGCGACGTCCCTTCGAGCGCTTTGGCGCCGAGCTCGACGCCTTCGACGACGACACCCAGGAGCGGTTCTTCTGGCGCAACGGCGCCGAGCTACTCGGGATCGCCTGACCAGCCGACCGCCATCGCCACCCCGAACCCTCAGTCCGGGTATTCGTCCTTGCGATAATTGAGGGGCTCGCTGGGTTGCGGCTTCGGCGCCCGATCGAGCAGCCAACCGAAGTAGGGGGCGACGAAGGGGTCGGGCGCCGCCACGCTGTAGGTGTGGAAGACGGTCCCGTTCTCCCGGGCGAAGGCTATCCAACTCGGGTTCTCGCGCATACCGTCTTTGAGCTCGGCGCCAATCTGGGTCGACCAGAACCGGAGCCAATCCGGAGGGTTCCGGACCATCTCCACGATCTCGGGGACCTGCTGCGCCTGCTCCTCGGTCAGGGCCAGCCCGAAGTCGAAGGCGAAATTGGTGTTGTAGGTGGAGACG
>DASZIT010000113.1:0-14459 GCA_035948855.1 Acidimicrobiales bacterium | reverse complement strand
CTCCGAGCTACTGACGCCGGTGGTGATGCCGGAACCGAACCACCCCGTGGACCACTGCGACGTGTCGAGCGAGGAGCCGTTGAACTCAGAGTCGAACGCCATGTTCCACGGACCAGCACCGACAGGACCTGACGTCGGAGTGGGAGTCGACTTGGTCGCCTTGGTCGTGAATGTGGGGAAGACCACGGCGGTGCCGTCAGTCTCCACCAAGGTGTAGCCAAGCCTTGGCGGGCTGATGATGATACCTATGATGCTCTTGCCGCTGCCGCCAAGGGAGCCATAGAACTGGGCGTCCCCGAAACTGAAGATCCCACCATCGGACGCCACCAGCCAGTAGCCCCGTCCGTCGGGGGTGGGCGCCATGCTCACGATGGGTTGGTTCAGGTGAATGGCGCCGGTCGACCCGTAGAACTGGGCGTCACCGAAACTGAAGATCCCGCCGTCGGACGCCACCAGCGAGTAGCCCCGACCGTCGGGGGTAGGTGCCATGCCCACGATGGCTTGGTTCAGGTGAATGGCGCCGGTCGACCCGTAGAACTGGGCGTCACCGAAACTGAAGATGCCGCCGTCGGACGCCACCAGCCAGTAGCCCTGCCCGTTGGGGGTGGGCGCCATGCCCACGATGGCTTGGTTCAGGTGAATGGCGCCGGTCGACCCGTAGAACTGGGCGTCACCGAAACTGAAGATGCCGCCGTCGGACG
Organism: Acidimicrobiales bacterium; assembly: GCA_035948855.1. Taxonomy (GTDB): domain Bacteria; phylum Actinomycetota; class Acidimicrobiia; order Acidimicrobiales; family RAAP-2; genus DASZIT01. Next base: position 13,758 of record DASZIT010000113.1, on the reverse strand, counting down.
CCACCAGCCAGTAGCCCTGCCCGTTGGGCGTGGGCGCCATGCCCACAACCGGCATCGAGGGTCGGATTCCCGAAAGGGCTGGGGACCCGAACACAGGTGCCCCGCCGTAGGACGCGATGGCACCAACATTTGTGACGGTCCAGTAGCCACCGGCCGGATCGGCCGTCATCAAGCGGCCACCGCTGTAGGCCGAGGTCGTGTTGACTGGGGCGCCGGTCGCGGCCTGGCTCAAGCCAATCTGCCCGAAGCTCATCGTGGCGACCAACACACCACCGATGGCTGAAAGGAGAGCGATGCGCCTCGGTCGACGTGCCCGAGTCGCAATATCTGATTCGCGATTCCTGCCTGCTTCGCGATTCCTGCGCATGTCTCCTCCTCGATCCCGAGACGCGCGGGGTCGCTGGAAATAGCTGCGCTTCGATCGCTACTTTCGGCAACCCAGCCGACTCAGAGAGCCCCGTTGGCTTTGCGTCCCCCCCTCGCGGGAGGTTTGCCTTTTCGTTATCGCTACGTTCAAAAAGAACGCTGACAGTGAGATCGGCAGCTACTGGTAGATACTTGAGGATCACTCAAGACGCCCAGCACAATCCCGTGTGCGAACTTCACAACGTTGAACTTGTCTGGGCACTGGACCTTGCGAACTTTCCCAGCAATTGATTCGACAATTGGTTTGGATGCATGGTCGTAAGATTCACAGCCCAGCGGGATCCGCCGACGTCGGTCGGATGTTGCTCACGACTATCACCAACCGTGACGGCTGACCCTCAAGTCCGGCCGCTTGGGGGTCGATGACTCTGGGGTGACACCCAAGCGCTGGTTGGCCGTCGCCGCGCTGACCATCGCCGTGGTGGGCGTCCCGGCGGCCGCCGGGTTAGACACGTCCCCGGCCGCGGCGGCACCGGCCATCCCCATCAGCCTCCAGGGTCTCGACGGGAGTCCGACTCCGGCCAGTTTCTGGTTGGCCTCGAGCACTGGTGGGGTGTGGAACATGGGGCGAACCACCTCCTACGGCCAGTTGACCTCTGCGCCGACCCGGCCGGTCGTCGGGATCACCCCCACCCGCGACAAGGCCGGGTATTGGTTGGTGGCCAGCGACGGTGGCATCTTCTCCTTCGGCGACGCCGCCTTCTACGGCTCGACCGGCGCCTTGGTGCTGAACCAGCCGGTAGTGGGCATGGCCCCGACTCCCGACGGCAAGGGCTACTGGATGGTGGCCCGGGACGGCGGCATCTTCTCCTTCGGCGACGCCGCCTTCTACGGCTCCACCGGCGCCTTGGTGCTGAACCAGCCGGTGGTGGGCATGGCGCCGACACCTGACGGCAATGGCTACTGGTTGATCGCGAGTGACGGCGGAATTTTCTCTTTCGGCGACGCCGCCTTCTACGGCTCCACCGGCTCCCTGACATTGAGACAGCCGGTGGTGGGCATGGCCCCCACTGCCGACGGCAAGGGTTACTGGCTGATCGCCGCCGACGGGGGCGTGTTCACCTTTGGCGACGCCGCCTTCTACGGCTCCATGGGGGCGGCTCCCACCCCCGACCCAGCCGAGAAGGTTGTCACCTCGAAGAGCGGTCACGGCTATTGGATCGTCGACCAGAACGGCACCTCATGGGCATTCGGAGACGCGGGTGCGGTGCCACCGACCCTCGGGCTGATGTTCAAGCCGGTGACCGCGGGCGACCAGGCCGTCCTCTACGCCTTCGCCCAGCTCGGCAAGCCGTACATCTGGGGCGGCAACGGCCCGGTCGGCTACGACTGCTCCGGCCTGGCGTTGGCCGCTTGGGAGTCCGCCGGCGTCGGCTTCGCCCGCATCGCCAATGACCAGTACAACACGGCGGGGGTGCCGATGGCGATGTCAGACCTCCAGGCGGGTGACCTTGTGTTCTGGGGGTCGGATCCGACCAACTGGACGACGGTCGATCACACCGCGATCTACGTCGGCGGAGGACAGATCGTCGAGGCGACCGGCGATCACGTCCAACTCAACTCGCTGGACCAGTGGGGCGCGGACGGCCTCATGCCCAACGGCCGCCATCCCTGACCGATCCACCGAAGAGAGTCGTGTCTGATTCGGTCTGGGAGCGAGTGCCCGGTCAGAAACCCGGCAGTCGCCGTCTCTGCCGGCTCACGCCGCGGCGTCGGAAAGTGACTCGGTGTGCTGGGCGCCGTTCTGGGTGATCACCAACGGGATCGAGCCACCGGGGGTCCATTGGCCGAACTGCAGCTCCGCCATGTCTCCACCGGCGAGCGAGATGCCACTGTGGCTGAATTTGCTCACCTGGCCGGTATCGGCGTCGTCCCGCTCCATTGCAATGGTGAAGTTCCCCTTGCCCGCCGAGGCCGCAGTGCCCAAAGTCAGCGATCCGCCCTCACCGGGCAGGTCGACCGTAGTCGTCCCGCCCGCGGGGACGGAATCGCCCTTCACGTCGAAGGTGTAGTCGGCGGTGTCGTCGGACACACCGAGGCTGATCTCGGGCGATTGGACGGTCGATGCCGTATACGTCCAGTGGGTAGCGTCAGCGCCAATGTCGAGGGTGTCCTTCTCCCCCGGCTGGAGATTGATGTTGTCCACGGCCATGTCGAAGCTGGGACCGATGACGCCGACCGATTCCTGGTCAGCCTTCTTCAAGTTCGTCCCGTCGAGGGAGACGGTGAACTTGGTCCCGTCCGGCACGTAGTAGTTCGGCTCCTCGGCGACCTGCCAGTCCTTGTCCTGGAACTGCTCCTCGACCTGGGCACCGGGAATCTCGTTGACGAGGGTCCCGTTGACGATGCCGAGCCGGTGTCCCTGGTCATCGGTGATGACCAGGTGGCCGTGCCCGGTGTCGCTTCCGCTGAGCCAGATCTGGTCCATGGCTGCGCTGGTCGTGGCGTCCGTCAACGTGGCGGTATTGGCCGCCGAGCCGGTCCTCACCGCCGACGTGCTTCCCGACGCGGCGGAAGCGGCTTTGCCCCCGAACGGGTTGGGCTGGCTGGCAAGGCCCGGCGTGGTGGGATAGAGGGACATGGACATGGTGGTGGCGTCGCCCTCGTAGAGCTCGGACGGCGAGCTCGGGTTGATGGCGGCGTTGTACTGCCACGTGTTGGCGTTGGTATCGACAGTGATCTTGCGGGTGATCCCCGGGTAATTGTTGTCGTAGATCAGGATGTTGTTGATGCCACCGCCGGCGTCCTCGATCGCGTAGGGGGTGACCGCATGCCCGCCGGTGCCGTCCCGCTTGAAGATGGCGACAGTGTAGGTCTCGGTTGGATTCGGCTGCAGCACCGACTTGAGCTTGTTGACAATGTCAACCGGCGTTCCCTTGATCACGCTGCTGTTCACGGAGTCCAGGGTTTGGAATGCCCAGGTGTAGGCGATATCCTGCTGCAGCGCGGTATTCCCCGGGATCGTCAGACTCGGCGTTGTCGATCCGCCGAAATCGCTGGGTTTCGTCGTTCCCGTCCAGAACAGCTGGGCAGCCACGGAGAACCCGAAGCAGTGCCCGCCCGCCATCGAGGTATTGGTCTTATCCATCCAGGCTTGGGCCTCCGGATTGAGCGTGCAGGTCGACGCGGTGGGATCCACGCAGACACCGGTGCCGAAGAACTTCTGCATCTGGGTAGCCGTCAGATTCACCGGCGTCGAGTTGTCCGACAGCACATCGCCGTAGTTCTGCGTCCCGAACCCGTTCGCCTGGGGACGGAATCCGTCGTCGGCGAGCAGGGTCCCGGTCGGGGTATAGCCGCCCTGGGAGGGATCACCTGCCGACTGGTTGGCGGGATCGGCGCCCAGGCTGCCGGTCGTCGGGGAGCCCGATTGGCCGGTGGTCGAGGTCGACGAACCGCTGCTCGACGAACACCCGACGAGGGCGAGAGAGCTGACAAGCACGGTGGCCAGGAACAGCGCGCCTGACGTGGCTAACCTCTTCTGACCCATGAAAGACGACCTCCCGCTGAGTTGGCGTTCTGCTTCCCGTCACGCGGCTCCGGTTGGAACCACATACGCTCTCGGGAATTGGCACACGGTAGTGCACTTTGTCGTCAGGCGCTAACGGAGCGAGAAGTACCGCCACACTCTCTGACCAGGTAAAAGCTCCGGGGGAGAGACTCGAACTCTCAACCTAGCGGTTAACAGCCGCTCGCTCTGCCGATTGAGCTACCCCGGACCGCTCAGCCGTCCGGGTACCCGAACGGCGTGCCAGAGGACATTAGCCGCGGATCGTCGCACCCTTTGGCGGTATTGCCGCCTTCCGACGCCGGGACCGAGGCGGCCGACCCGGTCAAAGATGCAAACCCGCTCCGACGGGGTCACAATGGTCGGGTGAAGTTTCGGATTGCCACCGCGGTCGCCTTCGGGCTCGGCTACACCCTGGGGACCAAAGCCGGACGGGATCGTTACAACCAGATCGTGAAGGTAACCGGCCAGGTCACCCGGTCGGCGCCAGTCGCCGGGTCCATCGGCATGGTCACCGACAAGGCCAAGGCGGCCGCCAGCCTGAGTGTAGAGCGGGCCAGGGACGCCGTCAGCTCCCGGCTCGGGTGGCGTGACGGTGACGATGCTGCCGACGCCATCGCCGCGAGTATGGCCAACGACGTGGCCTCCGCCCTTAACGGCCACCGGGCGGCAAGCCCGCGACCTCGTCACTGACCCCGGGCGGTGAGGTCAGGCTTCGTCGAGGTAGTCGCGGAGCAGTTGGGCGGAGTCGGGACGCCGGAGTTTGGCCAGCGTCTTGGCCTCGATCTGCCGGATACGCTCCCGGGTGACACCGAAGGCCTTGCCGACTTCCTCGAGGGTCCGGATCTTGCCGTCGTCGAGACCGAAACGGAGACGGACCACATCCTCCTCGCGCGGGCTCAAATGCCCGAGCGCTTCGCGGACCGCCTCGTCGAGCATGATTCTCGCCGCCGCATCGTCGGGAACGACGGCGCCGCGGTCTTCGATGAGATCGGACAGACTGAAGTCGTCCTCATCCCCCATCGGTTGCTCCAGCGACACGGTGTCCTGGTTGATGCGTTGGATCTCCCGTACCCTCTCGATGGTGAAGTCAACCCGGAACGCCACCTCCTCCGCGGTTGGCTCACGCCCGAGCTCCTGAAGAAGTTGGCGCTGCGCCCACACCACCTTGTTGATGGTCTCAACCATATGCACAGGAATGCGGATGGTCCTGGCTTGGTCGGCGATGGCTCGGGTGATGGCCTGGCGGATCCACCAGGTGGCGTACGTCGAGAATTTGAAACCTTTGGTGTGGTCGAATTTCTCCACGGCTCGCATCAGACCGAGGTTTCCCTCTTGGATGAGATCGAGGAACGCCAGGCCCCGATTCCGGTATCGCTTGGCGATGGACACCACCAGCCGGAGGTTGGCCTCGATCAGGGCCTCCTTGGCCTGCTGGCCGCGCCTGACCAGCATCCGGTCCTCGGAGTGGTCCTTCTCGGAGCCGACCAGGGAAACGCTTCCGGCGGCCATCAGCCGGTCCGCGGCTTCGGTTCCGGCCAGGATCCGCTCGGCCAACTCCACCTCCAGAGAGGCGTCCAGGAGTTTTACCTTGCCGATCTCCTTGAGATAGGTATGCACCGGGTCGGCGGCTGCGCTCCCGAACCGGTCACCGCCGTTGTAGCTGTCGCTGGACGCGGGTTGCCGCGGCGCACGGGCCCGCTTGACGACGGCGATCTCGCGCACCGGGTCCATCTTCGCGTCCGGCGATACCTTGACGGCGATTTCATCGGCAACCAGAACCCCCCCGATGCCGCCCGCCGGCGCCGATGCCACTAGATCGGGATCGCTGCGGAACGCTTTGACCGAACCTTCGAGGATTGCCACTTCGTCGTCCGGAGTCATCGGCACGATGGTGGTCTCGCCGGTGTCGTAGGTGAACTCGATGCCCGCAGCCCGGATACGGGTTACCACGCCGGTGATCAAGTCGGCACTCAGCTCAACCGACTTGAGCACCGTCATCACATCATCCTGGGTGAGAAAACCGCGCGACTTCCCCAACCGGATGAGCCCATCGAACATCGCAACAGGAAGCTCCTCCAGCGGACCCGTGACCACTTGAACCGTCTCGTCAGCTGTCAAGTGTCACCTGGGACACGCTGTCTTCGTTCTTCACCACTAGCCAGGCTACCAACCGGGCAGTCGCCGCGGCCGCGGCGCTCGGGTCATCGAGCTCTTGGACCCATACGCTGGCCGCGGCCGCCTCCGCAGCGGCTTCGGCCGAAGTCCGGGCCTCCCTGGTGGCCAGGCTCAGTTGCCGCCGGACGGCGTCCCTCACCAGCTGAGAAACCACCTCGTCGGGCTCCCCTTTCGGCTCCTCCACCGTCAGCCGGACCAGCATGGCCCTCACCTCCGGCGTTGAGGTGTCGATGGCCTGATGGAGATCGTCGGCCGCCATGAGGGCTTGAAATGCAGCCCGCTGCAGGTCGTCACTGAACAGGGCGGCCTCGAGCCGGTGGGCCACGTCCTCGGGTCGGTGGATGGCCAACCGGAGCGCTTCCAGGCCCGGTCGGAAGGATCCGTCACCGGAAGAACCGCTCCCGTTGGTTCCGCCCCGACGCGGGTTCGTCCCCCCGATGCCAGGCTCGCCGTCGGCATCCCAGCCCTCATCATCGGGATCCCGGACCCACGGTTCTCCGTCTCGTCCGTTGACGGAGCCAGGCGGGTTCGACCCTCGGGTCGAGGGCCCGCGCGACTCGCGCTTTTCGGCTTCGGGTTTCGGGCCCTCTTGGCGCAGGCGCTCCAACCGCTCCCGGAGCCGGGCCGGCTCCATTCGGCACCGCTCCGCCACCTGCATCACGTACTGATCTCGAACCAGATCGTCAGGATGTTCCGCCACCGCGGTGAGGGCAGCGTCGGCCGCCTTGGCCCGCCCTTCGGGCGTGGAGAGGTCGGCCGCCGCCAACACCCGCTCCACCCGGAACTGGAGAAACGGTTTGGCCTCAGCAATTGCCGCCCGGAAGGCCTCGGGGTCGGCACGGGCGAGGTCGGCAGGGTCGGCCCCCGCCGGCAAGTTGGCCACCACCACGTCGACTTCGTGGCGGCGCTCCCATTCGTAGAACCGGCTGGCGGCCGACTGGCCCGCTCCATCGGCGTCGAAGGCCAGCACCACCCGCTTGGCGAAGTTGCGCAGCAGTCGGAAGTGGTCGTCGCCCAGCGCGGTGCCACAGGTGGCCACCGCCCGTTCGACGCCGGCGACGAAACACCCGATCACGTCGGTATACCCCTCGCACACCACCACCTCGCCGGTCTTGATGATGTCGCCCTTGGCCCAGTTGAGGGCGTAGAGGATCTTCCGCTTGGAGTAGATGGGGTTTTCCGAGGAGTTCTTGTACTTGGCCGGGTCGCGGCTGCCGGGAAGCACCCGGCCGCCGAACGCCACCGGGTGGCCCGACGGATCGCAGATCGGGAACAGGATCCGGGCCCGGAACGCATCCTGCAGCCGCCCGCGACGGTTGACGAAGCCCAGACCCGAACCGACGGCCAGATCGTTGCTCAGCTTCAGATCGCGGCACAGGGCGTCCCAGTCGTCCGGCGCCCATCCCATCCGGAACCGGCGCACCACGTCGCCGTCGTAGCCCCTCGAGCGCAGGTAGTCACGGGCCTGGCCGGCGTCGGCGCCGGTGAGGAGGCGCTGGTGGTACCACTCGGTGGCCTGCTCCATGGCGTCGACGAACACCTTGCGCCGTTGGCTGTCCCGTCCGGCGTTGGCGTCTTCATGGATGACGATCCCGGATCTGTCCGCCAACTGGCGAACGGCGTCGACGAAGTCGAGGTGTTCGGTCTTCCGGACGAAGGTGATGGCGTCACCTTTTTCTTGGCAGCCGAAGCAGTAGTAGAAGCCCTCTTCGGCGTTGACGCTGAACGACGGCGTCTTCTCGCCGTGGAACGGGCACAGCCCCACCCAGCGCCGTCCCTGTCGCTTGAGGGCGGCATGTTCCCCGATCAGGGCGACAATGTCGGTGGCCGCCCGGACCCGGGCGACATCCTCGTCAGGTATGCCCATGGGCTCGACGGTACCGCGTCGCCGGCTCGGTGATTCGCGCTACTGCTTAGCTTTGCCGCTGTTCTTCGGCTTCGATGGCACCGATCCGGACAACACCGCCTGGGCACAGGCCAGGCGGGCGATCGGCACCCGGAAGGGCGAACAGCTCACATAGTCCAGGCCGGCCTGGGCAAAGGTGGCGATGGACTCGGGATCTCCCCCGTGCTCTCCGCACACCCCGATCTTCAGGCCCGGACGGGTCGACCGGCCCCGTTCGACCCCCAACCTGACCAGTTCGCCGACCCCGTCGGGGTCCACCACCTCGAACGGGTTCCGCTTCAGCAGGCCGAGGCTGAGGTACTCGGACATCATGCGACCCTCGACGTCGTCCCGGCTGAAACCGAAGGTCATCTGGGTCAGATCGTTGGTCCCGAAGGAAAAGAAGTCGGCTTCCTCGGCGATCTCACCGGCCAGCAGCGCGGCCCTGGGGGTCTCGATCATGGTGCCGATCAGGACCTCCAGCTTCCCGGGAGCGACCGCGGCTTTGGCCCCCTTGCCGGCCCCCTTGGTGCCCTTCTTTCCCCCCGGGGTCCCCGACGAGTCGGCCAGGGACTTGGCCACCGCATCCTCGACCCACGAGCGGGCCAGAGCCATCTCCTCCCGGCTGACGGTGAGCGGGATCATGATCTCGACGATCGGCCGGCCACCGGCCGCCACCCGATCGAGGGCCGCCTCCATCAGGGCGCGGACCTGCATGGCATAGAGCCCGGGCTTGATCACCCCGAGGCGCACCCCACGGGTGCCCAGCATCGGGTTGTACTCGTGCCAGACCTTGCCCGCCTCGAAGAGACGGGCCTCTTCCGGGGTGAGCCCGACGGTGGCCTGTTTGATGGCCAGTTCCTGGGTGTCGGGGAGGAACTCGTGGAGGGGCGGATCGAGCAGTCGGATGGTGACGGGCAGGCCGTCCATGGCTTCGAGGATCTCCTCGAAGTCGGCCTTCTGGGCCACCCGCAGCTGTTCGAGAGCCGACTCCTCGTCCTCCGGGGTGGAGGCCAGGATCATCCGCCGCACGATCGGCAGCCGATCCTCACCCAGGAACATGTGCTCGGTGCGACACAGCCCGATGCCCTCGGCGCCATGCTTGCGGGCGTTGGCGGCGTCGGGCCCGTTGTCGGCGTTGGCCCGCACCCCGAGATGGCCGGCGCGAATGTCGTCGGCCCAGCCCAGGATGGTCTCGAACTCGGCCGGGGTCTCGCCCTGGGACAGCGGCACCTGTCCGAGTACCACCGTCCCGTTGGTACCGTCCACCGAGATCCAGTCACCCTCGTTGACCACGGTGGTACCGACGGTGAACGACGACCCGGAGATCCGTACCGCCTCGGCTCCGACCACCGCCGGCTTTCCCCAGCCGCGGGCCACCACCGCGGCGTGGCTGACCAGACCGCCGCGGGCGGTGAGGATCCCTTCGGCGGCGAGCATGCCGTGCACGTCCTCGGGGGAGGTCTCGCTCCGGACCAACACCACCTTCTCGCCTCGCTCGGCGGCCGCCTGCGCGTCGTCGGCGGTGAGGTAGACCCGGCCGACTGCAGCCCCCGGCGAGGCGCCGAGTCCCTTGGTCAGCACGGTGTAGCCGGAACCGGCGAACTGGGGATGGAGGACCTGGTCCAGATGGTCCCCGGTCACCCGGCCCACCGCCTCTTCCTTGGTCAATTTGATGGTCCGCTCCCCCACCATGTCCACCGCCATCCGGAGGGCGGCGCTACCCGTCCGCTTTCCCACCCGGGTCTGGAGCATCCACAACTTGCCCTGCTCGATGGTGAACTCGGTGTCGCACATATCCCGGTAGTGGCCCTCCAGCCGGGCGAAGATGGCGAGCAACTCCTTGTGGATGGGCGGGAACTCGTCCTTCAGGGCGGCGAGGGGCTGGGTGTTCCGGATCCCCGCCACCACGTCTTCACCCTGGGCGTTGACCAGGAAGTCGCCGTACTCGCCCCGCTTCCCGGTGGCCGGGTCCCGGGTGAATCCGACCCCGGTGCCCGAGGCGTCGTCGCGGTTGCCGAACACCATGGCCTGCACGTTGACCGCGGTGCCCAGGTCGTGGGCGATGCGCTCACGGTTCCGATAGGCGATGGCTCGCGGCGAGTCCCACGAGCTGAACACCGCCTCGATCGCCCCCCGGAGCTGGTCGTCGGGGTCTTGGGGGAACGGCTTCTTGGTGTGGCGCTCCACGATCTGCTGATAGGCGTCGACCAGATAGCGGAGGAGCGGGGTGGGGATGCCAGCGTCCGAGGTGGTGCCGGCCAATTCCTTGGCCGCGTCGAGGAGGGTGTCGAACTCCTCCCCGGGGATGTCGAGCACGATGCGCCCGTACATGGCCACGAACCGCCGGTAGGAGTCGTAGGCGAACCGCTCGTCGTCCGTCTGCTTGGCCAGGCCCTCCACCGATTGGTCGTTGAGTCCGAGGTTGAGGACCGTGTCCATCATCCCGGGCATGGAGAACTTGGCCCCCGATCGCACCGAGACGAGGAGGGGATCAGTCGGATCGCCGATCCGCTTGCCCATCGTCTTCTCGAGCCGGGAGCGGGCTTTGGCCACCTCGGCGGTCAGGCCGTCCGGCCAGCCGGCGTTCATGTAGGCCCGGCAGGCGTCGGTGGAGATGGTGAAGCCGGGAGGGACCGGCAGCTCGAGTACCGACGTCATCTCGGCCAGGTTGGCGCCCTTGCCTCCGAGGAGGTCCTTCATCTCCATCGGGGGCTTGCGGTGCTTGTGGTCGAAGTCGTAGACGAACGGCATCGGGAAACGTCTCCTGGGTGGTGGTGGGGGATGGCCTTCCTGCGCAGGCGCAGGCATTCGAGCCTACTTGCCTCATCCGACGGCTCCGAAACCGCGCCGACGGGCGGATCCGGGGATTGCCGGAACGGTCAGGCGGCCGAAAGACGGCCCTGCAGCTCGGTAACCAGGCCGTCAACCGGGACCCGGACCTGGTCGGTGGTGTCCCGGTCCCGCACGGTGACCGCGCCATCCTCCAGGGAGTCGAAGTCGACCGTTACGCACCAAGGGGTGCCGACCTCGTCCTGGCGGCGGTACCGCTTGCCGATCCCCTGGGTGACGTCGTAGTCGCACATGAAATACGACTGCAGCGAATGGAGGACCTGGCGGGCCAGTGGCTCGAGGGTCTCCTTCTTGGAGAGCGGCAGGACCGCGACCTGATAGGGAGCCAGCTTCGGGTGGATACGGAGCAGGGTACGGGGCTCCCCGCCGACCTCGTCCTCGTCGTAGGCGGCCAGGAGGAACGCCATCATCGTCCGGGTGGCCCCAGCCGCTGGCTCGATCACGTAGGGCGTGTACCGCTCATTGGTGGTCGGATCGAAGTAGTCGAGCTTTTCTCCCGAGGCGGCGGCGTGCGCCTTCAGGTCGAAGTCGGTGCGGTTGGCAATGCCCTCGAGCTCGTCCCAACCCCACGGGAACAGGAACTCGACGTCGGCGGTGGCCGCCGAATAGTGGGAGAGCTCGTCAGGATCGTGGTGGCGGAGGCGGAGCTTCTCCTCCGGCATCCCGAGCCCGAGGTACCAGTTGAATCGTTCGGCCAACCAGTACTCGAACCACTGCTGGGCATCGGCGGGCGGGACGAAGAACTCCATCTCCATCTGCTCGAACTCGCGGGTCCGGAACACGAAGTTCTGCGGGGTGATCTCGTTGCGGAACGACTTGCCGACCTGGGCGATCCCGAAGGGTGGCTTCTTCCGGGTGGTCTGCAGCACGTTGACGAAGTTGGTGAACATCCCCTGGGCCGTCTCCGGGCGCAGGTAGGCGACCGCACCCTCGTCCTCGACCGGCCCGGCGTGGGTCTTGAACATCAGGTTGAACGGCCGGGCCTCGGTGAACTCGGTAGACCCGCAGTTGGGGCACACCCCCTCGATCTTGTCCTCCCGCCACCGCTGGCGGCACTTGCGGCAGTCCACCAGCGGGTCGGTGAAGTTGGTCAGATGTCCCGAGGCCTCCCACACCGCCGGTGGGGACAGGATGGCGGCGTCGAGACCCACCACGTCGTCACGCCGCTGGACCATGGCTTCCCACCAGGCATTCTTCACATTGCGCAGCAGGTTGACCCCGAGCGGTCCGTAGTCGTAGGTGGAACGAAACCCGCCGTAGATCTCCGCCGACTGGAAGATGAACCCGCGCCGCTTGCACAGGCCGACGACTTTCTCCATCAGGTCGGACCCGTCGCCCGATTCGCCGGGCGGCTCAGCGTTCTTTTTGGGCGCGTCGGGAGCCACTTCCTCGTCAGACATAGGGGCACATGGTACCGGGCGGACCCGGGCACCCGAGTTTCGAAATCGCTAAGGTGCCAGCGTGAGCGTTGGGGGACGCATTCGCCCGATCGCGACGCCAATTCTGGCAGTGCTGGTGATCGCGGTGTCGGTGGCTGTGACGCAGCCGCCATCCGAAGGTTTGACCCGCGCCGCCACCGCCCCGAACCTGGCCGCCGGCCAGCCCATCGGGTTCGGAAATGCCGGCAGCTATGGCTCGGTGGCCGGCCAGACCCTGGCCGCGGCACCGGTGGGGATGGCCTCCACCCCGAGTGGCAATGGCTACTGGCTGGTGGCCTCCGACGGCGGCATCTTCGCCTTCGGTGACGCCCAGTTCTGGGGCTCCACCGGGGGGCAGCGATTGAACAAGCCGGTGGTGGGGATGGCCGCCACCCCCGACGGGTTGGGCTACTGGCTGGTGGCCTCCGACGGCGGCATCTTCGCCTACGGGGATGCCCAGTTCTGGGGCTCCACCGGGAGCCAGGCCCTCAACAAGCCGGTGGTGGGGATGGCGGCGAGTCCCGTCGGCAAGGGCTACTGGTTGGTGGCAACCGACGGAGGCATCTTCGCCTTCGGGGTCGCCCAGTTCTGGGGCTCCATGGGGGCCACCCGGCTGCAGGCACCGGTGGTCGGCATGGCCGCGACCCCCAGCGGGAACGGTTACTGGTTGGCGGCCGCCGACGGCGGTGTCTTCAATTTCGGCGACGCGCCATTTCTCGGATCGATCGGGGGTGAGCCGATTCCGGATCCGATCGTGGGTGTAGCCGCGGTGCCGGGCGGCGGCGGATTCTGGCTCCTGCCGGGCCCGCCACCCCCGCCGATGGGTGGCCCAACGGTGGCCGGACTGGTCATCTCCAACCTGTCCAACCTCCCCGGAGGCCTCTACCCGGCCGGCGACAAGGTGGTGGCGTTGACCTTCGACGACGGACCCAACCCGGTCTACACACCCCAGATGCTCCAGGTCCTCAACCAGTACCACGTGCCGGCCACTTTCGAGATCGTCGGCTACGAGGGTGCCGCCCGACCCGACCTGCTCAAAGCAGAAGTCGCCGATGGGATGACCCTCACCAACCACACCTGGGACCATGCCAGCCTGATCTCGCTCAACCCCGGGCAGTTCGCCGGCGAGGTCGACGCCACCACCAACCTGATCCAATCGGTCACCGGGCAGGCGGTGATGTGCGTGCGCCCGCCCTACGGATACACCAATGGTTCGGTGGTCGCCCAACTGGCCCAACGCGGCCTGGGCGAGTTGCTCTGGGACATCGATCCGTCCGACTACTCGACACCCGGGACCGGTGTCATCACCAACCGAGTGCTCTCCGCCCTCCACCCGGGGGCGATCATCATCATGCATGACGGCGGTGGTGATCGATCGCAAACCGTCGCCGCCCTACCGGCCATCATCACCGGCATCCAGGCCGCCGGTTACACGCTGGAACCGGTCTGCAACTGAGGCTCAGCCGGCCGGTTCGGACACCAGGCGGGTG
>DASZIT010000112.1:0-4001 GCA_035948855.1 Acidimicrobiales bacterium | reverse complement strand
GGCCATCGCCATCGACCAGAAGTCCGCCTCCCGCAACCCCCGCTCCACGGTGGGGACGGTCACCGAGGTCTACGACTACCTCCGGCTGCTCTACGCCCGGATCGGGAAGCCCCACTGCCCGACCTGCGGGAGGCCGGTGGTCAGGCAGAGCCCGCAGCAGATCGTCGACCGGATCCTGGCCATGGACGAGGGGACCCGGTTCCTGGTCCTGGCTCCGGTGGTGCGGGGCCGGAAGGGGGAGTACAGCACCCTGCTCGACGACCTGGCCAAGCAGGGCTTCGCCCGGGTGCGGGTGGACGGGGAGACGGTGGAACTGGCCGAGCGGTCGGAGGTGGACCTGGCCCGGTACGAGCAGCACACCATCGAAGTGGTGGTCGACCGGCTGGTCCGCCGGGACGACATCCGCCGGCGGTTGACCGAATCCCTGGAGGCGGCCCTGTCGCTGGCCGAGGGGGTGGCGGAGATCGTGGTCGTCGATGCCGACGGCACCGAAGAGGAGGCCATCACCTTCAGCCAGCACCTGGCCTGCACCCACTGCGGCACCAGCTTCGAGGACCTCTCGCCCCGGAACTTCTCCTTCAACTCGCCCTACGGCGCCTGCCCGACCTGCTCGGGGCTCGGCACCAAATTCGAGGTGGATCCCGACCTGGTGGTGCCCGACCCCACCAAGTCCCTGGCCGAAGGGGCGCTGGCCCCCTGGTCGGGCGCCCGGAGCGAGTACTTCACCCGGGTGGTCGAGGCCGCCGCCGACCTGGGTGGCTTTTCGGTCGACACCCCGTGGGAGAAGCTGACCAAGGCGGACAAGAAACTGGTCCTCTACGGGGCCGGCACCCGGCAAGTGCACCTCAAGTATCGGAACCGGTACGGCCGCCAGCGGTCCTTCCACACCAGCTACGAGGGGATCGTCCCCTGGCTGCAGCGCCGGCATATCGAGGCGGACTCCGACTTCCTCCGCGACAACCTGGAGGGATACCTGCGCGAGGTTCCCTGTCCGGTGTGCGGGGGCGCCCGCCTGAAGCCCGAGTCCCTGGCCGTCACCGTCGGAGGCCTCTCCATCTTCGAGCTGTGCTCGCTCCCCATCGGGCGGGCGGTCGACGAGGTGGTCTCCCTCGACCTGTCGGATCGCGACCACCTGATCGCCGACCGGGTCTTCCGCGAAGTGCAGGAGCGGATGCAGTTCCTCCTCGACGTGGGGCTCGACTACCTCACCCTGGCCCGATCGGCGGCCACCCTGTCGGGAGGCGAAGCCCAGCGGATCCGGTTGGCCAGCCAGATCGGCTCCGGGTTGGTCGGTGTGCTCTACGTGCTCGACGAGCCGTCGATCGGACTCCACCAGCGGGACAACAAGCGGCTGATCACCACCCTCGACCGGCTGCGCGACCTGGGCAACACCGTGATCGTGGTGGAGCACGACGAGGAGACCATCCGGGCGGCCGACCACGTGGTCGACGTCGGTCCCGGCGCCGGCGAGCACGGCGGTCGGGTGGTCCACTCCGGGCCGGTGACCGGTCCCCAGGGTCTCGAGGCCAACCCCGACTCGATCACCGGGCAGTACCTCTCCGGCGCGCTGATCATCCCGGTCCCGGCCATGCGCCGGCCGGGCAGCGGCGAACTGCTGGTGGTGGAGGGGGCGCGCGAACACAACCTGCACGACGTGGATGTCGAGTTCCCGTTGGGCTGCCTGGTGGCGGTCACCGGGGTGTCGGGATCGGGGAAGTCGACCCTGGTGAACGACATCCTGCTGCGGTCGCTGGCTCACCAGGTCCACCGGGCCAAAGCCGTCCCCGGCCTCCACCGGACCATCCGCGGGGTCGAGTACATCGACAAGGTAGTCGAGGTCGACCAGGCGCCGATCGGCCGGACCCCGAGGTCCAACCCGGCCACCTACACCGGGGTGTTCGACCACATCCGCAAGCTCTTCAGCATGACCCAGGAGGCGAAGGTCCGGGGCTACCTGCCCGGCCGCTTCTCGTTCAACGTGAAGGGCGGCCGGTGCGAGGCATGTTCGGGGGACGGGACCATCCGGATCGAGATGCACTTCCTCCCCGACGTCTACGTCCCCTGCGAGGTGTGCCACGGGGCCCGCTACAACCGGGACACCCTGGAGGTCACCTTCCGGGGAAAGACGATCGCCGACGTCCTCGACCTCTCCTGTGAAGAGGCGCTGGCCTTCTTCGCCCACCAGCCGTCCATCGCCCGGCACATGCAGACCCTGGTCGACGTCGGGCTCGGGTACATACGGTTGGGCCAACCGGCGCCGACCCTGTCGGGCGGCGAGGCCCAGCGGGTGAAGCTGTCGGCGGAGTTGAGCCGCCGGTCCACCGGCCACACCCTCTACGTCCTGGACGAGCCCACCACCGGGCTGCACTTCGACGACGTGCGGAAGCTGCTCAATGTGCTCAGCCGGCTGGTGGACCAGGGGAACACGGTGATCGTGATCGAGCACAACCTCGACGTCATCAAGAGTGCGGACTGGATCATCGACCTCGGCCCCGAGGGCGGTGACCGGGGCGGATCGCTGGTGGCGGTGGGCACCCCCGAGGAGGTGGCGATCGCCCCGGGCACCTACACCGGCGAGGTCCTGGCCCCGGTACTGGGCCTGACCCGGGGGCGATCCCCGAAGGGAAAGCCGAAGCGCCCGGCGACCAAGCCGGCGGGGGCAACCAACGGTTCGCGATCGAAGGCGGGGTCGGCGGTCACCGCGGCCAAGGCGAGCGGGGCCCGTACCTCGAAGTCGAGCAAGCCCAAGGTGGCAACCGGGCGCTGACCGGCGGAGCGGACGGTCAGACGGTGGCCAACATCCGCTCGAGGGCCACCCGGGCCCAGCCCGCGGTTTCCTCGTCGACGGTGATGCGGTTGCGGACCTCACCGGCCACCAGGCCCTCGAGGACCCAGGCCAGGTGGGGGGCGTCGATCCGGAACATCGTCGAACACGGGCAGACCAACGGATCGAGGGAGACCACCGTCTTGTCCGGTGTCTCGTCGTCCAGCCGTTTCACCAGGTGGATCTCGGTGCCGACCCCGATGACCGATCCCACCGGGGCATCGGCCACCGCCTGGATGATGAAGTCGGTCGATCCGACCTGATCGGCGACCTCCACCACATCGTGGGAGCACTCGGGGTGGACCACCACCAGGCCGCCGGGGTGTTCGGCCCGGAACGCCTCGACGTGGGCCGTCCGGAACCGCTGGTGGACCGAGCAGTGGCCCTGCCACAGCAACAACGCCGCCGACTTGAGGGTGGTGTCGTCCAGGCCGCCCCGGTCGAGGCGGGGATTCCACACCCCCATGTCCCCGTGGTCGTAGCCGAGCTCGAACCCGGTGTTCCGGCCCAGATGCTGGTCGGGGAAGAAGAGAACCTGGTCGCCCTGGCCGGACCCACGCCGACCGGGCCCACCGCCCAATGCCCACTGCAACACGGCACGGGCATTGGAGGAGGTGCACACCGAGCCGCCGTGACGGCCGACGAACGCCTTGAGCGCCGCCGAGGAGTTCATGTAGGTCACCGGGATCACCCGTTCGGTGTCGGTGACGGTGGCCAGCACCTCCCACGCCTCCTCCACCGAGTCCATGTCGGCCATCGAGCATCCGGCGTTGAGATCGGGGAGGATCACCTGCTGGTGGTCACCGGTGAGGATGTCGGCGGACTCGGCCATGAAATGCACACCGCAGAAGACCACGAACTCGGCCTCGGTCTGGTCGGCGGCGATCCGGGACAGCCCGAATGAGTCGCCGCGGGCATCCGCCCAGAGCATGACCTCGTCCCGCTGATAGTGATGGCCCAGGATGATCGACCGCGGACCGAGGGTGGCCTTGGCCTCGGCGATCCAGGTCGCTAACTCGTCAGGGTGCGCAGTGGAGTAACGCTCGGGGAGCGCCGTCTGGAGCCGAACCATGTCGTGTACTACCCCCTTGGGGAGGCGCTCCGGTAGTGGCCGGCGGGGACAGCCTGGTCGCCCATCCGCGGGGTTGTCGGCCCCGGAGCGGTATATGTCACCGGA
>DASZIT010000111.1:0-15778 GCA_035948855.1 Acidimicrobiales bacterium | reverse complement strand
GGTTCTCGTTGGAGGTCAACGGCAACAGACTGGGAATGGTCAATGGTCGCGAAGGGCGGGCGTTGCTGGTGAACCACCGATGGTTGATCGAACGAGCCACCCTCGTTGACTTGATCGGATTCGCGGGAGTGTCGGTTCCTCCACCAACCGAATAGGGCGGACGGTCGAGCCTTACTCCGACCACGACCTGGCTCGGATCTTCCCGACGCTCGAACTGCGATGTCAGACGTCGAGGAAGCGGCGGACGGCCAATGCCGATCCGGCCACGCCCACCACGATGCCCACCAGGCCGACCAAGATGCAGGTGGCCGCGACTTCCCAGGCACCCATGGACATCTGAGCAATCAGACTGCTCTGATTGGCCACGGTCTTGGTGGTGTTGAGACCTATCCCCCAGTAGAGGCTGAGCACCACCAGGACGGCGACCGCCGAGCCCAGCAATCCCTGGACGAGCCCCTCCACCATGAAGGGAAGCCGGATGAACCAGTTGGTGGCCCCGACCAACTTCATCACCGACACCTCGCGTCGACGGGCGAAGATAGCCATGCGGATGGTGTTGAGAATGAGTACCGAGGCCGAGAGCAGCAGCACCACCGCCACCGAAAGGAAGACCCATTGCAGGATGTGGATCACGTTCTGCATGGTCCGGATCTGAGCCGTCGGTGATGACGGCACCCCGAAGATGCCGGGCTTGCCGGTGTACTGCTGAGCCACCGCGGTGGCATCGGACGGATTGGCCAGCACGCAGGCGTAGGACGAGGGATAGTCAGACTGCTGGGTGGCGTTGAACTCGTCGGCCGCCACCGTGCGCTTGGCTTCGGCGAAGTCGTAGGCCTGAGAATGATAAATGCAGCTCTTGACCAGGGGATTCTGGCCCAGCCCGGTCCCGATGGCCTTGATCTGGCTCGAGCTGGCGTTGGGAATCACCCAGACCCTGACGTTGACCCCGTTCTGCCACTGCGAGGTGGCATTGGTGGCTCCCTGCTTCAGCAGCAGTGCCGAACCCACCAATGCCAACGACACCGCCACCGTCAGTACCGCGGCCACCGTCATCAAACGGTTGCGCCACAGATTGGTGGTCGCCTCCCGTGCGACATATCCGGCGGAGACCGGCATTAGCGCCCCACGTTACGGTTGCCGAGACCGTTCCTCGTCCTGGCCAATCCTGAGTTCGGCGCCCCGCCTGCGGACCTGGTCGCCGGAACCGGAGCCGGCGCCATCTCCACCATGGCTCCGGTCGGAGACCCAGCCCCCGACGCGGCCACCGCGCTGTCGAGGCCGTAGACACCACGGGCCTGATCCCGCACCTTGGTTCCGTGATCCAACTCGACGACCCGTCGCCGCATCTGGTCGACCATGCCGGCGTCGTGGGTGGCAACCACGACGGTGGTTCCCGTCCGGTTGATCCGATCGAGCAGGCGCATGATGCCGAGACTGGTGGTCGGGTCGAGGTTCCCGGTGGGCTCGTCGGCCAGCAGGATCAGCGGCCGGTTGACGAAGGCTCGGGCCACCGCCACCCGCTGCTGCTCGCCGCCCGACAGTTCTCCGGGAAGGTTCCCGCTCTTCTTGGTGAGACCGACCAGGTCGAGTACCTGCGGTACCTGGGAGGCGATCACGTGCTTCGGCCGCCCGATCACCTCGAGAGCGAAAGCCACGTTCTCGAACACTGTCCGGTTGGGAAGCAGCCTGAAGTCCTGGAACACGCATCCGATGTTGCGCCGCAGGTACGGGACACGCCATTTCGAAAGGTGCCCGATCTCCTTGCCGGCCTCCCAGATACGACCCGAGGTCGGCATCTCTTCGCGGAGGAGCAGTCGAATGAAGGTGGTCTTACCGGAACCGGATGGGCCGACCAGAAAGACGAACTCACCCTTGTCGATTTCGATCGAACAGTCCCGGAGTGCGACTGTTGACCCTTTGTAGGTTTTGGTGACGTTCTGGAACGTGATCATAAGGGATGAGGTGTGCGTCGAAGGTGGAGTCGGTCGCCGGGGTGCAAGAAGTCCGGAGTAGTTTACCGATTTAGCAGCTCCAGCTGGTGTAGGCCCTCTGACCTCCCGTTACCCCTGGTTGCGGCGCAGGTCGGCTTGTCGCCGGAGCTCGGCCTCCATGAACGCGTCGAGATCTCCGTCGAGCACCGCATCCACGTTCCCGGTCTCCTCGTTGGTGCGCAGATCCTTGACCAGTTGATACGGAGCCAACACATAGGACCGTATCTGGTTGCCCCAGGCGTTGTCGGTGCGATCACCGGACAGCGAATCGAGATTGGCTTGATGTTCGGCCCGCTGGCGGTCGGCGAGTTTGGCCCCGAGGACCTGCATGGCTTTGGCCTTGTTCTGGTGTTGGCTCCGCTGGTTCTGGCTCGAGACCACGATCCCGGTCGGCAGGTGGGTGAGCCGTACCGCCGAGTCGGTCTTGTTCACGTGCTGGCCACCGGCGCCGGAGGAGCGGTAGGTATCGATGCGGAGGTCCTTCTCGTCGATCTCGACCTCGTCGGAAACGTCCTCGATGAACGGGACCACATCCAGGGAGGCAAAACTGGTCTGCCGGCGATGTTGGGCGTCGAATGGCGAGATCCGCACCAGCCGGTGGACGCCCCGCTCCACCGACAGCAGCCCGAACGCGTACCGCCCCTTCACGATGAAGGTGGCCGACAGCAGCCCGGCCTCCTGGCCGGGGGTTGCCTCTTCCACCTCGATCTCGAAGCCGCGCCGCTCGGCCCACCGGGTGTACATCCGCAGCATCATCTCCGCCCAGTCCTGGGCGTCGGTCCCCCCCGCGCCGGCGTGGATCTCGGCCACCGCGTCGCCGTCGTCGTAGTCTCCGGCGAACAGCGCCCGGAGCTCGAGTGCCCCTAGCCGTCGATCCAGCTCGGCCAGCGCGTCTTCGACTTCGCCCCGCAGGGAGTCGTCCCCCTCTTCCTCGTTCATCTCGAAGAGGGTCTCGGCATCCGACAGGCGCTCGGCCAAGGCCGCCAGCATGTCGATGTCCTCGCTCACCCGGCCCAACTCGGTGGTGACCCGGCGGGCATTGTCGGCGTCGTCCCACAGCCCGGGGGCAGACGCCTCGGCTTCGAGCTCGGCCCGGCGCTTCTCGAGGTGTTCGAGCCCGAGGAAGTGCTCGGCTTCCCGCAGACGATCGGTGGTGGCCGCGATGGCCGCCCGGATGTCGACGCGATCAGGTTCTCCGCCCCCCCGCCGGGGAGGCTCAGCCGCCGGCATTCAGTTGGCGCCGTGGCAGAACTTGAACTTCTTGCCGCTACCGCACCAACAGGGTTCGTTCCGGCCGATTTTTTCCTTCTCGGACTTCACGATGGGAATCTGGGTCTCACCATCGTCGGCCATCCGGTTGGTCACTCCGACCGCGCCGCTGCCGGCCGCGGCCAGGCCGGACCCGTTGGTGGCGCCACCGCCGGCGGCTTCGGCCATCTCCGCCGCCGTCGGCCCCACCGCGAACGCCGCCGACATCGATCCGCTCCCCTGCACCGGGTCGTCGGCGGCGATGTAGCTGGCGTGGGCCAGGTCCGGCTCCGGGGCGGGCTCGGCCAACACCTGGACGTGGAACACGTAGCGCAGGTAGTCGTCGTCGATCCCGTCCATCAGCTTGCCGAACATCTCGAAGCCGTCCCGCTGCCAGGCCACCAGCGGATCCTGGTTGCCCATGGCCCGGAGGTTGATGCCCTCCCGCAGCAGGTCCATCTCCGCCAGGTGGTCACGCCATCTCTGGTCGAGGATCTGGAGCATGATGTCCCGCTCGAGCTGCCGGGCCGTCTCCGCCCCGCCGGGGATCGTCTCGTCCCGGTCGGCGTAAAGGTCCAGTGCCTCGGAGAGGATGCTCTCGGCCACCTGGCCGGCGGTGGTGGCTTCGGCCAGATCGTCTTCGACGAATTTGGTCGGGTAGTACTGGGTGATCTCGGTGATCAGGCGGGGCAGGTCCCACTCTTCGGGGTAGTCGGTCGGGCACGACGCCGCCACCAGCGCGGTCATGGTCGTCTCCAGCAGCTCGAGGGTCTCCTCGTAGAGGTCCTCGCCCTCGATGATCTGCAGGCGGCGCTTGTAGATCACCTTGCGCTGCTCGTTCATCACATCGTCGTACTTGAGCACGTCCTTGCGGGACTCGGCGTTGCGCCCCTCGACGGTGTTCTGGGCCCGCTCGATGGCCTTCGTCACCATCTTCGCCTCGATGGGAATGTCGTCGGGGATCGCCCTCCCCATCACCCAGTTCATGGCGCCGGTGGCGAACAGGCGCATTAGGTCGTCTTCCAGGGACAGGAAGAAACGGCTCTCCCCCGGGTCACCCTGTCGGCCGGAGCGGCCCCGGAGCTGATTGTCGATGCGCCGGCTCTCGTGGCGCTCGCTGCCCAGGACGTAGAGGCCGCCGGCCTCGCGCACCTCGTCGCCCTCCCGGGCGCAGATCTTCTCGAACTCCTCCCGGATCTTGACCAGCTCGGCGGCACCCTCGTCGGTGGTGAGGTCGATCCCCCGAGCCGTGGCTTCCCGGACGGCCAGACCTTCGGCATTGCCGCCAAGGATGATGTCGACCCCTCGACCGGCCATGTTGGTGGCCACCGTTACCCCTCCCACCCGGCCGGCCTGGGCGACGATCTCCGCCTCCCGGAAGTGCTGCTTGGCGTTGAGGACCGAGTGAGGGATTCCCTTCTTCTCCAGCAGGCGGGCCAGGTGCTCCGACTTGGACACCGAGGCGGTGCCCACCAGGATCGGCTGGCCGGTGGCATGGCGCTCGGCGATGTCCTCGACCACCGCGTTGAACTTGGCGTCCTCCGACTTGTAGACGAGGTCGGGGTTGTCGGTCCGGACCATCGGCTTGTTGGTGGGGATCGGGACCACCGGCAGGTCGTAGGTGTTGGCGAACTCGGACGCCTCGGTCTCCGCGGTGCCGGTCATCCCGGCCAGCTTCTCGTAGAGCCGGAAATAGTTCTGGAGGGTCACCGTGGCCCAGGTGTGGTTCTCCTCGTTGATCCGGACCCGCTCTTTGGCCTCCACCGCCTGATGGAGGCCGTCGGACCAGCGCCGGCCGTCGAGGGTCCGGCCGGTGAACTCGTCGACGATCTTCACTTCGCCGTCGGCGATCAGGTAGTCCTTGTCCCGCTTGTAAAGCTCCTTGGCGTAGAGGGCCTGGGTCAGGTGGTGGACGTAGTTCACCGCCACCGCGTCGTAGAGGTTGTCCACCCCGAGCTGGCCTTCGACCTTCTCGATGCCGGCCTCGGTGGGGACGACGGTGCGCTTCTCCTCGTCGACCTCGTAGTCGTCCTCGTCGCGCAGCGTCCGGACGATGCCGGCGAACTGGTAGTAGAGCTTGGCCGATTCGGCCGCCGGGCCCGAGATGATCAGCGGGGTACGGGCCTCGTCGATGAGGATGGAGTCGACCTCGTCCACGATGGCGTAGGGGTGGCCTCGCTGGACCATGGTTTCCTTGGTCCGGGCCATGTTGTCCCGGAGGTAGTCGAACCCGAACTCGGTGTTGGTCCCGTAGGTGACATCGGCGTTGTAGGCGGCCCGCTTGGACTCGGCGTCCTCGATGTCCGGGCCCACCCGGCCCACCGTCAGCCCCAAGAACTTGTGGAGCTGTCCCATCCACTCCGAGTCACGGGTGGCCAGGTAGTCGTTCACGGTGACCACGTGGACCCCATTGCCGGCCAGTGCGTTGAGGTACACCGGCAAGGTGGAGACCAGGGTCTTGCCCTCACCGGTCTTCATTTCCGCGATCCACCCGAAGTGGAGGGCCATACCCCCCATCAGCTGGGCGTCGAAGTGGCGCTGGCCGATAGTCCGCCAGGCCGCTTCCCGCACCACCGCGAACGCCTCGACCAGAATGTCCTCCAACGTCTCGCCGTTGGCCAGCCGCTCCTTGAACCGAGGGGTGAAGGCCTGCAGCTCGGCGTCGCTGAGCGCCTCGATCTCCGGTTCGAGGGCGTTGACCAACGGGACCAGATCGGCCAGACGACGTACCTTTTTGCCTTCGCCGGCGCGAAGGACTTTCGTGAACACGCTCATGAAGCCTTCACTCTACCGTCGGCGCGTTCTCTTTCCCTTACGGACCGGCCGTCGGTCCCGGCCCGACCCTGCATCCGACCCCCTGGCCGCCCGGTCGGCCGGTTCCACGGTCGGGACGAGGTCAGGCGGTCCGAATCCTGGCCCGGACCACCTGGTCCGCACCCCGGCGGCTCGGATGGGGACGGCCCACAATGCGGCCCTTGGTCTTGGCCAGCTGATTTTCCAGCTTTTCCACCACGAAATCCACAGCCACCAACGGATCGGAGGCGGAAGCATGGGCACGGATGACCCGACCGTGCCCGGACATGATGACCTCGCAACACTCGCAGTTCGGGATCCTCGGGTTATGTTCCTCCGAGAAGTGCACTTCGGCTCGTTCGAGTCCCGGGCAGTGGCGGAGCAATCTGCCCACCTTTTCCTCGACCAGAGTCCGTACCCCGTTTGGCACGATCTTCCTGCCGTTCGCGATGACAACGTTCACCTGTTTGCCTCCGAGTCGTGTTTTGAGCTGTTACGGATGTAGTCGGCCGGTCCTCCTGGTCGGTCGGGTGGTGGATGTGTCCTGGGTGGATGGATCGGTAGCCGGAGATCCGGCCCAACCGTTGCTGTGAGCTACGAGCGGCTGACCTGGTCTTTGACCCCACACTCGCCTGCAGTGAGAATGGCGACCTGGTCCCGGCGGAACCGACCGGCAAGCAGCCGTGAACCCTTCGGGACCGTACATGGCCCGCGTCACCTCATCTCCGCCCGTCCCCGACAACCGGGAACGCCACGGGCAGGTCTTACTCCTAAGCCGCACCATGCTCAGCAACCACTAGTTGCCTTACGTGGGTCGTTTCGCCTGCGACTGGCATCGACTTGCAACCACAGACCCGCGCGTAGCTCACGAACGACAGTGTAGGTCCGGGGTCTTCGACTTTCACTAGCAGCGCCCCCGAGTTCACGAGGTCGCCACAGTGGCGTCACGCGCCTGCAACACATGGAAGTCCGGGGTCGATCACCCCAGCTCCCCGGGCTTCAGCTCTCAGCCAGTCGTTCCTTGAGCTCGGTCAGCACCGGGATGGGGCCGGGATCGATGCCTTCGTGGCCGGCCAGGTGGAGCGAGACGAAGTCCCCGATGATGGCCAGGTCGAAGAGCTGGGCCAGGTCGCCCTCGCCCGCCGCCCGCACCTCGATGATGTCGGCCACTACCTCCCGGAGCACCTCGGCCACCAGGGCGAACCGGCGAGCCACCTGGGGATGCTCGGCCCCGTGTCGCAGGTTGACCAGGGTGATCAACTGGCGGGTGACGTCGCCGTTCTGCCCCCAGCCGGCGATCTCGTTGTGGCAGAGCTCGGGATAGACATTGAAGAAGGCTGGGGCCTTGGCGTTCTCGTTGACCTGGGCCTTCCAACGGAGGGCGGCGGCCGCCCCCAGGGCTTGCGAGCTGTGGATCAGCGGGATGGTCCGCCCGATGCGCCGGGCCACGTCCTCGGCCAGGTTGCCCGGCTTGACCAGTTGGTCGCGGCGTCGACGGAGCTGCCGCACCGCCAACTTGGCCCAGTGGACGGCTCCGGGGAACAGTCCGATCTCCTCCAGCACCACCAGCGGGGGTATGGCCATCGCCCCGAGTGCGGCCCGGGGTTGGGGAATGTCCGCGGGGACCCCGATCACCGGGACGTGCCACTCGCCGGCCAGGCGTCCAAGTTCGCCGCCGCTGGTCACCACCACCATCGCCGCCCCCGACTCGTAGGCCTGGCCGACCGCCTCGAGGGTCTCCTCGGTATCGCCCGAGAACGACATGGCAAAGACCAATGAGTTGGCCCCCACGTAGTCCGGGAGCTCGTAGCCCTTCACCACCGTGACCGGAACCGGCATGAACGGCGCCGCCGCCGCCAGCACCACGTCGCCGGCGATCCCGCTGCCGCCCATCCCGGCCACCACCACGTTCTCGACCTGTCGGTGGTTGGGGAGCCCGGCTACCCCTTGGGCGGCGGCCAGGGCCGCCTCGACCTGCTCGGGGAGGCCGACGGTGGCGCCCCACATGTCGAGGCTGTCCACCCCCAATGGCGAGGGTGCCACCGTGGGACTGCCGGCCGCCGGTGGGGTCACGACCCGGTCGGCTCGCCGGTCGAACGTGCCCCTCCGGATTCGGCCAGGGCCATCAGCCTCGCGTGCTCGGCGTCGTCGACGGTGGTGGCCTCGTCTATCAGCATCACCGGGATCCCGTCCCGGATCTCGTAGCTGCGGTGAAGGCGCGGGTTGTACAGCCGGTCCTCGGCCTCGAAGTACAGCAGGGACCCCTTGTCCTCGGGGCAGGCCAGGACATCGATCAGCAGGGAGTCGAGCGTCATGATGGGTTCCTCTCGGTCAACAGGTTGGTCGGTTCGTCGGGTCGGTCGTTCATCCGCCGGTGAGCCGGCGCACGGCCTCTTGCACCTCGGCCACATGCCGGGCGCAGGACTCGTCATCCGGCGCCTCCACGTTGAGGCGGAGCAACGGCTCGGTATTGGAGGGCCGCAGGTTGTACCACCAGTCGCCCCGGTCAACCGTCAGCCCGTCCAGCCGGTCGACGGTGCCGAGCTCGCCGCCGGCCGCCTCCACCTCGGCGGCCATGGCCTCGACGGCGGCGGCCGGATCGGGGACGGTGGTATTGATCTCCCCCGAGTCCGAGTACCGCTGGTAGGGCTGCAGCAATTCCGACAGGGGCTTGCCGGTCACGCTCAGCAGTTCAAGCACGACCATGGCGGCGATGATCCCCGAATCGGCCCGGTAGTTCTCCCGGAAGTAGTAGTGGCCCGAGTGCTCACCGCCGAAGACGGCGCCGGTCTCGGCCATCACCTGCTTGATATAGGAGTGGCCCACCCGGGTGCGGATGCCCACCCCGCCCTTCTCGGCGATCACCTCGGGCACCACCCGGCTGCAGATGCAGTTGTAGAGCACGGTGGCCCCTGGGTACTTGTCGAGCATCGAGGCCGCCACCAGCGCGGTGGTGAGGGAGCCCGAGACCGGCTCCGAGCGCTCGTCGACCAGGAACACCCGGTCGGCGTCGCCATCGAAGGCGAGCCCGATGTCGGCGCCCAGGTCGCGCACGGCCTGTTTCAGCGACACCAGGTTCTCCGGCTGGATGGGATCGGCGGGGTGGTTGGGGAAGTTCCCGTCGAGTTCGGGGAAGAGGATCTCCACCTTGAAGGGGAGGCCCTCGAAGACCTTGGGCGCCACCAGGCCGCCCATACCGTTGGCGGTGTCCGCCACCACCACCAGGCTGCGGAGGGCGTCGACATCGACGAAGGAGCGGACATGGTCGGCGTAGTCGTCGAGCACCGACCGTTCCTCGTAGAAGGCCAGCGAGCCAGGATCCAGGGCTGGCGGTCCGTCCGCCCCCCATTGGTCGAGGAGGGCCTCAGCGGTGGCCTGGATCTCGGCCAGGCCGGAATCCTGCCCGATGGGTCGGGCGCCGGACAGGCACAGCTTCAATCCGTTGTAGCGGGCCGGGTTGTGGGAGGCGGTGAACATCGCCCCGGGCGAATCGAGCTGGCCGGCGGCGAAGTAGAGCAGGTCGGTGGAGGCCAGGCCGAGATCGGTCACCGCCACCCCCTCGGACCGAACGCCGTCGGAGAACGCCTTGGCCAGCTCGACCCCCGACTCGCGCATGTCCCGGGCCACCAACAGCCGAGGGGCGCCGGCAAAACGGGCCATCGCCACCCCGATGGCCCTGAACTGCGCGGCGTTGAGGTCGTCGGGGACGACGCCCCGGATGTCATAGGCCTTGAAGACATTGGAGAGGCTGCTCATAGCCCGGCCATCCTACTCAGGCTGGATGGCCGACTCCGTGGGCAACCTCGGGCCGCGATCAGGCGGCGAGGCGACCTCGAATCGGGGCACCGACTGCGTGGAGGTGTCGCAGCACCTGCACATACGACGCCCCGAAGCTGGTCTCGTTGTAGGCGAGGTTGTGGCGCTCGCAGAACGCCTTCACCAGCGGCTGGGAACGGCGGAGATTGCGCCGGGGCATCGACGGAAACAGGTGGTGCTCGATCTGGTAGTTGAGGCCGCCGAGGGCGAAGTCACTGACCCACCCGCCCCGGACGTTGCGAGCGGTGACCACCTGGCGCTCCAGGAAGCCGGTGGTGTCGTCCTGGCTGAACACCGGCATCCCCTTGTGATTCGGGGCGAAGGCGCTTCCCAGGTACAGACCCAGCAGTCCCTGGTTCACCATCAGGAACACCAGGGCGCGGACCGGCGACAGCACGAACAACAGCGGCCCGAGGTAGAGAGCGATGTGCAGGCCCAACAGCACCGCTTCCTTGGTCCGCTGACGAGGGGTGCGGGCCGAGAGGGCCTTGATGCCTGCGATCTGGAGGTGCAGCGCTTCGAGCGCGAGCATCGGAACGAACAGGAAGGCCTGGTAGCGGGCCAACAGCCGGCCGGCGCCGCGCTTGTCCCCGGCCTGGCCGGTCGTCCACACGAAGATCCCGGTGCCGATGTCGGGGTCCTTGCCCTCGTGATTGGGACGCGTGTGGTGCCGGGTGTGCTTGTCGACCCACCAGCCGTAGCTCATGCCCAGGAAGAGGTTGGCGTTGACCAACCCGAAGAGGTCGTTGAGCCGGCGGGACCGTTGGGTCTGACGGTGGCCGATGTCGTGGGCGACGAAACCGACCTGGCCGAGCACCAGCGCCAGGTACACCGCGACGATGAGCTGGTACCAGGAGTCGCCGATGACGAAGAACGCCGCCCATCCCGCCGCCAGCAGGAAGGCGTTGACCCCCATCCTGATCTTGTCCGAGGCGTAGTGGCGGTCGAGGAGCCCGGCCTGCTTGACCTGGCGTGACAGCTCAGCGAAACCACCGGCAGTTGGCTCTGCGGAAGGCCCTTCGAGAGTCTCGGTGAGCTCAGTCCGATCTAGCGTGGGCGTCGTCAGCCGAGCCGGAGCCGGCTGATTCGCTATCCCTCGAGTATCCAGCGGAGTGCCTCATTTTCGATTGAGCTGGCACAAGGTTCATACGCCAGATACGACGGGTGTCGGGTCAAGGTCGCCCTGACTCCATCCCCAGTGTGACACGTGCCCTTCGATTCCGACAGTCAGCCGGGGTCGGTCGTGCCCATCCCCGCCGCACCCCAACCCGGAGGTCGGAAGCGGTGGACTATCAACTGGATACGGCGGGCCGGATCCGGCGCCTGACCCGCCACCCCACCACCGCCAGCCCCAGCGCGGCGAGGGCCGCGCCGGCGGTGATCAGCCAGCCGGCCCGGTCGACGGCGGTGGTCCCGTAGTGGAGGGTGACGTCGTGACTGGTGGGCACCACCACCATCAGGTTGGGCGCCACCCGCCAGGGGCCCTGCGCCCCGGTTGCCTGCCAGTTGGGGAAGTAGGAGACCTTCACCTCCACCGGGGTGCCGACCTTGTCGACATGAAAGCTGATCGAGCTGTTGGTCTGGGTGATGTGGGTCACCGAGGTGGGCGGCTCGGGAACCTTGGGGGGCGACGTGTCACCGACCGCCACCCGGGTCCAGTTCGCCGGGCCGCCGGCCGACGGGACCACATCCCAAGCAGCCGGGTTGTCGTACCAGGCCACCGCCGGATTCAACCAACTGGTCTGCGCCGCCCCCACCCCCTGCCACACCACCGGTCGGTTGGTCAGCGGCTGGACCAGCTGGGAGCCGGCGATCCGGTACACCTTCCAGGTGGTGTCGAGGACTTCGCCGTTGTAGATGTTGTGCCAGGGACCGCTGGAGGCGACCTCGGTGAGGGCGGGGTCGGCGGCCGCCGCCTTTTCGGTGGTGGTCGACGACGCCAAGAAGTAGCGCACCCCCAACTGCTGAAGGTGCTGGATGCCGAGGGCGACGTTGAGCCCGCCGTACGGGAGCCCGACCATGGCGTCGGACGGCGTCACCGACAACTCGCTCTGGTTGATGAAGTGGTACGGCGTGGTGGTCGACGACTCGAACAGCAGACCTTCCATCGAATCGATGCAATTGTTGGTCCAGTAGGGCAACAACATCAATGACTCGGTGGTGCCGAACCGGTTCAACGACGGGTCGTACTCCCACATGGTCCGCCCGCATCCCTGTTTGGCCCCGACATTGGCCATCATGTCGATGACCGCCTTGAACTCGGGGTAGTCGGGCTTGCGCTCGTAGCCCGAGTAGTTCCAATCCGCCCAGGCGCTGGGTTGGTTGGCGCCCACGGTGACGCCCACATGGGTGAGCGCGGAGGCCGGCAGTACCAGCGGCGGCATCACCGCCAGGTACACCCCCACCAGGGCGATGATCGGACCGGCAATCGCGCCGGCCGGGACGACGCCCGGGGTCGGGCGCCGGAACCGCCGGCCCCGCCCGACCGGGACGGTCCCGCCCCCGGCAGGGGCGACCCGGCTCCCGAGCCGATCCACCCACTGTTCGAGCCGTCGGCGGCGCAACCAGCGGGCGGCGGCCGAGACCGTCTCCGACACGCCGATACCGCCCAGCAGGTAGAGGCACAGGAACCAGAACGGGAGGAAGCGGACGTTGTAGAGCCTTCCCTGCGGATCGAGGCATACCACCCCGGCCGAGATCCCCCCCATGATGGCGAGGAACATCCCCACCCGGTTCCGCCGGATCACCGTGGCCACCAACCCGACCAGCGCCGCCACCTGGACCCAGCGGGAGGAGGCCGGGAACAGGAGGTGGGGGAACCCGTCGATGTTCAGCCAGCCCATGTTGGTGGAGTAGGCCCCTTGGAACACGAAGGGCACCAGCCACCAGGCCGCCAATCCGAGCCCCATCACCCCCACCACCGCCGACCACAACAGGCGGCGCGACCACCGGCGTCTGGCCACGATGCCCCGCAGGCCGCCGCCGAACGATCGACGGAGATCGGCATCGAGGATCAACCACACCCCGACCCCGATCACCGCGAAGATGGCCGGGATCACGTGGCACAGCACGGTGGCGGCCAGGAGGATCGCCGCCAACGACCGGTGACGGCCGGTCCGGAGCCCGGCGGCCACCAGGCCGAGGAAGACCAGCGCCAGCGAGAGGGCCAGCGAGTAGGAGAACTCACCGGCCAGGGTGGAGAGGATGTTGCCCCCGTAGATCGAGAAGCTGGGCTCGAACAGGAAGGGGAGAGTGGCCGCGGCCAGACACCCGGGTCCCGGGTCCCGCAGACCGGCCAGCTTTCCGAACGCCCAGGCGGCGAGCGGCAGGGTCAGGGTGCCGAGCACCGTCACCAACTTGAAGGCGACGTCGTAGCTCGCCACCCCGTTGAACATCACGGTAAGGAGGCCGGGGAGCGGGAAGTAGAAGGTGTACAGCGGGAAGCCGTCGTACCAGCCGGGATCCCATCCGGTCAGCTGGCCGTGGTTGAGGAGGTCCGACTCCAGGTACTTGGCCAGCGCCACGTGGGCACCGGTGTCGCCGCCGGCGGTGGTGGTGGACGCCAGCAGCAGCGACGGGTGGAGTTGCCAGAGCGCCACCGCGGTGGCGCCGAGAATCGCCACCACCGAGGCCCAGGCCGGCCACGTCGACGGCCGGGTGACCCGCTGGATCAGACGTTGGGCGGGAGGGACCGCGACCGGCGAGGACGACACGTCAGAAGATGACGCCGGTGCCGGCGGCGAGGGTGGCGATCACCGCGACCAGGTTGAAGGTGGCATGCGAGACCATGTTCATGCCCAGCCGCCCGGTCCGGTAGGAAACGAACGACAGGATGATCCCGAAGGCGGCCAGGCCCAGGAGTTGGAGCGATTCGGCATGGGCCAGCCCGAAGAGGACCCCGGTGATGACGATGGCCAGCGCCGGGCCCACCCAGCGGCCGAAGTTCCCGAACAGCCGGGCGAACGAGCGCAGCAGCAGCCCCCGGAAGAACAGCTCCTCGAAGAAGGGGGCGCCGACCACGGTGAGCACCGCGATGAGGGCGAACCCGAGCCCGTGGGAGCCCCCGGTCAACTTCTGGCTGGGGGCGTTGAACTTGCTGTTGAAGTCGTGCACGTGCTGGGAGATCGGTATGTAGATGGCCGCCACCAGAAACTGGCCGCCGATGCCGATGGGGACGCCGACCAGGTCGATCCATTTGAACCGGAGGCCGACGTCCCGGACCAGGCTGCGGGTTCCCCGGACCGTCGACGCCATCCATGGCCCGGCCAAGAACCCGGCCCACAGGCCGACCAGGGTGGAGACGATGTACCAGGTCGGCGGTTCGCTGAGGTTGGCGATGGCGCTGAGGTTGTGGAGCTTGCCGTCGGCCGCCGCCGCCACCAGCGCGAACACGGCCCCGAGCACCTGTCCGACCAGGAAGCCGAGCGCCCCGAACAGCAGCCACATCCCGGCCGACCCCGGGGTGGACGGCGCCCCTCCCGCCTCCAGTTGCCGATTGAGGGGCACGTCCCCCTGAGCCAGCGCGGCGGCCAGGCCTTCGCCGGCGGTCGGATCCATCACCGACACCCGGTTGGCTCCAGGAGGAGGTGAGCCCGGGCCCGTCCACGTGCCGGTTGGCGGTCGGCCCCAGCCGGGCGGCGGCGGGGCCCATCCACCGGGAGGGGTCCAGCCCGGAGGCGGCACCCAACCGGGAGGAGGAATCCACCCGCTGGCTCGGCCGTCTCCTCCGTCGGTCACGCCGACACGTTACTGATCGCCACCCCCACCCAGGGAGCGCCCCCGCATCCAACCGAACCCGACGACAGCCCCGATGCCTCAGCTTCACCCAGGGCCGCATATCATGGTTCGGTGACCCCGCCTAACCCCAACCTGCCCCCCGGTCCGATGAACTCGGGTGGACCCGGCGATGGAGCCCCAGGTCAGAACCGGAACCGACTGGTGCTCTATGTGGTCATCGCGGTCGCCATCCTGGCGGTGCTGATCGTCCCGTCGCTGATGCACACCAACCATGCGACCTCGCTGAGCTACAACACCTTCCTCAGCGACCTTTCCGGCAAGCAGGTCAAGAACGCCAGCGTGAACAACGCCACCGGGGTCATCACCGGCACCTTGAACAACGGGACCAGCTACACCGTCAACGGGCCCAGCCCGGTCGTCGACTCGGAGGTGAGCGCCCTCCATGTGCTCGGCAGCAACTACAAGCTGGTCACGCCGGCCTCCAACAACCTGCTATCCATTCTTCTGACCTGGATACTCCCCTTCGCCCTCATTTTCGGAATCTTCTTCTACATCAGTCGAAAGGCGCAGGGTCAGATGGGAAGCATCATGTCGATCGGCCGGTCCAAGGCCAAGCTCTACTCCACCGAGCGCCCGTCCACCACCTTCGACGATGTGGCCGGCTACGGGGGGGTCAAACTCGAGATCAGCGAGGTGGTCGACTTCCTGAAGACACCGGGCCGCTTCAAGGACATCGGCGCCCGTATCCCGAAGGGGATCCTGCTGGTCGGCCCGCCGGGAACCGGCAAGACGCTGCTGGCCCGGGCCGTCGCCGGTGAGGCCGGGGTGCCGTTCATGTCCGTCAGCGGCTCCGACTTCATGGAGATGTTCGTCGGGGTCGGGGCCAGCCGGGTGCGCGACCTGTTCGCCACCGCCCGGAAGCAGGCTCCCGCCATCGTCTTCATCGACGAGATCGACTCCATCGGCCGCAAGCGGGGCGCCGGGCTGGGCGGTGGCCACGACGAGCGGGAGCAGACCCTCAACCAGCTCCTCTCCGAGATGGACGGCTTCGAGCCGACCGAGGGCATCGTGGTCATGGCTGCCACCAACCGACCCGACATCCTCGACGCCGCCATCCTCCGTCCCGGTCGCTTCGACCGCCAGATCGTGGTGCCGCTGCCCGATCTCGACGAGCGCCTCCCCATCCTCCAGGT
>DASZIT010000110.1:0-3117 GCA_035948855.1 Acidimicrobiales bacterium | reverse complement strand
ACCACCGGCCTCCCGCAGGTCGGGCAGTGGGGCTTCCCGATCCGGGCGTAGAGCAGCCGGAGGTAGTCGTAGACCTCGGTGACCGTCCCCACCGTGGAGCGGGGGTTGCGGGAGGCGGACTTCTGGTCGATGGCGATGGCCGGGGACAGCCCCTCGATGAAATCGACATCCGGCTTGTCCATCTGCCCCAGGAACTGGCGGGCATAGGCCGACAGCGACTCGACGTACCGGCGCTGACCCTCGGCGTAAATGGTGTCGAAGGCCAGCGACGACTTTCCCGATCCCGACAGGCCGGTGAAGACGATCAGACGGTCCCGGGGCAGGTCGAGGGATACGTCTTGGAGGTTGTGCTCGCGGGCGCCCCGCACCACCAGACGATCAGCCATGGCGGTGAGGATACCGGTGGGCAGCGGGGGCCCGGGCGGTCACACTTCCGCCGGGACATCGATGTCGGCGGTCTGTCCGGGAAGGACGGCCGAGCCGTCGACCGGGTCCTTCACCAGCAGGGCGCGGAGCTCGGCCACCTCGTCGCGGAGCAGCGCCGCCTCTTCGAAACGCAACTCCTCGGCCGCCCGTTGCATCTCCAGATCCAACTGGTGGATGAGGCCGGAGAGCTGGTCGGCATCCGGGCCGATGGCGCCGGCCAACTCGGCCGCCGCCGCCCGGGGATCGACGCCGCCGGGACGCCGCTCGGTGGCGCGCCGGGCCCCTGCCCGCCGAGCCCGACCCGGGCTGAGGACCTCCTCGCCGCTCCCGTCGCTCCGGACCCGCTGGAGGATGTCGGACACCGCCTTGGTGATGGTCTGGGGATCGATGCCGTGGGCCTGGTTGTAGGCGATCTGCCGGGCCCGCCGCCGCTGGGTCTCCCCGATGGCGGTGGTCATCGACTCGGTCACCGTGTCGGCGTACATGATCACCCGGCCGTTGACGTTCCGGGCGGCTCTCCCCATCGTCTGGATGAGCGAGGACGACGACCGCAGGAAGCCCTCCTTGTCGGCATCCAGGATGGCCACCAGCGCGACCTCGGGGAGGTCGAGGCCCTCCCGCAGCAGGTTGATGCCGACCAGGACGTCGAACATCCCCATCCGCAGTTCCCGGAGCAGCTCGATCCGGGCCATGGTGTCCACGTCGGAGTGGAGGTACTCGACCCGCACCCCGTGTTCGGCCAGATAGGCGGTGAGGTCCTCGGCCATCTTCTTGGTCAGGGTGGTGACCAGCACCCGGAAGCCGTCGGCCACGGTGGCGTCGATCCGCTCCCGGAGGTCGTCGATCTGCCCGGTGGTGGGCCGGATGTCCACCTCGGGATCGAGCAGGCCGGTCGGGCGGATCACCTGCTCCACCACCTGGGTGCTGTGCTCGAACTCCCACGGCCCCGGGGTCGCCGACAGCATGATGGTCTGCCCGGTGCGCTCGATGAACTCCTCGAACCGGAGCGGGCGGTTGTCCACCGCCGACGGCAGCCGGAACCCGTGGTCGACCAGTGTCTCCTTCCGCGACCGATCGCCGGCGAACTGGCCGCGGAGCTGGGGAACCGCCACGTGGCTCTCGTCGAGCACCACCAGGAAATCCTTGGGGAAGAAGTCGAGGAGGGTGAAGGGTGCCTCCCCCGGCTGGCGGCCGTCGAGATGGCGGCTGTAGTTCTCCACCCCGGCGCACACCCCGGTCTCCGCCAGCATCTCGAGGTCGTACTCGGTCCGCATCCGCAGGCGCTGGCTCTCCAGGAGCTTGCCGGCCCCCTCCAGCTCGACCAATCGCTGGCGGAGCTCGGATTCGATGCCCAGGATGGCCTTCCGCATCTTCTCGTCGCCGGTCCCGTAGTGGGTCTTGGCGAAGATGACCAACTCTTCGAGGTCGTCGCCGATCTCCCCGGTCATCACGTCGAAGGGTCGGATCCGCTCGATGGTGTCACCGAAGAACTCGATCCGGACCGCCTGCTCCTCGTAGGCGGCATGGATCTCCACCGTGTCGCCCCGGGCCCGGAACTGCCCCCGGGACAGGGTCAGGTCGTTGCGGGTGTACTGGAGCTCGACCAGCCGCCGGAGCAACGACCGCTGGTCGTGGACCTCGCCGGGCTTGAGGGCGACGATCCGGTTGCGGTACTCGTCGGGGGAACCGAGGCCGTAGATGCAGGAGACCGACGCCACCACGATGGTGTCCGACCGCAGCAGGAGCGAGGAGGTGGTGGCGTGGCGCAGCCGATCGATCTCGTCGTTGATCGACGAGTCCTTCTCGATGTAGGTGTCCGACGAGGGCACGTAGGCCTCGGGCTGGTAGTAGTCGTAGTAGGAGACGAAGTACTCGACCCGGTTGTGGGGGAAGAAACCCTTGAGCTCGGAGGCCAGCTGGGCGGCCAGCGACTTGTTCGGCTCGATGATCAGGGTCGGGCGCTGCAGCGCCTCGACCGTCCAGGCGATGGTGGCCGTCTTCCCCGAGCCGGTGATCCCCAGCAGGGTCTGGTATCGATCCCCGCGTTCCACCCCGGCCACCAGGTTTCTGATGGCCTCGGGTTGGTCGCCGGACGGGCGAAATGGGGAAACGACCTCGAATTCAGGCACTCTGTCGATGGTACCTGGGGGGTGTGACACCTCCGGCCGAGCCGGAACCGGTCAACCGGGCAGGCGGCTCCGGAGCTTCTCCAGCTCGCCCCAGACCCGGTCCACCTCCTCGGCCAGGTGCAGCTCGTCCCCGGAGTTGTCGATCACCAGGTCGGCTCCGTCCAGCCGGGTCTGCCGATCGATCTGGGCGGCGATCCGGGCCTCGGCGTCCTCTCGGGGCATCCCCCGGAGGTTGACCAGGCGATCGAGGGCGATGTCCACCGGGGTGTCGACCACCACCACCGCGGCCAGCGAGAGGGTCTCCCGGTGCACCGGTTTCAGCAGCGGGATGTCGAGGACGACGATGTTGTCGGTGTCGGCGAACTCGTCCTTCCGCCCGATCATGGCCAGCCCGATGGCCGGATGGGTGATGGCGTTGAGATCGGCCAGCGCCTCCGGGTCGCCGAAGACGATGGCGGCCACCGCCGGCCGGTCGATGTTCCCGTCGGCGTCCAGGATGCCGGGGCCGAAGCGGTCGACCATCGGCTGGTAGGCGGGCCCGCCGGGGACGACCACCTCCCGG
>DASZIT010000109.1:0-14311 GCA_035948855.1 Acidimicrobiales bacterium | reverse complement strand
CGGGAGCCTGTCCCTCAATCGACCGGTGGTGGGCATGGCGGCCACCCCGGGCGGTGGCGGCTACTGGCTGGTTGCCTCCGACGGCGGCATCTTCGCCTTCGGGGACGCCGTCTTCAGCGGGTCGACCGGAAGCATCGCCCTCAACCGACCGGTGGTCGGCATGGCCGCCACCGCGGAAGGGGCTGGCTACTGGCTGGTCGCCTCCGATGGCGGCATCTTCGCTTTCGGGAACGCCGCCTTCCGCGGGTCGACCGGAAGTATCGCCCTCAACCGACCGGTGGTGGGCATGGCCGCCACCCCCGACGGCGGCGGCTACTGGCTGGTTGCCTCCGACGGTGGCATCTTCGCCTTCGGCAGCGCCGGGTTCTTCGGTTCGACCGGAAGCCTGCACCTGGTGCTCCCGGTGGTCGGCATGACGGTGGCGTTGCGCGGCAGCGGGTACTGGATGGTGGCCGCCGACGGCGGCATCTTCGCCTTCGGCAGCGCCGGGTTCTTCGGTTCGATGCCGGCGGTGTTCGCCGCCCAGACCGCCGGGCAAGACTGACCGGATCGGCGGTTCCACCCCTTGGGTGTCACCCGATTCGAGAGTGCCCGACGGTAGTGTCGGGCGCAACGTGGATGGGCGACTATCGAAAACCGGAAGAGGGCTTGGGCGGCGCCGCGCCGCGGTCGCCATCGTGGCCGTGGCCGCGCTCGGTGCCCTGGTCGGCATGCCGGCGGCTCCGGCCTTGGCCGCCGCGTTCCCGTCCCCGGTGCTCACCCTCACCGGTCACGGGTACGGGCATGGGCACGGAATGGGGCAGTGGGGCGCCCTCGGCTACGCCCTGGCCCAGACCCCCTACCAGTCGATCGTGGCCCACTACTACGGAGGGACCACCCTGTCGCCGTTGAGCGGCGCCGCGGATGCGACCCAGATCGGGGTGGAGATTTCCGAGAACAACAACAACACCGTCATCGTGACATCGGGATCCCCATTCTCGGCGGCGGGCTTGTCGGTGTCCGCCGGCCAGGCGGTGCTGATGACCAACAACGGTGCCGGGGGAACCTGGAACGTCACCGTTGGCGGCGGGTGCGCCGGACCCTGGAACGGGGCGGTGGCCCCCAATGTCGCCAACCCGACCGCGGTACCGAGCCACAACCCCGATCTCGGTGACCCCGCCACCGCCACCGAGGCCCTCCAGCTCTGCCAGGGGGGCGGCAATCTCACCATGCGGGGGAACATCGAGGGAACCGACTACCAAGGCGCCCCCCGCACCGTCAACGTCGTCCCCCTGGAGCAGTACGTCGCCGGGGTGGTCCCCAACGAATCTCCCTCCTACTGGGGAGCGCTGGGTGGCGCCGGTCCCCAAGGCCAGCCATGGGGCTTCCAGGAGCTCGAGGCCCAGGCGGTGGCCGCCCGGTCGTATGCGATGGCCGGTCTCGGTTCTTACTTCGGCTACACCGATACCTGCGACCTCAGCTGCCAGACCTACCAGGGGATCAAGAACGAGAGCGCGGCCGGTGACCTGGCGGCCATCGGGACCGGGGGACAGGTGATGGAGTTCCCCGGCGGGGCGGTGGCGGCCACCCAGTACTCGGCGTCCACCGGTGGCTTCACCAACCCCGGCGCCAACTCGCTCGGCTTCCCCGCGGTTCCCGACACCGGCGACTCCATCTGTGTGCCCGGGGCCTGTAACCCCAACCACACCTGGACGGCATCGGTGGCGGTATCGGACATCCAGGCCAACTGGCCCCAGCTCGGCACCTTCCAGGCGTTCAACGTGACGGCCCGAAACGGGTTCGGCGACTTCGGCGGCCGGGTGACCTCGCTGACCCTGGTCGGGTCCAGCCAGAACGTGACCATGACCGGTGACCAGTTCGCCGGCGCCCTGGGGCTGAAGTCGAATTGGTTCACCGCCTCCACCGTGTTGAACAAGCCGGTGGTGGGGATGGCCGCCACCGCCGACGGGGGTGGTTACTGGCTGGCCGCCTCGGACGGCGGCACCTTCTCCTACGGCAATGCCAGCTTCTTCGGCTCCACCGGCGCCATCGCCCTCAACCGACCCATCGTCGGCATGGCCTCGACCCCGGACAGCCGGGGCTACTGGTTGGTGGCCAGTGACGGGGGAGTCTTCTCCTTCGGTGATGCCAATTTCTTCGGGTCCACCGGCGCCCTCCGACTGAACAAACCGGTGGTGGGCATGGCCTCCACCCCCGACGGCCGGGGCTACTGGCTGGTGGCGTCCGACGGCGGCATCTTCTCCTTCGGCGATGCCGGCTTCTTTGGGTCGACCGGCGCCATCGCCCTCAACCAGCCGGTGGTGGGCATGTCCACCTCGGCCGACGGGCACGGCTACCGCCTGGTCGCCTCCGACGGCGGCATCTTCTCCTTCGGCGATGCCGCCTTCTTCGGGTCCGTGGCCAACCAGGCCCTCCTCCAGCCCATCGTGGGCATGACCGCCACTCCCGACCGCAACGGCTACTGGCTGGTCGGCTCCGATGGCAGCGTCTTCGCCTTCGGCGATGCCGCCTTCTTGGGCTCGCCGTCGGGCGAGTAGGGCCCTACCTGGCGGTCCGCGTCGCGGCCAGGCCCGGGAAGTCCCGGAGCCGGCCGAACGAGCCCAGCCGCCCGACATTGACCCCCACGTCGGCGGCGCGCATCATGCGCAGATCCCCGCGGCTGTTCCCGTAGACCCACAGCCGTGCCGATGGCTCGTCCAACTGCGCGGTCCACTCCCGGAGGCGACGCAGCTTCTCTTCGCCCCGGCAGTTCTTGCCGTCGTAGCGGCCGGTGAGCCGTCCGCCCTGGGTGGCCAGCCGGGTGGCCAGCGCCTGCTCGGCGCCCAGCCGCCGGGCGGCTTCCGCGATGTAGCCCTCGGGGGAGGCCGACACGATGACGGTGTGATCCCCTCGCTGCTGATGCCATTGGAGCCGTCGATGGACATCGGCCCGGAGGTGACCGGCGAGGTGTGT
Organism: Acidimicrobiales bacterium; assembly: GCA_035948855.1. GTDB lineage: Bacteria > Actinomycetota > Acidimicrobiia > Acidimicrobiales > RAAP-2 > DASZIT01. The sequence goes on along the minus strand of DASZIT010000109.1, from coordinate 11,359 downwards.
TTTGGCGAACTCGACGCTCACCGCGTCGAAACGGGACGTCTCGATTCCGCCCAGCACCATCTCGAACAGGCGTTCCTTGGCCCGGTCGGCCACCTCGCCCCCGGCGATGGCGGCGTGGGCCAGTTGGGGCAACAGGCTGGCGGAGGCGGCGGCCACCTTCCGGCGATCGGTGACGGCCGACAGGAAGCCGAATACGCTGCCACCGGTGGTGAGGGTTCCGTCGAAGTCGAAGGCGGCGATATCCGGCATGGGCGAACATCTTGCCTGTATCCGCTCAACCGGTCGACCGGACGGCTGCCACCATTAAACTTGACCCATCAGGTCGACATTAGGCGAACGTTCGTCTAACCTGACCGCAAGACGGGGTCGTGAGGGTCGCGATCCGGACCGCAGTTCCGGTCCACCGAACACATGAGGAGTAGCAACCATGGCCATTCGACTGGGCGACGAGGCCCCCGACTTCACTGCCGAAACCACCGAGGGGACGATCCGGCTCTATGAGTACCTCGGAGACAGCTGGGGCATCCTGTTCTCGCATCCCAAGGACTTCACCCCGATCTGCACCACCGAGTTGGGTGCCTTCGCCAAGGCCAAGCCCGAATTCGACAAGCGTGACACCAAGCTCATCGGGGTGTCCGTCGATGACGTGACCTCTCACGGCAAGTGGGCGGAGGACATCAAGGAGACCCAGGGCACCGCCCTCAACTTCCCGCTCATCGGGGACGAGGATCGCAAGGTGGCCGACCTGTACGACATGATCCACCCGAACGCCAACGACACCCTGACGGTGCGCTCGGTGTTCATCATCGGCCCGGACAAGAAGACCAAGCTCACCCTGACCTACCCGGCCTCGACCGGACGCAACGTCGATGAGATCCTCCGGGTCTTGGACTCGCTGCAGCTGACGGCCAACTACTCGGTGGCGACGCCGGTGAACTGGAAGGATGGCGACGACGTGGTCATCGCCCCGGCCATTTCCGACGAGGATGCCAAGGAGAAGTTCCCCAAGGGGTTCAAGGCGCTGAAGCCCTATCTGCGGATGACTCCTCAGCCCAACAAGTAACCCTCAGAGGCTGCATGGTCGTGCCCATGAATCCGGCCCTTCGGGGCCGGATTCGACGCGTACCTGCCGGCCAATCGCGCCTGGTACCGGCCGACACTGCTAGAGTAATTGGGTCCACGGGCCCCGTCCGTCGACCATTCCGAAGATCTCAGAGGTCAACCCCACACATGCCCGATAAGCAGGCCACTATCACCGAGTACCGGCTCCACGAGACCGATACCGGCTCACCCGAGGTGCAGATCGCCATTCTGAGCGAGCGCATCACCCACCTGACTGACCACCTCAAGGTCCACAAAGGTGATCACCACACTCGCCGAGGTCTGCTCAAGCTGATCGGTCGGCGCCGTCGCCTTCTCGACTATGTCCGCAACAACGACGTCGAGCGCTACCGGGACATCATCGGTCGCCTCGGCCTCCGCCGTTAAGCGCTACACCTCTCAATTCGCCCGGCTCCGGCCGGGCGATGCACATTCTTGTCATCGGCACCTTGCCGCTGGCAGCTGGTCGACACGGTGTCGGCCGGTAGCAGGACCGGCAGGCCACATCGGTGGTCGGCCGTAGACAGACAGATTGGGCTCCTTTCGAGGTCAGTCACCAGTTGCCGAGTACCCGATTCCGTCAGAAGATGGGGTGTTCGACAACTGGGAACTGGCTCGGGGGCCCCCGAGCAAACCAAGGAGCGTCATGTCAGACGCCATTTCAGTATCCGCACCTATTAGTGGAACCGACCGCACCCTCACCTTCGAGTCGGGAAAGTTGGCCCAGCTGGCTGACGGCGCCGTCGTCGGCCGTATCGGGGACACCGTGTTGCTGGCTACCGCCACCGCCTCACGGTCGGTCCGCGAGGGCGCCGACTTCTTCCCGCTGACCGTCGACATCGAAGAGCGGGCCTACGCCGCCGGGAAGATCCCCGGCTCGTTCTTCCGGCGGGAGGGCAAGTCCTCCGACCAGGCCATCCTCACCTGCCGCCTGATCGACCGGCCGCTCCGCCCGTCCTTCCCCAAGGGCTTCCGGAACGAGGTCCATGTGGTCGGGACCATCTTCGGGGCCGACCAGATCAACCCGCACGACGTCCTGGCCATCAACGCGTCTTCGGCCGCCCTCATGCTGTCGGGGATTCCCTTCGACGGCCCGATCGGCGCCGTCCGGGTGGCCTACTCCACCGACGGGGTATGGATCCCGCACCCCACCTTCGAAGAGGGCAATGAGTCGACCTTCGAGCTGGTGGTCGCCGGCCGGGCCCTCAGCGACGCCGACGACGCCGACATCGCCATCATGATGGTGGAGGCGGGCGGCACCGAGCGGTCGTTCCAGTACTACGACGAAGGTGCCCCGCAGGTCACCGAAGAGGTGCTGGCCGACGGGCTCGAGGCGTCCAAGACCTGGATCCGTGAGTCGATCGTGCTCCAGCGCAAGCTGGTGGCGGCCCACGTGGCCGACCGGGGCGCCATCGTGCCCCTCGAGTTCTCCACCTTTTCCGACTACGCCGATGACGTCTGGGAGCGGGTGGTCGCCACTGGCACCGACTCGGTCGCCGCCGCCAACGCCTTCACCTCCAAGGCCGAGCGCAACGGCGCTCTCGATGCGGCCACCAAGGCGATTGTCTCTGACCTGGCCTCCGAGTTCCCCGACCGGGAGCGGGAGATCAAAGAGGCGGTCCGGGGTCTGACCAAGAAGCTGGTGCGCAAGCGGATCGTCGACGAGGGCATCCGCATCGACGGTCGGAACACTTCGCAGATCCGGCCGCTGTCGGCCGAGATCGACCTGTTCCCGACCGCTCACGGTTCTGCCCTCTTCCAGCGGGGCGAGACCCAGGTGCTCAACGTGACCACCCTGGGCATGCCCCGGATGAACCAGTTGCTCGACACCATCACCCCGGTCGACCACAAGCGGTACATGCACCATTACAACTTCCCGCCGTTCTCCACCGGCGAGACCGGCTTCATGCGGGGCCCGAAGCGCCGGGAGATCGGCCACGGGCTCCTGGCTGAGCGGGCGTTGCTGCCGGTGGTTCCCTACGAAGAGGACTTCCCGTACACCTTCCGGCTGGTCTCCGACGTGCTGGCCTCCAACGGCTCGACCTCCATGGCCTCGGTGTGTGGCTCCACGCTGTCGATGATGGCGGCCGGCGTGCCCCTGCGAGCGCCGGTGGCGGGCATCGCCATGGGCCTCGTTTACGACGACGGGAACTACGTGACCCTCACCGACATCCTGGGTGCCGAAGATGCCTTCGGCGACATGGACTTCAAGGTGACCGGGACCAAGGACGTGGTCACCGCCCTCCAGCTCGACACCAAGATCGCCGGCCTCCCGGCCGACGTGCTGGCCAAAGCCCTCCTCCAGGCCAAGGAAGCCCGGCTGACCATCCTCGAGGTGATGGCCGGTGCCATCGCCGAACCTCGGAGCGAGGTGGCCGCCTCGGCGCCGAAGATCGTCTCCTTCGAGATCCCGATGGACAAGATCGGCGAGGTCATCGGGCCCAAGGGCAAGGTCATCAACGCCCTCCAGCAGGAGACCGGCGCCGACATCGCCGTCGACGACGATGGCATGGTCGGCACCGTCACCATCGGGGCCAAGGATGGGAACGCCGTCGAGGAAGCCCGTCGACGGATCTCCACCATCCTCGACCCGCCGCTGGCCGAGGTGGGGGCCACCTACACGGGCAAGGTGGTCAACATCACCAAGTTCGGGGCCTTCGTGAACATCCTTCCCGGCCGGGACGGGCTGCTGCACATCTCCAAGATCGGGCGGGGCAAGCGGGTCGAGCGGGTCGAGGACGTGCTCGAGCTCGGCCAGCCGGTCGAGGTGAACGTCGACGACATCGACCCCCAGGGTAAGGTCTCGCTGTCCCTGGCCGGCGAGGCCCCCGCCGACGATCGACCCTCGGGGTCGGGTCGCTCGGAGAGCAACGGCGGCGGTCGAAGCGAAAGCGGTGGTCGGGATCGCGATCGCCCCAGTCGTGGTGATCACTCCGATCCCGGCGACCGGGGTCGTGATGCCGAACCGGCTCGTTCGGCTCCCCGGACCGAGTCGGCGGCACCCTCGGGTGCGGCGTCGTTCGAAGAGGTGTTCCAAGCCGAGCTCGTCCAGGAGTTCGGCGATCTGGGCCCGGCGGGAGTCGAGCCGTCCGAGCGCACCGGCGGGGGCGGCGGGCGCAACCGGGGCGGTCGCCGTCGCCGGTAAGGGCGCCGGCATGATCGGAGCCGGCAACTCGTGATCCGCACCGACCGGCTGGGCTCGGGAATGGCTCTGGTCACCGAGCGGATGGCGGATGCCCGCTCGGTGTGCCTGGGGTTCTGGGTAGGCACCGGCTCGCGCGACGAACCCGTCGATCGAGCCGGTACCTCCCACGTCCTCGAGCATCTGCTCTTCAAGGGCACCGAGGACCGCTCGGCCTCGTCCATCGCCGAAGCCGTCGACGAGGTCGGCGGCGATTTCAACGCCTTCACCGCCAAGGAGTACACCTCCTTCTACATCCGGCTGTTGGCCGAGCACCTGCCCCTGGGGCTGGACATCCTCTCCGACATCATGTGGCAGCCCGCCCTGCGGGATACCGATCTCGACGCCGAGCGGTCGGTGATCCTCGACGAGATCCTGATGCACGCCGACGAGCCCTCCGACTTGGCCGCCGAGCAGAGCTCCGCCATCCTGTTCCCCGACCACCCGCTGGGGCGAGAAGTCCTGGGCAGCCACCGGACGATCGAGGCGATGACCGCTGCCAAGATCCGGGAGTTCTTCGAGGTGCACTACCGGCCGGGCAACATGGTCGCCGCCATCGCCGGCGATCTCGAGCACGACGCGGTGGTGGATGGCCTCGAGGCCCGGTTCACCGGCCCGTCCGGGGGGTCCACCCCGGAACGGACCCGACCGGGCGACACCGTCATCCCGTTGCAGGTGACCCGGCGGGGCACCGAGCAGACCCAACTCGTCCTCGGCATGCGCTCGGTTGACCGGTTCGACCCGCGCCGCTACCCGTTGGCCATCCTCAACCACGTGCTGGGTGGCGGTCTGTCCAGTCGGCTGTTCCAGGAGATCCGGGAGCGCCGGGGCCTGGCCTACTCGGTGTGGTCGGATCGGGTGACGTATTTCGACGCCGGGGTGTTGAGCGTCGGGATGGGGACCTCGCCCGACCACGTCTCCGAGGTACTGAAGATCGTGGTCGGGGAGCTCGAATCGCTGGGCGCCGACGGCATCACCGAACGGGAGCTGGCGGTGGCCAAGGGCAATCTCCGGGCGGAGTCCATTCTGGCCTGCGAGGACTCCGGGGCCCGGATGGGGAGGATCGGCGCCGGGCTGCTCCTCCACGGCGAGGTGCTGACCATCGACGAGGTGGTGGCCCGGGTGGAGGCGGTCACCCTCGAGGAGGTCCACGCCGCCGCCACCGAACTGGTGGGCGCCCCCCGGACCCTGTCGGTGGTCGGACCGTTCGACGCCTCGGACTTCGACGCCGACTCCCTGGGCGTCGGCTGAACCGACCGATCGGAGGTCGCCTCCCCGGGAGACGGGGGTCCCCGACGGTAGGGTTTGCCCTATGCGAGTCGGAGTGGTGGGCGCCGGGGGGAAGATGGGCCAAGAGGTGTGCCGGATGGTGGCGGCCGACCCCGAGCTCGAACTGGTGGCTGCAGTCGACCCCGAATGCGCCGGCCAAGCGGCCGGCGGCCTCGCCATCGTCGGCGAGCTCGATGCGTTGGTCGATGGCGGTGCGGAGGTGGTGGTCGACTTCACCCGGGTGGCGGCGGCCCGGACCACGCTGGCCTGGTGCGCGGCCCACGGCCTCCATGCGGTGGTCGGCACCACCGGATTTGACGACGGGGACCTCGCCACCCTCCGGGACCTGTTCGCCGGGCCCGACCAGAGCGCCCCCAACTGCGTGCTGGCCGCCAACTTCGCCATCGGCGCCGTCCTGATGATGAGGTTCGCGGAGATCGCCGCCCCCTGGTTCGATGCCGCCGAGATCATCGAGCTCCATCACGAGGGCAAGCTCGATGCCCCGTCGGGGACCTCCCTCCAGACTGCGGCGCGGATGGCGGCGGCCCGGGCGGAGGCGGGAACCGACCCGTATCCTGCCGATGCCACCACCACGGTGATGGTCGAGGCCGCCCGCGGAGGATCCGGCCCCGGGGGAGTGCGGATGCACTCGGTGCGGCTCGCCGGTCTGGTCGCCCATCAGGAGGTCCTGTTCGGGTCGGTCGGACAGAGCCTGACCATCCGGCACGACTCCTACGAGCGGACCTCGTTCATGGCCGGAGTGGCCCTGGCCATCAAGGCGGTGGCCTCCCGACCCGGCCTGACCATCGGGCTCGAGCCGCTGCTCGGGTTCTGACCCGGTCGATGACCGAGGACACCCGCCAGCGCATCATCGAGGCCACCTACGCCTGCGTCGGCCGCTGGGGTCTGGCCAAGACCACGGTGGAGGACGCCGCCCGGGAGGCGGCGGTGTCCCGGGCCACCGTCTACCGCTACTTCCCCGGCGGCCGCGACGAGTTGATCCACGACGTGGTGGTATGGCAGCTCCTGGTCTTCTTCCGCCGGCTCTACGAGGAGGTCCAGGGGGCGGAGAGCCTGGAGGCGGTGATGGAGCGGGGCATCCGTTTCGCCCACCGGTCGATCCAGGAGCATGAGGTTCTCCAGCGGGTGATGCAGACGGAGCCGGAGACCCTGCTCCCGACCCTCACCCTGGAGAGCATCCGGATCCGGAGCGCGATTGCCGACTTCCTGATCCCCTACCTCCACCAGCACGGTCTGGCCGCCGGGGTAGACCCCGACGAGGCCGCCGACTTCCTGGCCCGGATGGTGCTGTCCTATATGGCCTCGCCCGGCCGGTGGGACCTGGAGGACCCCGCCCAGGTCTCGGAGCTGGTGCGGGGCGAGCTGCTGGCCGGGGTGGTGGTCGGGCCCGAGCCCGGGAGCCGGGGCGACGGTCCTTGACAATGAGACAAATATCGACCTACTGTTCCAAACGTGACAGCACAGGGGGTGCGGCTCCAAGTCGTGCGGACGGATTCCGAGGGGGCGTCGGGGGTTCCTGACGCCGCGGACCGGGTCTCCTCCCACCGGACCCGCCTGGTGGATGCCGCCCTCGAGTGCATCGCCCGGCAGGGGACGGCCAAGACCACCGTCGACGACGTGGCCCAGGGGGCCGGCGTCTCCCGGGCCACCGTCTATCGGGTCTTCCCCGGGGGCAAGGACGAACTGCTGGGCGCGGTGGCCGAGACGGAGATGGCCCGGTTGTTCTCCGCCCTGGGGGCCCGGATGGGCGCCGCCGAGGATCTCTCCGATGTGCTGGTCATCGGCATCGTCGAGGCGGTGACCCGGATCACCCGCCACCCGGCCCTCACCTACATGGTCGCCCACGAGCCCGACGTGGTCCTCGGCCATCTGGCCTTCGACGAGTCCAACCGGCTGCTGGGCACCGCCGCCCGCTTCATCTCGCCGTTCCTGATCCGATGGATGGATCCCGAGGAGGCCGCCCGGGTGGCGGAGTGGGCCACCCGGATCGTGCTCTCCTACTGCATCGCCCCTTCGAGCCAGATGGATCTCACCGACCCTGCCCGGGCCCGTCACCTGATCGAGACGTTCGTGCTGCCGGGGATCACCGCCCTGCGCTCACCCGACCGGTCACAACCCGTAGATCTCGCCCCGATTGCCGCCGACCGGGCCATGCAGGCCGATCGGTTCCATCCGTCCGACCACCAACACACCTACCCAACCACCACCACACCTTCCAAGGGGGACGTGCGATGAGCATTGACATGAGCAATACCGAGGACATCATCGGCCGAGAGGAGATCGACGACTTCGAGGCGATCCTGTCCGTGGTCGGGACCGAGGACGCCGACGGCAAGCACGCGGTGCACTCCGACTACGACACCATCTTCACCTGGGACTACGAGAAGGGATCGCGGCCCAAGCTCAACAAGCTCTACGAGAAGGCCAAGAAGGCCCAGTGGAACGGGGAGACCGACCTGCCCTGGGAGATCGAGGTGGACCAGGAGAAGCTGGTCGAGGAGAACGCCATCGCCTCCGGTGGCTTCACCGCCGGGGTCGACCTCACCGGAACTCCCGCGGAGAAGTGGTCGGAAAAGGAATGGATCCAGTTCGGGGTGGAGAGCCAGAACTGGACACTCTCCCAGTTCCTCCACGGTGAGCAGGGCGCCCTGGTGTGCACGGCCAAGATCGTGGAGTCGGTTCCCTGGATCGACGCCAAGTACTACGCCGCCACCCAGGTGATGGACGAGGCCCGCCACGTCGAGGTCTTCGCCAAGTACCTCGACGAGAAGTGCTCGGGCCACTATCCGATCAACGCCCACCTCCGGATGCTGCTCGACGACATCATCGCCGACTCCCGGTGGGACATGACCTACCTGGGCATGCAGATCATGGTCGAAGGATTGGCCTTGGCCGCCTTCGGGTTCATGGCCCAGCTGACCCAGGATCCGCTGCTCAAGCAGCTGCTGCGTTACGTGATGGCCGACGAGGCCCGTCACGTGGCCTTCGGCGTGCTCAGCCTCCAGGAGTACTACCAGGGTCTCAACGCCCACGAGCTCCGGGAGCGCCAGGAGTTCGCCTTCGAGGCGGCGGTGCGGATGCGGGACCGCTTCCTGCAACAGGAGGTGTGGGACCGGATGGGCATCGACCCCAAGGCCATCGTGCCGCTGGTGCAGCAGGCCCCGGAGCGGGCACAGTTCCAGGCCCTGCTGTTCTCCAAGATCGTCCCCAACTGTCGAAAGCTCGGGCTGCTGGACGCCGCCGACGGCTGGCTCCGGACCAAGTTCACCGAGCTGGGCGTCATCGAGTTCGAGTCGTGGGAGGACACCGGCGAGGAGTACGACTCCTTCGCCGCCGTCCCGACCCCGGCGTCGTAGCCGCGCGGTCGACTCCCAGCAGGGCCGGAGCCGCCCGTCCCTGCTGGTAGCCTGCCTCATCGTGGTGTCAACTCCGAGACACACCTGATGAGGGGCTGACCAAGATGGGGCGATTCGGTTCGGTGGTGACCGCCATGGTCACGCCCTTCCATAGCGACGGGGCCCTGGACGTCGACGGCGCGGTGGCCCTGGCCGACCACCTGGTGAGCACCGGGTCCGATGGCCTGGTCCTGGCCGGCACCACCGGCGAGGGACCGGTGCTGACCGACGGCGAGGCCCTCGACCTGTTCCGGGCGGTGGCCGACGCGGTGAACGTCCCGATCATCGCCTCCACCGGCAGCAACGACACCGCCCACGCGGTGAGCTTCACCCAGTCGGTGGCCGGCAGCGGGGTGGACGGTGTGCTGGTGGTGACCCCGTACTACAACCGTCCCTCGGCGGCCGGGCTGTCCGCCCACTTCCGGACGGTGGCGGCGGCCACCGACCTCCCGGTGGTGCTCTACGACATCCCGATCCGCACCGGACGCCGGATCGGCACCGACCTGCTGATCGAGTTGGCCACCGAGGTGCCCAACATCATGGGCGTGAAGGATTCGACCCACGACCCGGCCGGCGCCGCCCGGGTGGTGGCCGAGACCCCCGAGACCTTCGAGGTCTATTGCGGCGACGACGCCCTCACCCTCCCGTTCCTGGCCGTCGGCGGGGTGGGGATCGTCAGCGTGGCTGCCCACTGGGCGGGGGGGACGATGGCCGAGATGGTCGGCGCCTTCCGGGCCGGCGACCTCGACGGAGCCCGGGTGGCCAACCATCGGCTGGCCGAGTCGTACGACTTCGAGAGCTCCGACCTGTACCCGAATCCGATGCCGGCCAAGGCCGCCTGCCGGGCCCAAGGACTCCCGGCCGGCCAGTGCCGGCTTCCCAACGCCGAGGCGCCGGAGTCACTGGTCGACCAGGCCCGAGGGGTCATCGAACGGCTGCACCAGCATTCATCGAATCGCCAGTCGGTTGGCTGATCCGGCCCGGGCCGGCGGGGCCAAGAAGCAGGGGAACAAGGGGGCGGCCCCGGCCAAACGGCAGGGATCCGGCCACGAGGCCAAAGGATCCGGCCAGCCGGCCAAGGGATCCGGCCACGAGGCGAAGGGGTCCGGTCACAAGAAGGGCCAACGGCAACCCGAGTCGTCCGGTGGTGGCGCCCGCGGATCGAAGGGCGGTTCCCCGGTTCGCATCGTCTTCCTCGGGGGCCTCGGGGAGATCGGCCGGAACTGCGCCTGCATCGAGGTCGACGGGCGCATCCTCATCCTCGACGTCGGCATCATGTTCCCCGACCCGGACATGCCCGGGGTCGACCTGGTCCTCCCCGACTTCACCTATCTGCGGGAGAACGCCGACCGGGTCGATGCCGTCATCCTCACCCACGGGCACGAGGACCACACCGGCGGGCTGGCCTTCCTGCTCCGGGATTTCCCGGTGGACGTCTACGGCTCCGAGCTCACCCTCGGGCTGGCCCGCAACCGGGTGGACGAGGCCGGCCTGGCCAGCCAGGTGAAGTGGATCCCGGTCCGGGACGGCGAGCGCCGCCGCATCGGCCCCTGCGACGTCGAGTTCATCCCGGTCACCCACTCGGTGCCCCAGGCGTTCGCCACCGCCTTCCACACCCCGCAGGGGATCATCCTCCACTCGGGTGACTTCAAGCTCGACCTCCATCCGGTTGACAGCCGCCGGACGGACCTGGCCCGGATGGGGGCGCTGGCCTCCGACCCCGGCATCCGCCTCCTGCTCAGTGACTCGACCAACGCCGAGGAGCCGGGCTTCACCCCGTCGGAGTCGACGGTGGGGGCCACCCTGCGCCGGGTGTTCCTCGAGCGCCCCGACCGGCGGTTCGTGGTCACCTGCTTCGCCAGCCACATCCACCGGGTCCAGCAGGTGGCCGACGCCGCCATCGCCGGCGGCCGGAAGGTGGCCACCCTCGGCCGGTCGATGCAGAAGAACGTCGCCCTGGCCCGGCAGCTCGGCCTGCTGACCATCCCCGACCGGGCCATGGTCGACATCGAGCAGGTGGACGGGCTGCCCCCCGGCCAGGTGTGCGTGATCTCCACCGGCTCCCAGGGTGAGCCGATGTCGGCCCTCTCACGGTTGGCGGTGGGGGAGAACCGCTTCTTCAAACTCCGGGAGGACGATGTGGTGGTGATCAGCGCCCACCCGATCCCCGGCAACGAGTGGTCGGTGGGGCGGGTCATCGACAGCCTCTACCGCCGCGGGGTGGAGGTGATCCATTCGGGGGTCGACACCGTGCACGTGAGCGGGCACGCCCGGCAAGGGGAACTGTCCACCCTCATGTCGGTGACCAAACCGGAGTTCTTCATCCCGGTGCACGGCGAGTACCGGCACATGGCCAACCATGTCCGGCTGGCCAACTCGATGGGGATCCCCG
>DASZIT010000108.1:0-15691 GCA_035948855.1 Acidimicrobiales bacterium | reverse complement strand
CCGGCCACGAAGCTGAGCCCCTTCACGTAGAGGGGCGAGTCGGTGTAGCGGTGGGCGTCCTCGGTCCGGCACACCACCACCGCGGCGGCACCGTCGCTGACCCCGCTGCAGTCGAAGACCCCGAGCTGGCCCGCCACCAGTGGCGAGGCGGCGATCTTCTCCAGGGAGACTTCCTTCTGGAACTGGGCCCGCGGGTTGACCGCCCCGTTGCGGTGGTTCTTCCAGGCGATCCGGGTGATGACCGCCTTCAGCTCATCGGGATCGACCCCGTACTTGTGGGCATAGGCGGGGAACAGCAACGAGAACACCGCCGGCGAGCTGAGCCCGGCCAGGGTTCCGTCACCGACCTGCCGGATCCCGGTGAGCCCGGAGTAGCCCGAGTCCTTCAGCTTCTCCATCCCGACGGCCATGGCCAGGTCGTAGGCGCCGGAGGCCACCGCGTAACAGGCATTGCGGAACGCCTCCGAGCCGGTGGCACAGAAGTTCTCGACGTGGGTCACCGGCTTGTAGTCGATCTTCATCGGCTTGGTGAGGGTGAGGCCCGAGAGCCCGGATCCCATGGTGCCCAACCAGAAGGCGTCGACATCCTCCAGGGCGATCCCGGCCGAAGCGACGCACTCCACGGTGGCGTCGGTCAACAGGTCGTCGACGCTCTTGTCCCACAGCTCGCCGAACGGCGTGCAACCCATGCCGACGATCGCCACCCGGTCGCGGATCCCTCTGCTGGCCATGTCAGCCTCTTTCCTTTCCGGCGCCGTCGGACACGGGCCGGGCCTTCCAGAAGTAATTATGCACACCTTCGGCGCTGTAGAGACGCCGGAAGGTCATCTCCACCCGGGTGCCGATGGCCACCGCCGAGGGGTCCACGTCGGCCATCTCGCCGCGGTAGCGACCCCCGCCATCGAAGTCGATGACCGCCCCGACCATGGGCGGGGACAGGCTGTAGGCCAACCGGTCGACGGTGAAGGTGGCGACGGTGCCCCGGGCGTCGGCCAGCCGGAGGGGCGCCATCTGGTCGACGGCCCGGCAGGAGAGACACACCCGGGTCGGGGGAAGGTGGACGAAGCCGCAGGCTTCGCACCGGCTGGCATTGAACCCGAACTTCCAGCCCTCGTTCCGGAGCATGGCCGGCGCATCCGGCCGTTCCGGATCCGGCCGGCGTGGCGGCTCCCGCCGAAGCTGGCCCCGCCAGGACAGGAACACCGCGTAGGCGAGGTCGGCGCGGCCCTGCTCGACCAGGTCGGCGACGCTCACCGCGCCCGCCTGCCGCCGTGACTCCTGCACCGGGGTGAGCTCCGCGGTGGTCCGCAGCACCACCGCGTCGGCCCCGTCGGCCAGTTCCACCACCACCACCACCTGGCCGGGCGTCGCCCGTTCCAAGACGTCGGCCAGGCCCAGGCCGGCCTGGGCCGCACCCAGGTTTCCGATCCGGGACCCATGATCGGGGGCCAACCGTTCGGCAGTCACGCTCAGCTCCTTCCGCAGCGAGCCGACCGCCCGGGTGTGGAGTCCGGCCACCACTAGGTAGTCGACATCGTCGGCCTTCAGCCCCGCCTCTTCGAGCGCCTCGTCAAAGGCGGAACGACCGGCGGGCAGGTAGGCCTCCTCCCCGAAGCGGTCCTCCCACTGCCGGGACGCCGACTCGCCGGGTACCCGCCACCGCTCGAGGAACTCGTCGGTGGCCGACGCCTGCCCGATCACCTCGGCCACCCCGCCCTCGGGAGCGAAGACGAAGGCCACCGCGCCGTCCCCGGCCTGGCTCTCCTCCGCCCCCCCGGCCAGGCCGGTGCGCAGATCGGAGATCACCGCCATCGTCGGGCGTTGCTCGCCGCTCAGCGCCGACAGGTTGAGGGTGGCCCACCCCGAGCGCACCGAACCGCAGAGGTCGTAGGCCCCGGAAGTCGCCGGCAGCCCGAGGGCGGCGTGGATGGTGGTGGCGTTGGTCTTGTCCAGGTAGGCGGGTGCCGGGGTGGAGAAGTAGAGGTCGGCCGGGGTCGGGACGGTGGCGAAGTCCAACGCCCGGCGGGCCGCCTCCACCCCGAGGGTGGTGGTGTCCTCGTCGTAGGCGGCCACCGCCCGGGTGCCCTTCCCCGGGGCGGTGCCGAACGCCGCGCCGATGGCGCCGCGGTCGAGACGCCAATACGGGAGGTAGACCCCCCACGACACGATCCCTGCGGGCATCACCACATCCCTTCTGGTTGGTGCGTCATTGCGTCTCGGTCAGGCGGGCCCGCAAGGCCGGCCGGTCCGGCTTCCCGATCCCCAGCAGCGGGATCTCCTCGAGGTGGACGACCACCTCCGGGGTCTTGAAGCGGGCCACCCCCTGGGCGGCGAACCACCGCCGGCACTCTTCCACATCGAGGGCGCTGTCCCCCACGATGAACGCCGCCACCCGCTCCCCGACCCGCTGGTCGGGACAGCCGACCACCACCGCCTGGCGGACGCCGGGGTGCAGCTCGAGCAGCCGTTCCACCTCGGCGGAGGCGATGTTCTCCCCCGCCCGGATGATCACGTCCTTGTCCCGGCCCACGATGGTCAACCATCCGTCGGCGTCGAGCGTCCCGAGGTCCCCGGTGGCGAACCACCCCTGGCGCACCGCTGCCCGGGTCTGGGCCTCGTCGCCGTAGCCCACGAAGAGCTCCGGGCCCCGCAACACCACCTCGCCCTTTTCCCCGGTCGCCAGCTTCCGGTTGGTCCCCGGGGCCACGATCCGGACCACCGCGTCGCCGACCGAGTGGCCATCGGTGTCCCGGGCCTTGTCGGCGCCGTCCTCGGCGGTGCAGGTGGTCACCGTCGGCGCCTCGGTCGAGCCGTAGGTGCGCTTCACCGTGGCCCCGAACTCCTGGCGGGCGATGTCGATGAACTCCGGCGTCACCCCCATGCCGCCGCAGGACACCACCCGCAGGCTCCGGAGCTGGTCGCGGGATCCGGCCACATCCATCATCCCCATGAACTGGGTCGGCGGTCCGATCATGAACGACACCTGGTGCTCGGCCACCAGCCGCACCCCCCGCTCGGGGTCCCACTTCTCCATCAGCACCACCGGCATCGCCGCCGTCCCCGGCACCAACACCGAGTTCAACAATCCGGACACGTGGGCCAGCGGAGACGGCATCAGGGCGGCGTCGGCGCTCGACAAGCCGTGGGCCCGGGTCATGGACAGGGCTTTGTAGGCCAACCCCCGGTTGGTGTGCAGCACCGGCTTGGGGTGCCCGGTGGACCCGGTGGTGAAGAGCACCACCGCGACGTCGGACCCTTTCCCGATCCCCACCGGCAGCGGGCGGCGGTGCAACAACTGGTCGAAGCCGCGGTCCCCGCCCCGCACTCCGGCACACCCGACCAGATCACCCAGGGGCATCCCCTCCGACGCCAGGGTGAGGACCGGCGCCAGGGTGTCGAGCATGCGCCGGACTTCGGTCGCCCCCACCTGATGGTGGATGGGCGCGGCCACTGCCCCGGACCGCCAGCAGGCCCGGAACAGCGCAATGGCCTCCCACCAGTTGGGGAGCTGCCAGCAGACCACGTCCCCCCGCCGGATGCCCCTGTCCCGGAGCCCGCCGGCCAGCGCCGATACCAGCCGGTCGAGGGTGGCGGCGTCCAGCTCGATGTCCCCGTCGATGATGGCCGGGCCGTCGGCCCGGCGCGGCGACGACAGCACCCGGTCGAGGGTCGGGATGTCCCAGGCTCCCCCCGGGCTCCGGTACCGCCCGGCGTCAGCCTGGCGGTAGGTCGGTCGAAGCTTCACCGGGCCGGGACTGGCCCCTCCACCGCGCCTTCCACCGCCAGCCGGACCGGGGGGGCGTCCTTCCAGTTGGGGATCCCGTCGGCGGGCTCAGCCACCGGGTACTTGCTCTCGTGGATCTCCGCCCAGTGGGAATGGTTGAGCTGGTGGAGGGTGAAGCAAGCCTGCAGCGAGTTGTAGAAGCCCATGTTGTCGACCGTCTGGTTGACCGACTCCTTGATCATCAACGCGGTCATGGTCGGGACCTGGGCAATGCGCTTGGCGTAGGCGAGGGTCTGGTCGGCCAGTTCCGCCTCCGGGAAGATCTTGGACACCATGCCCAGCCGGTGTGCCTCCTGGACGTCGATGGCATCGCCGGTGAGCATCATCTCCTTGGTCCGCCGCGGCCCGAACTCCCACGGGTGTCCGAAGTACTCCATCCCGCACATCCCCAGCCGAGTGCCCACCACGTCGGCGAAGAGCACGTCGTCGGCGGCCACGATCAGGTCGCAGGCCCACATCAGCATCAGCCCGGCCGAGTAGACGGTCCCGTTCACCTGGGCCACGGTGATCTTGCGGAGGTTCCGCCAGCGCAGGGTGTTCTGGAAGTAGTAGTGCCACTCCTGGAGCATGCGGGCCTCGGCACCCTGGCGGGTGGCGCCGTTGATGGTGGCAGTGCGGTGCTGGTCCGGCCCCGGCATCCGCTCGGCCCTCGCCTCCTTGGACCCCATGTCATGGCCGGAGGAGAACAGCGGCCCGACCCCGCCGAGGATGATCACCCGGACCCTGTCGTCCTCTTCGGCCCGGCCCATGGCGTCGTCGAGGTCGACCAACAGCCCCCGGTTCTGGGCGTTGCGGGTCTCGGGACGGTTGAGGAGGATCCGGACGATCTCGCCGCCCTCCAACTCCTCGTAGGTGACGTACTTGTATTCGGTCATTTCCGGCTCTCCTGTTCTGCTCGCACCGGCTGCACCGGTGGCGACCCCGCCTGGCCACGGTATAGCTCAGTCCGCTTCGCCCGACCCACTTGGCTGGGTCCGGTCACCGGCCCTCTTCCGCGGCCGCGTCGTCGCGCTCGGCGGTCAACTGGGCCCGGTTGAACTTCATCGCCTCCGAACGCGGGATGGCGTCGACGAACTCCACCGTCTTGGGCACCTTGTAGGGGGCCAGCCGGTTCCGGGCGAACTCGATGACCTGGTCGGCGTCGACGGCGGGGTCGCTGGCCTGGACGATGGCGTGGACCCGGCGTCCCCACTCCGGATCCCGCAAGCCGACCACCACCACGTCGGCCACCCCCGGGTGCTCGCTCAGCGCCGCCTCGACTTCGGCGGGGAAGACGTTGGCGCCGCCGGTGACGATCATGTCCACCCGCCGGTCGGCCATGAACAGATAGCCGTCGTCGTCGAGCCAGCCCATGTCCCCCACCGTGACGAACCCGTCGGTGGTGGACTCCATGGGCGCCACGTTGTCGCCCACGTACATGGCTGCCGGCCCATCGGGACGCCGGAGGTAGATCCCCCCGATCTCGCCGGGAGGCAGGATCTGGCCCTCCAGACCGATAATGCGCACCTCGGTGTCGGTGAACCCCCGGCCCAGGGTGCCGGGGTGGTCGAGCCACTGGTCGCCCCGGCAGGTCACCAGGCCGGCATTCTCCGAGGACCCGTAGGAGAGGTAGAAGTTCTCCGGCCCGACCAGGTCGATCCAGAAGTGGCCCAGCCAGATGGGGAGCGAAGCCGCCCCCTGCTGGACCCAGGTGAGGCTGGAGAGATCCCGCTTCCCGATGTCGGGCAACTGGGCCAGTCGCTGGAGCATCGGGGTGGCGGCGATGAAGCCGGTGATCCGGTGGCGTTCGATGAGATCCAGGATGAGGGCGGCGTTGAACCGCTCCATCAGCACGATGGGGTCACCCGACATCAGGTTCCGGACGGCGGTGAATCCGTTGGCGTGGTAGAGCGGGGCCGGTACCAGCACCAGTTGCGGCTGGGGCAGCGGTCCGAACGCCTCGACCACCGTCGAGGTCACCGCCATCACCGGGAGGAAGATGGCGGGGTCCTTTTGCAGGATGATCTTCGGCGTCCCGGTGGATCCGGAGCTGCACATCCCCCACCCGTGCGGGGCGATCGCCTCCGGCAGCGGATCGGTCGGCAGGGATCGGCTGCGCTCGAACCAGTCGGCCTGATCGGGACCCACCACCACCGCCGGTTTGAGCACCCCGAGCAGGCGGTTGAGCTCCCAATCGGGAAGGTCCCAGCGCATCGGGACCACCGTCGCCCCCACCTTCCACCCGGCGAAGCAGGTGAAGAGGTGTTCGGGGGAGTTCTTCAAGGCGATGGCCAGGGAATCCCCGGCCGCCAGTCCCTCCTCGGCCAGTACCCGGGCCACCTGGGTGGAGCGATCATCGACCTCGCCCCAGGTGACCAAGCGCTCGTGGCCGTCCTCGGCCACGAAAACGACGGCCACCTCCTCACGCCGGGGCTCGGCCATCTGGTGCAGCCGGGCCCCGTAGGGGAGCCCCCCTTCGGCCGGGTCCTGGTCCGCCCCCGTTGCCATGCTCATCTCTCAACTCCCGTCCCCGGCGACCCACCGGAACGCCCTGGAGGGCGAATCCCGGCTACTCGATGATGCTCAGCGCCGCCTTCGGGCACGAGCGCACCGCCTGTTCCACCTTGGCCCGGAGTTCCTCGCCCGGCTCCTCGTCGAGCACATAGAGAAGGTCGTCGTCGCGCACCTCGAAGACCTCGGGGGCGGCCGCCATGCACAGGGCATTCGACTCGCACGACTCCCAGTCCACCACCACGCGCATCGGCCCGAGCATACAGAGGGGGTTTCACCGGAGCCACCTTCTCGCAGACCCGATCCCGACCGCAAATGCCATTTCCGCTGGCCGCTTCTCGCTGGTAAGATTGCCTTTGGACTCCTTACACCAGGAGATATCGCTGTATCGCGGCGGTTCCGATCGGATCGGGCCCGGCGAGGCAGCCGACGAGAGAAGGGGCGGTGGCCATGTCTCCACGGATCTTGGATTTTCCGGTTTTCGATGCCGACAACCACATGTACGAGAACACCGACGCGTTCACCAAGTTCTTGCCGCCGGAGTACGAAGGGCTCATCCGCTACGTCGAGCTCAACGGCCGGACCAAGATCGCGGTGGGCGGGATGATCAGTGAGTACATCCCGAACCCGACCTTCGAGGTGGTGGCCGCCCCCGGCGCCCAGGAGGAGTACTTCCGCAAGGGCAACCCGGAGGGGAAATCCCGGCGGGAGATCATGGGGAAGCCCATCCGGGCGCTCCCCGGGTTCAGCTCCCCCGAGCCCCGCCTCAAGCTCATGGACGAGCAGGGCATCGACCGGGCGCTCATGTGGCCGACCCTGGCCAGCCTCCTGGAGGAGCGCCTCCGCGGCGACCCGCCCGCCACCCACGCCGTCGTCCACGCCCTCAACCAGTGGATGCACGAGCACTGGACGTTCAATTACGAGGACCGGATCTTCCCGACCCCGGTGATCCACCTGGGCATCGTGGAGCAGGGCATCGAGGAGCTCGAGTGGGTGCTGGACCACGGGGCCAAGATCGTCCTCATCCGCCCGGCCCCGGTGCCGGGATTCATGGGCCCCCGGTCCATGGCGCTGCCGGAGTTCGACCCGTTCTGGAAGCTGGTGGTCGAAGCCGGCATCCCGGTGGGCATGCATGCCTCCGACAGCGGCTACCAGCGGTACATGAACGAATGGGAGGGGATCACCCGGGAGATGACCCCGTTCAAGGGCGGGTCGGGGTTCCAGGCCATCGTCGGCCACATGGGCCGGCCGATCGTGGACACCATGGCGTCGCTCATCGGCCACGGCCTGTGCACCCGGTTCCCGGAGCTCCGGTTCGCCCCGGTGGAGAACGGCAGCAACTGGGTGCGGCCCCTGCTGCACGAGATGGAGCAGGCCTATGCCTCCGCCCCGCGCTCCTTCGAGGAGGATCCGGTGGCGGTGTTCAAGCGCAACATCTACGTGCACCCCTTCCACGAGGAGGACCCGGTCGGACTCATCGAGCTGCTCGGAGCCGACCGGGTGTTGTTCGGCTCCGACTTCCCCCACCCCGAGGGCCTGGCCGATCCGCTCAGTTTCGTCGACGAGCTGACCTCGGTCCCCGACGCCGACGTCGCCAAGATCATGGGCGGCAACCTGGGCGGCCTGATGGGGGTCGGGGTCGCCGCCTGACCCGACGTTCCGGCCCGTCGGGTACGGGCCTGGTTAAGCTCCGAAGGTGACTGATTGGGCCACCGTTGCGTCATTTGCAACCGCGGCCGGGACGCTGGTGCTGGCGGTGGCCACCTACTCGTCGGTCCGCTCGGCCAACCGCTCCGCCCGCATCGCCGAGCGGTCGTTCATGATCGGCCTGCGTCCCAGCCTGGCCCCCTCCCGTCTGGAAGACCCGCCCGAGCGGATCATGTTCGCCGACCGGCACTGGGTGAACCTCAAAGGGGGTCGGGCTGCCGTCGAGTACTCCGAAGGGGTCATCTACTTCGCCATGCTGGTCCGGAACGTCGGGAACGGCATGGCCGTCATCGAGTCGTGGCTGCCGATCGCCGGCCAGAAGACGAGTGCAGACGACTGGGGTGCGATCGATGATTTCCGA
This sequence comes from Acidimicrobiales bacterium, assembly GCA_035948855.1. Taxonomy (GTDB): domain Bacteria; phylum Actinomycetota; class Acidimicrobiia; order Acidimicrobiales; family RAAP-2; genus DASZIT01. Next base: position 7,349 of record DASZIT010000108.1, on the reverse strand, counting down.
CCCCAGACCCGCTCCCTGTGGATTGCCCCCGGGGACGTGGCGTTCTGGCAGGGTGCCATGCGTGACCCGGCCGACGAGTCTTTCGACCCGATCCGCCAAGCGGTGGCCGACGGGTTGTTGACCGTCGACATCCTCTACCGCGACCGCGAGGGGGGCCAGCGCACGATGAGCCGATTCGCCCTCGTCCGCCGGGAAGGAGAGGGCGACGATGAGGGATGCGACTGGTGGGTCTCCCTGGGGATGCACCGCGAGCTCGACCGCGACTAGGAGCCAGCTGGCGGGAGGCGCCTAGTTGTGGCGCACCTCGTCGAACGGCTTGTCGCGGTCGGCGGCATACTCCCTCGGCATCCCCAACACCCGCTCGCTGATGATGTTGCGCTGCATCTCGCTGCTGCCGCCACCCAGGCTGAAACCCTGCCGTTGGAGGTACTCCACTCCCCAGTTCTCGGGCTCGCCCTCCAACCAGGCGCCGGCGCCGGCGCCGGCGATCTCGAGGCCGATGTCCATGTGGCGCTCGCCGTTGCTGGCGGCAAACAGGCGGGGCAACGCCCCCGCCGGGGCCGGGAAGGCGCCGGTGCGAATGCCGGTGGTCACCCGGTCGACCAGCTGACCCTGCACCCGGTCATGGACCCGAGCTTCGGCCACCAGCTGGCGGATCCGGGGATTCTCGGCCTGCCCGGTTGCCCGGGCCAACTCCATCAGGTCGTTCCGCTGGCCCGCCTGTCCACCGCCAGCGTTGGGCACCCCACTGACGAACGGAGAGCCACCGCCCACCGCGTTGCGCTCGTGGTAGAGGAGCCGGGACGCCACCGTCCAGCCGTCGTTGACCTCCCCGACAACATCGGCGACCGGAAGCGGGACGTCGTCGAAGAACTCCTGGCAGAATTCCGCCGTCCCGTTCACCATCTTGATCTGCTGGATTTCGACCCCCGGCTGATGGATCTTCATGATGAACATGGTCAGGCCCCGGTGCTTCGGCACCTGCCAATCGGTGCGGGCCAGGCACAGCGAATAGTCGGATCGAAACGCTCCCGAGCTCCAGATCTTGGATCCGTTGAGGACGAAGACGTCACCGTCCCGGGTGGCCCGGGTGACCAGGCCGGCCAGGTCCGAACCGCCGCTGGGCTCGGAGAGGAACTGCACCCACATCTCGTCGCCTCGCAGCATGGCCGGGATGTGCCGGAGTTTCTGCTCCTCGGTGGCGAAGTCGAGCAACGTCGGGGCCAGGATGGAAAAGGTGGGGACGTTGAAGACCGTCGGCATCTGATACGCCAACGACTCCCGGGTGAAGGCTTGCTGGTGGGCCAGGGACAGACCCCTCCCCCCGTAGGCCACCGGGAAGCAGATGCCGGCGAATCCCCCGTCGAACAAGATTCGCTGGAGCCGGCGGGCCTCCTGGCCCGAGTCGTCCTCCCGGGACAATTGGTGGTTGGTCATCCCCTGGGGCAGGAGCGGCATGGCGTCGGCCAGCCACGCCCGGGCCCGGAGCCGGAAGGACTCGACGGACTCGTCGGCGTCGTTCCCGGCCTCGGCAATGCCGTCAGTATCGGTGGTGCTCATGATCCCCTCTTACATCCCCATGGCCGCGGCCACCCGCTCGCGGTGGTCGGCCGGGGTTCCGAGCTGGGTGCTGTCGGTCACCACCCGGCGGAGGTACAGGTGGAGATCGTGGTCCCAGGTCACCCCGATGCCCCCGTGGAGCTGCACGCAGTCCTGGAGGATCGCCGGTCCCCGCTCGCCGACATAGGCCTTGGCCACGCTGACCAACTCGGTGGCCGACGCCGATTCGGAATCCACCGCCCGGGCGGCCGCGGTGGCGGTGGCCTGGGAGGCCTCGAGCCAGGTCTTCATGTCCGCGAACCGGTGCTTCAGCGCTTGATACGACGCCAGCGGCCGGCCGAAGGAGTACCGGTCGAAGGCGTACTCGACGGTGAACTCGAATGCCCGATCCAGCGCTCCGACCATCTCCGCCACCTGGAGCACCACCGCGATCTGCAGCTGCCGCTCCACATCGGTGGCGGCGCCCCCCGGCACCCCGAGTACCGCCTCCGGGCCGACGGCCACCTGATCGAACCGCACCTGGGCAAAGCGCCGGACCAGATCAAGTCCGTTGGCAGGGACCACGGTCACCCCGGGGGCATCGGCCGCCACCAACACCTGGGTGATGCTGTCGCGGTTGCCGGTGGTGACCAGGAGCTGATCGGCCTGGCCGGCCGCCTCCACCGGTCCGGTGGATCCGTCGAGTACGTACCCGTCGCCGTCGGCGACGGCTTCGACCCTTCCCCCGGCGGTGCCGATGCCGGCCACCGGTATCCCGAGGCACCAGGCGCCGACCGTGTCGCCGTTGACCAGGTCGGGAAGCAGTTGCCGGCGCTGTTCCGGCGTCCCCGAACCGGCGATGGCCGCCGCCACCACGTTGGTGGGGACCAGCGGTCCGGGCGAGACCAGCCGGCCCATCTCCTCGGCCACCAGGACCAGATCGAGCAGGCCGTGACCGGAGATGGACCCTCCCCCGTCGTCTTCGCCCACCAGCATCGAGACCCAACCCAGCTCGGCCCCTCGCTTCCACCACATCCGGTCGAACCCGGCCGGTTCGGTGTCGGCCAGCTTCCGGACCGTTTCCAGGGGCGCGGTGGTTTCCAGAAACTTCCTGGTGGTCTCGCGAAACAGCTGTTGGTCGTCGGTCAACCGCAGGTCCACCCGCGGCCTACCTTCCGGAAGGCGACGAAGGGAACACCAGCTGGAGCTCGTCGATCTGGCGCAGCCCGGGCATGTAGACCAGCTCGGCGTCCGGGGCCAGCGAGTAGTCGGGGATCCGCTGATGCCATTCCCGCAGGGTGATCCGCAGTTCCAAGCGGGCCAGATGGGACCCGAGGCACCGATGGATGCCACCCCCGAAGGACAGGTGCTTGTTCGGATTGCGGGTGAGGTCCACGGTGGCGGCATCCGGGAGTCCCTCGTCGTCGGTATTGGCCGCGCCGATGCTCACCCCGATGTTGTCGCCCTTCTTGATGGGGCAGCCCCCCAGGTCGATGTCCTTGGTGGCCAGGCGGGGCACCGCCGTCACCGGGGTCTCCCACCGGAGGAGCTCCTCCACGGCCGAGGGGATGATGGAGGGGTCGTTCACGATTCGCTGGCGCTGGTCGGGGTGCTGGGCCAGGTAGGCGAAGAAGCACTCGAGGCTGTCGGTCACGGTGTCCAGCCCGGCCAGGATGAACAGGAAGCAGATCCCGACGATCTCGTCCATGGTCAGACGCTGGCCGTCGATCTCGGCTCCGAGGAACAAGGTGAGGATGTCGTCGTGGTCACCCTTGTTCTTCTTCCGGTCGTTCACCGCGTCGGTGAAGTACGCCTCGATCTGTTGCGCCGCCACCTTCTGGTTGGCCTGGATCTGGTTCAGGTCGTCACCCGCCGGTCGCAGGATGCCGTCCTTCATGCTGAGGAACAGATCGAGTTGGGACAACGGCAGCCCGACCAGGGCCAGGAACACCGAGGAGGGAAGCGGCACCGCCAGCTCGGAGGCGAAGTCGCACTCGCCGCGTTCGATGAACGAATCGATCCGCTCGTTGACCAACCGGGCGATCTCCGGCTCCAGCGCGTTCATCTGGCGGGGGGCGAAGATCGGGTCGAGCAGCCGGCGGTAGTTCCGGTGCTCGGGCGGATCGACCTGCAGCGGGATCAGCGGCACCGACTGACCGAGGTCGACCGAGCCCATCCCCGACGAGAAGTCCTCGGGGTGCTGGAGGGCATAGTCAGCCGCCGCCCGCCGCACGATCTGGGGCCCGAAAGCGCCGGGTACCACCGCGCCGGTCTCCCGAGCCAGCCGGTAGAAGGGCTGCGGATCGGCGCTCACCGCCGGGTCCATGAACCCCATCGGGTCATAGACCGCCGTCTCTTCCGTTTGCGACATCTGTCTTCCTCCTTCGGCGCCACAACACGCTGCCGGCCCGGCCGATGTTGAAGTGAGAACCAGCTTTTCAGCAACTGTAGCCCGTCGGCACCGGTGCACACATGGTCGGCGTCGATCAGGGGAGGTTGCGGAACTCCGGTGTCCGTCGATCCTTGAAGGCGGCCATGCCTTCGGCCATCTCCGGGGAGGTGGCGGCCAGCGCCTGGAAGTGCGCTTCCTGGTCGAGCAGTCCGGGCAGGTCGCTCTCGAAGGTGCGGTTGAGGAGTTGCTTGGAGAGCCCCAGCGATCGGGTGGGCCCGGATGCCAACCTGGCCGCCAGTTCGGACGCCTCTTTCGCCAACTCCTCGGACGACGAAAGGCAACGGTAGGCGAGGCCCTCGGTGACTGCGTCGGCCCCGCGGACGCCCTCCCCGAGCATGACCATGGCCTTGGCCCGGGGGAGGCCGACCAGGCGGGGCAACAGGTAGGCGCCGCCGGCGTCGACCACCAGCCCCCACTTGGCGAACGACCAGATGAACCGGGTCTCCTCGCTCACCATGACGAAGTCACAGGCCAGGGCCAAATGGGCGCCGGGGCCGACTGCGGTCCCGTTGACCGCGGCCACCGTCGGCTTGTCGAGCTCCCACAGCTCGCGGATGAAGGTCTGCACGCCCCGGCGCAACGCCTCGCTGGTGGTCCGGGGATCGAACCCGGCACTCCCGGAGTTGGACACCGTGGATGCCCGGAGGTCCATCCCGGCGCAGAAGGAATCGCCGACCCCGGTGATCAGCAGCGCCCTGACCAACGGGTCGGCCCGGACCTCCCGAACCCGCTCGACGATCTCGTCGCGCATCTCCCCGGTCAGGGCATTTTTGGCTTCGGGTCGGTCGAGGACGAGACGGGCGACGCTGTCCTCCCCGACGGAGTAACGGATCATCGGCCCACCGTAGGACACCGACGGGATCCGGACCATCGCCGGGGGTGGCTACGGCTAGCCGACCTCGTCGATCAGATGCCAGGCCAATGCGGTCGGGGCGTCGATGGCGTGTCCGGTGAGCGCCAACCAGGCGGTGCGGTGCCGCCCGATCCGCCGGGGCAGGGTGGCGGTACCGCCCGCCCCGGGGATGAGGCCCATGGCGACTTCGGGCAACTGCAGGCGGGTGTCCGGCTCGGCGATCACCCGGCCGGCGGCGGCCGGAAGTTCGATGCCGGCGCCGATGCAGGCGCCATGCAGATGGGCGGTTACCCGCGGGCTGACCCCTCCGAGCAGCCGGGCGCCGCTCCGTGAGGTCCGGATGACGTGGGCGAGCACCGGGTCGGTGGCGGTTCCGAACTCGTTGAGGTCTCCCCCGCTGCAGAAGTCTGGCCCCGATCCGCGGAGGTCCACCTGGGTGATCGACGGATCGGCGCTCACCATCCGCAATGCCTCACACAGCTCGTCACGCATGGCCGCGTCGTAGGCGTTCCGGACCTCAGGTCGATTGAGGGTGATCGACAGCCGATCGTCGAGGCGGTCGACCAGGAGGGTGCTCCCCGGTTCGGGGCGAGCCGAAGGTGGGGAACGACCGTCCAACCACCGGCGGAACTCGGATCCACCCTGCATCGTCGAGTAGGCCAGGGACTCGACCATCAGGTCGTGGTCGAGCGAACCGGCCCGGCCGGCGCGCAGCACCTGGGCGAGGATGACCGATGCCATCGGTGACGCGCTCACCCTCGACACCACTTCCTCCAGCCCGACATCGATGTCGGCGACCGATACCCACGGCGCGCTCGGGTTGGGTGCCCCGGTCAGAGCCACGTCGACGCCGTCGAGCGGTCCATCCATCTCGCCGCTTCGGCTGACGCCGACGATGACGCCGGGAAGCAGGGCCCGCCCATCGAGGGTCTCGAGCTGACCCGGGGTGTCCAGATCGACTACCAGGAGCGGTCGTTCGGCCAGGGCTCCGAGCACCTCGCTGAAACCGTCTTGCGCGGCTCGCAACAGGTCGTTCAAGGTGCCGATATCGAACATGGCTGCATTTGTGTCGGCCATCAGCTGCGACCCTAACGTGTGGGTGTGCCGAGCGATGAGGGACTGGCGACCGCGCTCGTCGCCTCCGACTGATGACCATCCTCATCCGCGGAGGCGAGGTCACCGGGATCGGACCGACTGACCTCCGGTTGGATGCCGGCCGCATCGTCGAGATGGGTCCCGGTCTCGAAGCCCGAGGAACCGGCGAGGTCATCGAGGCCCGGGGCGGCGCGGTGATCCCCGGATTGCACGATCACCACCTGCACCTGCGGGCGCTGGCCGCCGCCGTCGACTCGGTTCCGGCTGGACCTCCCGACACCACCTCCACTGAGCAGCTCGCCCGACGGCTGGTGTCGGCGGCCGCCACCCGGGCGCCACACGAGTGGGTGAGGGCGGTCGGGTACCACCAGTCGGTGGCCGGTGATCTCGATCGCGGGTCGCTCGACCGGTTGCTGTCATCCCATCCGGTTCGGATCCAACATCGGAGCGGGTCGGAGTGGATCGTCAACTCGGTCGGCCTGGAGGCGATGGGCATCGGTGCGGACGCTCCCAGTGGGGTCGAACGAGATGTGGACGGGCTCCCGACCGGGAGGATCTGGCGGGAGGATGCCTGGCTGGCCACCCGGATAGCGAGCCAACCCCCTGACTTCGGGCGGGTCAGCCGTCAGGCGGCATCCCAGGGAATCACCGGGTTCACCGACGCCACCCCCGACCAGCAGTCCGCCGACCTCGAGACGCTGGCCGAGCTCAGTGCGTCGGGCATCATCGGGCAACGGCTCCACCTCATGGCCCCGCCGGGTGCGGGCCCGACCCCAAGCCCACTGGTCACCCGCGGCCCGGTCAAGGTACTTCTCGACGACACCACCCTCCCCACCCTCGGCCAGCTGACGGCGAGGATCCGCGCCGCCCACGACGCCGAACGATCCATCGCCATTCACTGCGTGACCCGGGTCCAAGCCGTGCTGAGCGTGGCTGCCCTCGCCGAGGCCGGGAGCCGGCCCGGGGACCGGATCGAGCACGGGTCGGTGCTCGCCGCCGATCTGCTCCCCGCCCTCTGCGACCTCGGGATCACCGTGGTCACCCAGCCCGGCTTCGTCCTGACCCGGGGCGACCGGTCCCTGGCCGAGGTCGACCCCGCCGATCTGGGAGACCTGTGGCGACTCGCCTCCCTGCTGGCCGCCGGCGTCGCGGTGGCGGCCTCCACCGACGCCCCGTTTGGTTCGCCCCGACCGTGGGCGGCCATCCGGGCGGCCGCCACCCGCCAAACGGCGACCGCTTGCGTCCTGGGGCCGGCCGAGGCGATCACCGCCCGCCAGGGCCTGGAAATGTTCCTGGGTGGGGCCGACCGCCCGGACCACCCGCGCCGGGTGGAAGTGGGCGCGGTCGCCGACCTTTGCGTTCTGGCCGAGCCCCTGGACACCGCGCTGGCCGGCAACCAGGACCCGCTGG
>DASZIT010000107.1:0-8166 GCA_035948855.1 Acidimicrobiales bacterium | reverse complement strand
CGACCCAGGTAGAGGCGGCAACCGTTCGGCGAGATGTGTGGACATCCCTTCGACCGGCAACTAGCTTCACCAACCAAGTGCACCTGCGCCCGTTCGGGTGGGGCGCACCAATCCGATTCGAGTCAACGGCACGCCGGACGGCAACCCGCTGGCCCATCTTGCAATAGCAGACCGCCCAGGCCAGACAGCCGGCCAATACACGATCCAAGGAGCTCCCATGTCGAATCTGCCACCGCCGCCCGGGCCCCCGCCTTCCCCTGACGACCCGAGCGCGGTCGACGCCGCCTCCGGGATCACCCACCGGGTGCTCGGCACGGTGATGCCGGTCCTCCAGGTCGACCTCAACCCGGGGCAGTCCATCGTCTCGCCGGGCGGCGAGCTTTCCTGGATGACGTCCTCCATCCAGTTGTCGACCTCGACCGCCGGGGCCGGCTCCAAGGGCATGCTGGGCGCCCTCAAACGGACGGTGGCCGGCGGCGGCCTGTTCCTCACCGAGTACCAGGCGGAGGGAGGACCGGGCACGGTTTCCTTTGCCGCCAAGCTGCCGGGCGAGATCCGGCCTGTCGCCATCGCCCCCGACCGCGAATACCTGGTCCACCGCCACGGCTTCCTGGCCGCCACCTCGGGGGTGAACCTGGCGATCGGGTTCCAGCAGAAGCTCGGCGCCGGGATCTTCGGAGGGAGCGGCTTCATCCTCCAGCGGGTGACCGGCCAGGGCACCACCTGGATCGCCCTTTCCGGGGAGCTGGTCGAGTACCACCTGGCTCCCGGCGAGAACCTCCGGGTCATCCCTGGCCACGTCGGGCTCTTCGATGCAGGGATGAGCTTCGAGATCAAGATGGTGAAGGGCGTGAAGAACATGCTGTTCGGCGCGGATTCGCTGTTTCTGGCCTCACTCACCGGGCCGGGGATGGTCTGGCTCCAGACGATGCCGATCTCGCAGCTGGCGCATGCCATCGTGCCCTACCTTCCCGAGAACGAGAATTCCCGCAGCGGCAGTGGGGGATCGATTCTGGGCGGAATCCTCAACAACTGAGCGAAGGTCAGCCGGTGGTGTCCAGCTGCGGCGAGGGCCAGTGGTCCTCCAAGGTGGCGGCCAGGGCGGCGGGAGACGAGAAGGTGAGGGTACGAAGCCCGAGTTGGGCGGCCGCCTCGGTATTCGACGCCAGGTCGTCGATGAAGAGGGTCTGTTCGGGAGCCGCGCCGATGGTGTCGAGCGCGCGTTCGAAGATCGACGGGTCGGGTTTGGCGACCCCGAGGCGACAGCTGTAGAGGCGGTGGGCGAAGAGGTGGGCCCAGCTGCTGCGGTCCATGGCATCCGCCTGGGGATGCGGGGCATTGGACAACAAGGCGAGATGGGTGCCGTATTGGGCCTGGTCGAACAGGATCTGCAGGGTGGCGGAGTTGAGGTGGAGCCAGCCCCCGATATCGGTGGCCACGAGGTCCTCGAGAAGCGGCTCGTCGGGAGCGAACGACCGCCGCAGGACCGTCGACCAATAGTTCAGCGAGGCCTGGCCGCGGTCGTAGTCAGGCCGGTGGTGCCAGTACCGACGGCTCAGCTCGGCGGTGGGCAGGCCGCTCAGTCGGGCAAGGTCCGGGAGCACACGGGCCGGCTGCGGCTGGCTGATGACCTCGCCGTAGTCGACCAACAGGTGGGTGATCATGGTCGCGGGTCGGTTCCCGGGTTCCGAAGGGCGGGGGCCAGGGCGGTGGCGACGACGATCCCGGTGGTGAGAAGGGGCAGTACCCCGAGGGCGAGGGAGAGCGACGTGGCCGAGGCCAGCTCCCCGATCAGGGGCGGCCCGCAGACGAAGCCGAGCCAGCCGCAGGCGGAGACGGTGGCGATGGCGGTCCCGGGGTTGAGGCCCGACAGGCGACCGGCGGCACTGAAGACCGTCGGGACGATCAGCGCCAGGCCGATGCCCAGGCAGGCGAACCCGGCGATACCCGCGACCCCGCGATTGCCGAGCAGCCCGGCTCCGAATCCAACCGTGGCGATGGCGGCCAGTATCGGCAGTATCGATCCCGGTCGGAAACGCATCAGCAGTCGGTTGCCCGACAGCCGAACGATGACCATGGTGAAGGAGAACGCCGCATAGCCGAGCCCGGCGACCGCCGCGCTGGTGTGCAGGGGGCCGCGCAGGTAGACCGCGGCCCAGTCGGCACTGGCGCCCTCACAGAGCATGGAGGCAAAGGCGATGGCCCCGAGGACGAGCACCGGCCGCGACAGGCGGCGTAGCTGGTGGTCGACGGCTCGGCCGTCAGGATGCCGGCCCGTGTCGGGGAGCATCCTGGTGGTCAGCCACCCGGCGACGATCAACGCCGGCAACCCGAGCACCAGCTGTTGGCGGGTGAGGGAGAATCCGGCGGCGACGCCGAGGGCGCCGATGCCGGCGCCGGCGAAGGTGCCGATGCTCCAGCCGCCGTGGAATCCGGACATCCGCGGGCGGCCCTGCGCCTGCTCCACCACAACCGCCTGGGTATTCATGGACACATCGAGTGCGCCTTGGAATGCCCCCCAGACGAAGAGGGCCGCGAAGAGATCGGGAAGGGAGCCGACCAGGCCGACCAGGGGTCCGGCGGCGCAGTACCCGAGGAGACAGGCTCGCACCATGGTCTGGCTGCCGAACCGGTGCAGGAGGCGGGCCGAGACCAGCATGGCGGACACCGATCCGAGAGGCGCACCGAGCAGCGCCAGTCCCAGGGCGCCGTCGGTCAGGTGCAGGTGGCCTTTGATGAGGGGGATGTGGGCGGTCCAGGAGGCGAACAACAGACCGTGGGTGAAGAACACCGCCACGGTCGCCGACCGGGATCCCCGGCCGGCATCGGCCCGGATGGGCGGTGTGGTGGCGACAGCCACCTCAGACACACAGGACTTCGATGCCGGCGGCCCGCAATCCGTCCACGTCGTCGGCTGGCGCATCAGTATCGGTGACCACCATGTCGACCGAAGCTGCGTCACAGACCACGGCCATCGCCGTCTGTCGAAACTTGGAGCCGTCGGCGGCGAGAATCACCCGAGCCGACGATCCGATCATGGCCTGCTTGACGGCGGCGTCGCCGAGATCGTGGGCGGTGACCCGGCCGTCAGAAAGGCCGCAACACCCCAGCACCACCGTGTCGAACCGGAGCTCGCGGATGCTGGCCAGGGCGAGCGGGCCGACCATGGCGAGCTCCCCGGGACGGATCTCGCCACCCGGCATCAACATCCGTACCGAATCGTTGGCCGAGAGCACCTGGGCGATGTGGAGCGACATCGGCATGACCGTCAACCTCCGATCGCCCAGCGCCTGGGCCACCTTGATTGCCGTGGAGCCGCTGTCCAGCAAGGCGGCTTCGCCATCGCGCAGCACTCCGGCCACCGCCGCGCCGATCCGGACCTTGGCTTCGGTGCGTTCGATGGCCCGCATGGCAAACGGCAACTCCTCGCCGCGCATCAACTGGCTGATGGCGCCGCCCCGCACCCGGCGGGCCATTCCCATCGCCACGATGCGGTCGAGGTCGCGGCGGATGGTCATCTCTGCGGTGCCGAATGCCTCCGCCACGTTGGCCACCTCTACCCGTCCGTCCCGCTGCAACAATTCGACCAGTGCCCCCAACCGCTCATTGGCGTCCATATCCCTAATGTACAGCGAATATGTGCGTACGCACAAGTAGAATGTGCGATTAGGCCTGGAAACGACCGATGACTTCGATGCCCCCAACGCCGTCTGCCCTCTACGTTGAAGACGGGTTGACCGGCCAACCCAGAATTCGTGGAGGACCATCCATGCCAAAGCTGCGGGTACACAACTTCTCGGTGTCGCTCGATGGGTACGCCGCCGGCCCCGACCAGAGCTTCGACAAACCCCTCGGCGTCGGTGGCCAGGCCTTGCACGAGTGGGTATTCGCGACCCGGACGTTCCATCGAATGCGGAGCGAGGCTGACGGTGAGGAAGGCCTCGATGACCGGTTCGCCGCCCAGGGAGAGGTCGGCATCGGCGCCACCATCATGGGCCGGAACATGTTTGGCCCGGTCCGTGGCCAGTGGGGGAGCGAGGACTGGAAAGGTTGGTGGGGGGACAACCCGCCGTTCCACCATCCGGTCTTCGTGCTCACCCACCATCCGCAACCGCTCATCACCATGGAGGGAGGGACGACGTTCCACTTCGTCATCGACGGAATCCAGGCTGCCCTCGAGCAGGCCTTGCAGGCGGCAGAGGGCAGCGATGTGAGGCTGGGCGGTGGCGTCGCCACTATCCAGCAATACCTCCGGGCCGGGCTGATCGACGAGATGCACCTGCCCATCGTGCCCATCCTGCTGGGGAAGGGGGAGCGGCTGTTCGACCACCTCGACGGAGGTACGGCCGGCTACGAGTGCGTGGAGTTCATCAGCTCGTCCGCCGTCGTCCACACCCGCTTCGCCCGAACCGCGCCATAGCTACATCACCGGTCTGTGGCCGGGAGCCTGTATCCCAGGCGCTAGGAGAACGCGCCGACGTAGGAGATGATGCCGTTCACGTACTGGACCGTCGAGGTGAACATCCCTACCAACCGGACTGACGACGCGCCCTGGTAGTAACTGGCCAGGGCCAGACGGGCATTCCCGCCTGTCTGTTGCAAGAGGTCGTTGAGAAAGGCGGCGGACATCTCGATGTTGTCCGAGGCGACCATCGGATTGAGACTCGAGTTGTGCAGTTGCGTCTGCATGAACCGTACGGTGGCCGGTTCCAGTTGCCCGATCCCCTGGGCCCCGGTCGATGAGATCACGCCGGACTGCCACCCTGACTCCCACCAGCACATCGCCTCCAGCAACGACGCCGGAACCCCGAACGTCGACGCCCACTGGAGGAAGTACGGCTGCAGACCCAGGCGGTCGGGATGGGCCAGGAGTTGGGAGGGAAGTGAGCTCGCCGCACTGCTGGACACCGGGACCGAGTACGAGGCGTTGGTCGCCGGGATGGTTGATCCGGCGGCGGAAGGCATGGCCAGACGGCTGCCGGCGATCACCAGATTGGGGTTGCTGATCCCGTTGGCCGCCGCCAGTGCCGCCACCGAGGTCCCATAGCGGGCGGCGATGGCACTCAGGGTGTCCCCGAGGTTCACCAACACGGTGGAGCCGCCGCTGCCCGCCGAGGATGACGTCAAGACGATCCCGGCGTTGCCCGGGATGACCAGGGTGGTGCCGGCCACCACCAGATTCGGGTTGCGGATCCCGTTGGCCACCACCAGTGACGACACCGAGGTGCCGTGGGCGGCGGCGATCTCGGTCAGGTTCTGACCGGGCAGGATGCGCACGGTGGTGGCTCCGGCCTGAGTGCCGACAGTCGACGCCAGCAGCATCAGTGTCGCGCTGAGTGTCGCGACGACGACCCCACGTATCCAGTCGACTCTGCTGACCGGAGGCGAGACGTCGTTGTCCGGGAACGTGTCCGTCGATTCCCGAGCGTCTTGGTGGCCGGCTCGGTGTAGCTTCCCCATTGCCAATACTCTGTCGGCTTCTTTGCGATCAAGCAAAAATTCTTGTTTGCGATCGCGCAAACTTACAAACCGTGCTGCATCTGCGCGTACAGTTCGCGGGGTCTCGGGACGCCGTGGCGCATGAACGCCTCTGCCGGTGACAGCGTCTCTTTGCTCCGTGGCGCGGTTCCCCGAAGCATCGGCTCAACGACCGGGACCGTTCCCGGAGAGATCATCCCCAGCAGTCGGAGCTGGTAACTCCGGCTGGCGGCTGCCAGCCGGAAGGCGATCTTCATCGGTAGGACAACCGCGCTGTCGACCAGGCGCGACTGGTGCAGGTTGGCCAGTTTCCGCTGCCATCGGGGCATGGTGGCGATGGTCGCGGCTCGAAGGGAGCGGTTGACGATCCATGCGCCCGGTTTGAAGATGGTGGGTACGGGCGGAAACATCACCTCGGCATCGAGCAGGTGGTCCATCATCGCCTGAGTTGCCTCCGAGGCGGCGAGGTGGGGACGGACGGCTTCGAAGTATTCGCGGATCCCTCCTCGGGTTCGGGGCACCTTGTCGGGGTCGCAGGTCTGCAACTCGGCCGCGGTGACGCAGTCTTCCCAGTAGCGACGTTCGTCATCGGGGGAGAGTTTGCCCGGCCCGTACACCTCGTAGGCGTAGAGGACCGAATGCCAGGCGGTGAGCAGAATCCACAACTGCGAGTCCGGATTGTTGGCGTCGTAGCGGTTGCCGGACAATGGTTCGATGCCCACATTGCGGGCGTGGACCTTGGTGAGCATCTCGGAGGCCTTCACCGCGGTGCGCGAGTCGGCAAAGGCGACGGTGGCGAAGTAGCGCACGGTGTGGTCGTAACGGGCGCGGGCCTGGGTTCGGACCTTGTTGGTGGCTTCCACCGATGCGAGCAAGAACGGGTCGAGTTCCTCGACGACCACCGACCGCTGGAATCCGACCGTCAGCGAGGTGGGGTAGCCCCATAACCTCCACGCCACCGAGTCCGGACCGAACAGCCCGTAGTCATCCATGGGCTGTCCTCTCCGACTTCGAAGGCGCCGATGCGTACGGAGGGGAGAGGCGCCGTCCTCGCCGGCTTCGACGGTCTCGGGCGGCTGAGTGACATCAGCCGGTGTCGACGTGCTGGTCCTGGGAGCTGCCATCGTTCCCTCCTCGATCATTGGGTGGTGAGCCTGCAGGGAGCGTAGTTACGGTACCGTATATACGCAAGCGTTGCTAGTTTGCTACTCTCCGATTCGATGCCCGAAACGGACGCGCCCCGCACCCGTCAGCAGCGAATGCCGATCGGGGTCCGGCGTGAGCAGGTGCTCGACGCCGCGCTGCGGTTGATCAGCCAGCATGGCTATGCCTCCGCCACCATGGAGGCCATCGCCCGGGAGGCCGACCTGGCCAAGCCGGTCGTCTACAAGGCGTATCCCGGGCTCGGCCCGTTGTTGCAGGCCCTCCTGCAACGAGAGGAAGAGCGGGCCTTCAGCACACTCAGTGTGGCCATGCTTCGGCCGACCGACGCCGACCCGATCGGCATTCTGTTGTCCTGGCTGGACCGGCTTGCCCACGCCGTCGTGGACAACCCCGGCCCGTGGCGGCTCATCCTGATCCCACCGGACGAGACGCCGTTCGTGGTCCGTGAGCACGTCCAAGCCGGACGAGAGGTGGCTCTGGAACTCCTGCGCTCCCTGATCGGTGAAGTCGTCGACCGGCGCACTTCTCCGGTACCGATCGACCAGGAACTGTTCGCCCAGGTGATTCTGGCCGCGGCCGAGCACCTCGGAAGGCTCCTCCTGCGGGACCCCGACAATTACTCCCCCGAACGGCTGGTGGCGTTCGCCGCCAGCATGCTGAACCCACTCCAGCTCACCCCCACCGACCGCGGCCGCCAAAACGAGCCCACCACCGGAGGGCATCACCCATGACGACTGACCGTTCGACGGAAGTGTGGATGGAGATCCGTCGCCCGCTGGCCAGAGGGCGGGAGGCCATGGCCTCGTTGGGCGCGCTCTATGCCATGGTCTTCGACGCGGTGGTGGCCACCGGCCGAGAACTCCTACGGGGGCGCTTCGCGTGGCGTGAATTCGTGGACCAGGCTTGGTTTCTGGCCTCCGTGTCGGTGTTTCCGGCCATCCTGATCGCCATCCCCTTCGGCTTGGTGGTCGTGCTCGAAGTCGGAGGCCTGGCCGGTCAGATCGGGGCGTCGTCCTTCGTCGGGGCCGTCGATGCCATCGGCACCGTGCGGGAGGCCTCGCCGCTGGTGACCGCCTTGCTGTTGGCCGGAGCCGGTGGTTCGGCGATCTGTTCGGAGCTGGGGGCGCGCACCATCCGGGACGAGATCGCCGCCATGGAGGTCATGGGCATCGATCCTCTGGAGCGCCTGGTCGCCCCGCGGGTACTGGCCACGGTGATCGTCGCCGTCCTGCTCAACTTCGTGGTTTCCTTCTCGGCCATCTTCAGCGGTTACCTGGCCGATATCACCGTGCTGCATGGCTCGGCGGGCGGGTTCCTCAACTCGTTCAGCTCGTTTGCCCAACCGGCGGACATGATCGAGTCGACGCTGAAGGCGGCGATTTTCGGTCTCATCGCCGCGGTGGTGGCGTCGTACAAGGGGTTGACGGCCAAGCGAGGGCCGGCCGGCGTCGGCGAAGCCGTCACCCTGTCGGTCGTCATCACCGGCATTGCCCTGTTCTTCGCCGACATCGTGCTCACCGAGGT
>DASZIT010000106.1:0-21156 GCA_035948855.1 Acidimicrobiales bacterium | reverse complement strand
GTATGTCCGTTCCGCTGTCCATCCTCGATCTGGCCATCATCGGCAAAGGGGAGACGGCGCGGGACAGCCTGGAGGGGAGTGTGGCGCTCGCCCAGCGGGCGGAGCGGCTGGGGTACCGGCGGGTCTGGTACGCCGAGCATCACAACAATTCGGCGATCGCCTCCTCGGCCACCAGCGTCCTGATTGCCCACATCGCCGCGCACACCCAGACCATCCGGCTGGGGGCGGGAGGGGTCATGCTTCCCAACCACTCCCCACTGGTCATCGCCGAGCAGTTCGGCACCCTTGAGACGCTGCATCCCGGGCGGATCGATCTCGGTCTGGGACGGGCCCCGGGCACCGATCAGAACACCATGCGGGCCATGCGCCACGACGGGAGCGAGTCGGACAGGTTCCCCCAGGATGTGCTGGAGCTCCAGGGATACCTGTCCGGGCACAGCCGTATCCCCGGGGTGGATGCCACCCCGGGAAAGGGCACCAACGTGCCGCTGTACATCCTCGGCTCGTCCCTGTTCGGGGCCACCCTGGCCGCCGCGCTCGGATTGCCCTACTCGTTCGCATCACATTTCGCACCCCAAGCCCTGGAGAGCGCGGTGGCGGCCTACCGGCGTGAGTTCCAACCCTCGGAGCAGCTCGAGCGGCCCTACGTCATCGCCGGGGTCAACGCCATCGTGGCCGAATCCGAGGAGGAGGCCCAGGCGCAGTACCGGGTGTCGCGGCGCCAGCGGGTAGCCCGCCTCCTCGGCCCCCGCCGCGAGTACACCGACCAGGAGGCCGACGCCATCCTCGAGTCGCCCCAGGGCCAGCAACTCGCCCAGATGATGCGGTACTCGGCAGTGGGGACCCCGTCGACGGTCCGGGCCTATCTGGACGAGTTCGCCGAGCATGCCGACGCCGACGAGCTGATCGTGGCTCACCTGGCATCGTCGGTCGAGACCCGTCTGCGCTCAGTCGACCTCCTGGCCGACGTGAGCGCACCGGTGCCCGCCTAGCCCCGAGCCGGTCCCCACCCTGCCGGTCAGGGGTGAGATCAGTGCAGGCGGACTCTCGGGTCGAGCACCGCGTAGAAGGTGTCGACCAGGATGTTGGCCAACACCACCGCAGCCGAGGCGACCAGCACCACGCCGATGATCACCGGGAGATCCTGGTCCTGGATGGCGTGGACGGCGGTGTAGCCGAGTCCGGGCATTCCGAAGACCGTCTCGGTGATCACCGCGCCGCCGGCCAGCACGCCCAGGTCGATGCCGAACTGGCTGATCACCGGGGTGAGGGCGGAGCGGAGTGCGTGCCGGTAGATCACCCGGGTCTCGGACAGTCCCTTGGAGCGGGCGGTGCGGACATAGTCCTCGTTGAGCACGTCGAGCATCGAACCGCGGGTGAGGCGGGTATAGGCGGCCGCCGACACCAGCGCCAGGGTGATCCACGGCAGCACCAGGCCTTCGAACCATTTCAGCGGGTCGGCGGTCAGGTAGGTGTACCCGGCACCCGGGAACAGATGAATCCCGTGCAGGGCGAACTGGTAATAGAAGACGTAGAGCAGCAGCAGGCCGAGGACGAACGAGGGCATCGAGTAGAAGAACAGGGCCAGCACGGTGACGATCCGATCCCAGATGGACCGGCTGCGGACCGCCGAGAGCACCCCGGAGAGGACCCCGATGACCAGCCAGAGGACGGCGGCGCCGAGGGCGAGCGACAGGGTGATCGGGAACGCCTCCTTGAGGATGGTGGTGACCGCCTGTCCGTGGTAGTAGGAGTAGCCGAGGTTGCCGTGGAGCAGGCCGTCGAGGAAGTGCCAGTACTGGGTGGTCAGCGGCCGGTCGAGCAACAGCCGGTGGGAGACCAGGGCAACCGTCGCCGGGGTCGCCTCCCGCCCGGCCAGGGTGCGGGCCACGTCGGCGCGCCCGGGGCCCACGAAGAAGATGAGGAAGACCACGATGGTGACGATGAACATCACGAAGGCTCCGAGCAGCACCCGTCGGATGAGGAATCGGATCACGACTGCTCCTACTCGTAGAGTTGTTCGGCTCGGGGATCGAGGGCGTCGCGCAGCCCGTCACCGAAGATGTTGAACGCCACCGTGGTGATCAGCAGGGCGAGGCTGGGGAAGAGCAGGTACCACCAGGCCTGCTGGTAGATCTGCTGGGCCCCGGAGATCATCGTCCCCCAGTCGGCAGTCGGAGGGGGCACCCCGACGCCCAGGAAGGACAGCGAGGCCTCGATCACGATGGTCACCGGGATCAGCAGGGTGGCGTAGACGATGATCGGGGCCACGATATTGGGCAGGATGTCGATGAACATGATCCGCCAGGGGCCGGCCCCCAGCGCCCGGGCGGCCTCGATGTACTCCTTCTCCCGCAGCGACAGCACCTGGCCCCGCACCACCCGGGCGACCGCGGCCCATCCGAACACCGCGATGACCACGATCACGATGGTCAGGCTCGGGTGGCTGATCGACACCAGGGAGATGGCGAACAACAGGAACGGGATCGACAGGACGATGTCGATGATCCGGGCGATGATGGTGTCGACGATCTTGCCGAAATAGCCGGCCGCCAGCCCGAGCACGGTACCGAGGACGACTTCCGCCCCGGTGGCGACCACCCCGACGATGAGCGAGATCCGGGCGCCGTAGGCGATGCGGACCAGGATGTCCCGGCCCTGGTCGTCAGTGCCCAGAAGGAACTGGCTGTTGGGCCCCACCGGCAGCCCGTCCGGGGTCAGCCCGGTGCTCCGGAACTGCTCGTAGACCCCGTGTCCGGTGAGGGCGGCGATCACCGGCGCGAAGATCGCCACCAGGATGATGACCACCACCACCCCGAGGGCGATCAGCGACGCCCGGTCCCGTCGGAGACGCTCATAGGCCAACCGCCAGGGACTGCGCCCCTCGATGATGCTGGCGGCGGCACCCTCCGGTGGGGGAGTGCCGGCGGCGACCTCGGCATTCTCGATGGCGACGGGGGTATTGGGGCTCAGCGACACGACCCGGTCCTCTCCGTCATGGGGCATCGGCTCCCTCTGGGGCAATGACCCCCGGGCGGGACTCCATCACCTCTCCCGTCTCGACCGGGAAGTGGCAGGCGGTGACGTGCCCGGGCGGGTCGCCCAGGACCGGGACCAGCGGCGGATCGTCGACCGAGCACTTGGCTTGGGCCTTGGGGCATCGAGGGTGGAACCGGCATCCCGACGGCGGGTTGATCGGCGAAGGTACGTCACCACTCAGGATGATCTGATGGCTGCCCACCTTCTGGTTGGGATCCGGCATCGGCACCGCCGACAGCAGGGCATTCGAATAGGGATGGCGGGGCACCTGGTAGACGTCCTCCACCGGAGCCAGCTCGACGATCTTCCCCAGGTACATCACCGCCACCCGATCGCTCACGTGGCGGACCACCGACAGGTCGTGGGCGATGAAGATGTAGGTGAGGTTGAACTCGGACTGAAGGTCGGCCAGCAGGTTGATGATCTGGGCCTGGATCGACACATCGAGGGCGGAGACCGGCTCGTCGCAGATGATGAGTTTGGGCCGGAGAGCCAGGGCCCGGGCCACCCCGATCCGCTGGCGCTGGCCACCGGAGAACTCGGCCGGGAACCGGTTGAAGTGCTCCGGCTTCAGCCCCACCAGTTCCATCACCTCTTGGACCCGCCTCTTTCTGTCGGCGCCGTCGGCGACGCCGTGGAGGGCAAACGGGTCGCCGATGATCGAGCCCACCCGACGCCGAGGATTGAGTGACCCGTAGGGATCCTGGAAGATCATCTGCATCTCCCGGCGCAGCGGTCGCATCTGCCGGGCCGACAGGTTGGTGATATCCCGTCCGTCGAAGTCGACCTCGCCATCCGACAGGTCCAACAGGCGGGCGATGCAGCGAGCCAGCGTCGATTTTCCACAGCCGGTCTCGCCGACCAGGCCGAGCGTCTCGCCCCGGAATACCTCCAGGTCGACGCCGTCGACGGCGTGCACCTGTTCGTGGCTCCGGCGAAAGGCGGAGGTGGACTGCACCGGGAAGTACTTCTTCAGACCCTTGACCCTGACCAGCACTTCGCCATCGGGGGCGGCGCCCGGCTCATTGGGAACCCCGACGGTCACGACCGAGCCCTCATGGCCGGCTCGGGGTGGGCAACTCCTCGCCCACCACCTTGTTTCGCAGGGCGGTGCGTTCCACCAGGTCGGTGGTGAGCCAGCAGGCCGAGGTGTGGGTCGGGTTGCCCCCGACCTCGAACAGCGGTGGTTCCTCCACCCGGCAGCGATCCATCACGTAGGGACAACGGGGATGGAACGGGCAGCCCCCGGGCAGGTTGATCAGGCTGGGCGGTTGGCCGGGGATGGGATGCAATCGCTCCCGCACGCCGCCGTAGGCGGGGAGTGACTGGAGTAGCCCCTCGGTGTAGGGGTGGTGACTGGCTCCGAATATCTCGTAGCGGTCGGCCTTCTCCATGGCCGACCCGGCGTACATCACCACCACGTCGTCGGCGACCTCGGCCACCACTCCGAGGTCGTGGGTGATGAGGATGATGGCCGTCCCGAATCCGTCCTGGAGCCGGCGCATCACCTGGAGCACCTGAGCCTGCACGGTGACATCCAGGGCGGTGGTCGGCTCGTCGGCGATGAGCAGCTTGGGGTTGAGCGACATGGCCATGGCGATCATCGCCCGCTGGCGCATGCCGCCGGAGAACTGGTGGGGGAAGTCGTTGACCCGCCGGTCCGGCTGGGGGATGCCCACCAGGCCGAGAAGTTCCACCGCCCGCTGCTTGGCCTTGGCCTTGGAGATGTCCTTGTGATTGTTCCGGATCATCTCGACGATCTGCCAGCCCACCCGGTAGAAGGGATGGAGGCTGGACAACGGGTCCTGAAAGATCATGCCGACCTCGTCGCCCCGCACCGAGCGAAGCGCCTTCTGGTCCATGGCCAGCAGGTCCTTGCCCTCGAACATTGCCTGGCCGCTGACCCTGGCCCCCCGGGTCAGCCCCATGATGGTCTGGGTGGCGACGCTCTTGCCCGAGCCCGACTCGCCGACGATCCCGAGCGTCTTGCCCGCCTCCACCGCGAACGACAGTCCGCGAACCGCCTGCACAGTTCCGTCCGGCGTTGGAAAGGAGACACGGAGATCGCTGACTTCCAGTAACGCCAATCCCCCTCCTCCCTGATGCGCCGGCTGAAGCTGTGGTGCCAACCCGACCGGCTTCCCGAAAGCTAGTCCGAGAAGCGCGGTCGGGCGGTGACGGCTGACCTAGTGGCGCTAATTACTTGCTGAGCCAGACATTGGTCGGGTCGCTCTGCTCATAGACCGCCATGTAGATGGCGTTATGGACCTGCGAGCCATGGATCTCCGGCTGGTTGGGGGCGGTGATCGGGAAGATGGCGGCATCCTTCATGGTCTCGATGTCGGCCTGGTGCCACAGGACTCCGGCGGCGGCCTCGGTCGGGGCCTTCAGCGCGGCATCGATGATCGGGTTGAGGGTCGGGTCGTTGAACAGCCCGAAGTTGGACGACGTCGGGGGAAGGACCCGGCCGTCGAACAGGGGTGGGAAGAACGACGCCGCGGCGTTGCCGTACCAGTCCGGTGACCATCCGGCCAGGGAGACATCCCAGACCCCGGTGGTGGCGGTGGTGGGCTTCTCGAGGTACTTGGTGTAGAAGTCGGCGTTGGGTACGCCCACCCCGGTCACCGTGACGCCGATCTTGCCCAGGTCAGCTTGGATCGTCTGGAACATGCTCGAGCTGAGTGACGATGCCGGCCGGTAGAGGAACTTGAGGGTCAGGCCACTCGAGTATCCCGCGGAGGCCAGCAGCTGCTTCGCCTTGGTCGGGTCGTACGAGTACTGGCTGTAACTCGGAGCCGCCCCGGTGATGCCCGGAGGGAGGACCTGGGTCAGCGGCGGCGAGACCTGCGGCCCACCGGCATCCTGGATCAGGTTGGTGCGGTTGAGGCCGTATTCCAGCGCCTGCCGCACGGCCAGCTTGCCCAAGGCGCCGCCATTGTTGGGCGACTGGGTATTGAAGACCACGTACGGGTTGGTGGAGAACTCCGACTCCAGGCTCAACCTCGGGTCGTTGGCGGCGAGGAGGGCGGGGATGTCGTTGGGGGGCACGTAGCTGTCCCACTCCATGTCCGCTTGCGGGGAGTTGGTGAGGATCTGTTGCTGGATGGACGCCTGAGTGCCGGTCTCGTTCACGTTGATCTGATTGACGTAGGCCTTCCGGATCGGGTCGGTACTCGACTTCCACACCGGGTTGCGCACGAAGTCGATCGTCTTGCCCGGGTCGTAGCTCTGGACCTGGTACGGGCCATCAGAGATGGTGTGCTGGGCGAGATCATTGCTCCCGGGAAGGTAGTTGAGGAACTCCACCGGGGCCGGGTTGAAGGCGTTGAGGCCCAGGATGTTGGTGAAGTAGGACGTCGGCTGGGTCAGCTGGAAGATGATCGTCTGCGGGTTGTTCGCGTCGACGGTGACACCGGAGATGTTGTTGGCGTTGATGTAGGCCTTCTGGGCTGCCGGGTCGGTGGTGGAGACGTTCATGAACCCGTTGCAGAAGGCGGCGTAGCCGGCGATCAGGTTGCTGAAGTCGGGTTGGCCTCCGAACGGCTGGGTCGGGTTGCAGGTCCGCTTCACCCCGAGCACGGCGTCAGCGGCGGTGACCTGACGGGGCGGGCTGGTGTTCCACATCGCCCCGGTTCGGATGGTGATCGAGTAGGTCAAGCCACCGTTGGTGATAGTTGGCATCGCGGTGGCCAGGTCAGCGACCGGCGTGGTGGTCTGCCCCTGAACCGCCGGATAGGTGTACAGGCTCCGGCTCCACATCCGCAGTCCCAGGTAGCCGACGGCGTAGTAACTGACGTTGGGGTCCATGAAGTCGACGTCACCGGTCCCGAGCATGGTCAGGGTGCCGCCCGTGACCGGCGTACCCGAGGAGTTGGCGGCGTAGCGCTGGTTGGGCAGGGCTCCGCCCGACGTGGTCGTCGCGGTGCTCGACGGAGTCGAGCTGCTGCAGGCGGCGGCCAATAAGCCCAAGCTGGTCGCTACCGCAATCAATGTCATCCTTCGCTTCGAACGTCCCATAGACGAACCCCTCCTCGTTCGGTGACCGGTACCCAGGCGCCGGCCGCTGATGTGGATGTTTCAGCCAGCCTTTTCGGTGAAGAACCCGCCTGCCCCGGCCGGCCGGAATTGGACCGGCGCGATGGAGTCATAGCAACGACCTTGGCGATCCGGACTTCGGATCGCCCCCGCTGAAGCAGTCGTGAGTTCAAGCACTGAAATCGAACCTAGCAGCGTTCGTCACGTGGATGTCATGAGAAAGTTACATAGCTGTTACGTGGCCATGAATTGTCCACATGCCGGAACGGTTGTCATCCCGAACCGCCGCCAACCTTCGGGGAATTCTTGTACCCGACCACCGCCTCGATGAAACAATTGTCAGTTCCAACGACAGCGGAGGATGAGAGAGGGAAAGGGTCAGCCGGCGCCCTCGAACCCCGGAGGCGGACCTTCCTGGGGTCCGAGGGCGGGTTCGAACGCAAGCGCGTACCGATCGAATCGCGGCTTCCACGACCCGTTTGGGCTCTCGCCAGCGAGCCGGGCGAGGCAGTCCTCCCAGCCGGCGGCATTGCGGGCGGCGATACCCCGGTCGAGTTCATCAGTCAGGACCAACCGGGTGGCGCCACCAGGTTGGGGAGTGAGGACGAAGCGGAGTATCTCCTCCCCCCAGGTATAGGCCAGGAGCCGAGGTTCTTCCAGCTCGAGCACGGTGCCGGTGAAAGACGGCGCCTGGTTCTCACGGAACACGAACGTGAGGGTGGCGCCGACCTTCCACTCGTCGGTGATGATGTCGGTCGGGAACCATTCCTTGAGCTCGTCCCGATCGGTGATCGACCGCCAGACCCGCTCCGGCTGGTCGGGCAGGAGGCGTTCGAACCGGATGACAGGGCGGGTTCCGTCGGTATCGAGGATGGCGTCGGTCATGGTCGCTCCTTCTTTGAGGATGGTTTGCTACCGAGATGGCGCTCGAGCCGGTCGAGGCTGTCGTCCCAGAGTTTGCGGTAGGTGGCGAGCCAGGCATCGAGCTCGATGAGGGGTTCGGGTCGGATCCGGTAGAGCCGCCGCTGGGCGTCGACCCGCACATTGACCAGGCCGGAATCGCGAAGGACCCGGAGGTGCTTGGACACCGTCGGTTGGCTGACGTGCAAACCGACAACCAACTCACCCACCGATCGCTCGCCGTCGCGGAGCAGGTCGAGGATCTGCCGCCGGCTGGGTTCGGCCAGTACCTCGAAGGCTGCGTTCGGCGCCATCCACCGATTATGCCGTCAGCCGTATATTCCTGTCAAGGTATATACAGGGAAAGCAGGACTACCCCGACCGCGGGCCCGGCGCGTTGCGGAACCGGAACGGTTCACTCTCTCGTCCCGGGACCACGTACCAGCATTCGCCGGTCCGGCCGGCGGCGATGATCGAGAAGAAAGCGTCGACGACGTCGTTCACGTCCAGGATCGGGAAGTGGGTCTCTTCGAGATACGAACGGATGCCCTCGATGATGTCGGTGTCGGCGAACGAGGGGCAGAGGGCGTTGATGGCGATGCCCTGGGATTCGTACTCCGCGGCCAGTGAGCGCACCAGGCCGACCACTGCGTGCTTGTTGGCCACGTAGATCGGATCCAGGGGCGGCGCCACGATCCCGGCCATGCTGGCCGTGGCGATGATCTGACCGCCGCCGCCGGCCATCAGCACCGGAAGCGCCGCGTGGATGCCGTAGACGACGCCGTCGAGATTGATGGCCATGGCCCGGCGATACAACTCAACGTCGAAGTCGTCACCGACGCCGCAACCCGTGGTCACTCCGGCATTCAAGTGGACGAGATCGAGACGACCGTAGGTCGACACCGCGGCGCCGACGGCGGCAGTCAGATCGCCCGGTTCGCGCACATCGCACCTCACGAAGGTGGCACCCATGTCGCCGGCGACCTCCTTGCCAACGGCTTCGTCGATATCGGCCAGAACGACGTTGGCCCCGGAGGCCCGCAGGCGACGGGCGACGGCCGCCCCGATGCCATTGCTGCCCCCGGTGACGAGGGCGACGCCGTCCTTCAGCTGTTCAATTCCCATCAGATCTTGTCCACGGTTCGATCAGCTGAAGACGTGGACGACGTCGATGATCACCAACGCCAAGACCATGCCGCCGACCGCCGCGTAGATGGCGGAGAACATCCACCGCTGATGGTGGTTTGCCAACCAGAAGCGCCGGATCCCCAGATAGTCGAACACCAGAGCCAGCAGACCTACCGGGATGCCGATGGCGGGTCCGACGCTGCTGGCCAACCCGATGGCGGGCAACACGATCGGCAACACGATGTAGCTCAACAAGCACCGAAGGGCGGACAGGAAGATGGACGCACTGAAGATCCGGTGGGTATCGGATTCCCGGATGGCCGGATTTTCGTCGGGTATCCGGAGGAGGTGACGCATGGCCACATCGGGGGCCGACCGCGGCGCCGGCGACAGCCTCGGCGTGGCGATCGCGGTCTCCTCCATGGGGAACATGGTATGCGCTCGGCCTCTCCGGTCACCAACCGGGCGACCCCAATTCGGGGAATCCGGGCGGTAGCCTGCCGTGGATGCGAGAACGCCGGTGACCGGGGCCGGTACGCGCCGACCCGCCCCCGTCAACACCGTCGAACCCCGTGGGACGAAGGCCTGGACGGACTGGCCCACGGCTCCGGGGTGGCCCCTCCTGCCCCTCCGTCTATTCCTGGGCGTCACCTTCACCTACGCCGGCCTCCAGAAGCTGGCCAACCCGGCCTTCCTCACCGGATCCGGTCCGATCTCCATCCACGCCCAGCTGGCCGGAGCCATGCGCACCAGCCCGATTCACGGGCTGTTGGCCGGATTGCTGCACATCTCCACCGCGGTCGGGGTGGTGATCGCCGTCGGGGAGTTGGCCGTCGGGCTGGGCACCCTCGTCGGACTGTGGTCGCGGCAGGCCGCGGCCGGAGGCATGGCCATCTCCCTCGGGTTGCTCCTCACCGTCAGCTTCCACTCCTCGCCGTATTTCACCGGTTCCGACATCGTCTTCTTCTTCGCCTGGACGCCCTTGCTCCTGGCCGGAGCCGGGGGCGCCCCGGCCCTCGACACCTGGTTCCTCACCCGGACCCCTCCCCAGCGCCGGGCCCCGGCGGGCGCGGTGTCCCGCCGCCAGCTGGTGTCCAAGGGCGCGGCCGCCGGGTTGGTGGCCGCCATCGTCGTCCTGGGTGGGGGACTCACCGCCCTGATCGGACGCCTGGTCGGCGGCTCCGGCTCATCGCCGAAGGCCACCGCTTTCGGGTCGGGATCCACGACTCCGACCACCGCGCCGCCAACCACCGTCCCCAGCCCGACATCCACCTCGACCTCCACCTCGACCACCGCGGCTCCGGCCACCTCGCTACCGCGGGGCAAGAAGCTGGGAGCCGCGTCGGTGGTCCCGGTCGGGGGTTCAGCCACTTTCAGTGATCCGGCCACCGGAGATCCGGGGTTGGTCATCCAGGGAACCTCCGGCCATTTCGTCGCCTTCGACGCCGTCTGTCCGCACGCCGGTTGCACGGTCGCCTACCAACGCGGGGCCAAGGTCATCGCCTGTCCCTGTCACGGATCCGAATTCAACGCCCAGACCGGAGCCGTCGAGACCGGGCCGGCCAGCCAGGACCTGCGGGTCATCTCCGTGCAACTGGGAACCGACGGGAACCTCTATGTCGACGGTTGAGCCGGCCCGGGCCCGGGGACGGCATCCGGATTCCCTGCCTCCGGGCGGGGCACTCGGCTACGATTCAGCCGGATCTCACGTGGATCTCCACCCGAGTACATGACCTCTCTCCAGACCGAGCCGACGACCGGACCGACCCCCGAGCCCGCGGCCAAGGCCGCCGATCGGATCGACTGGGTCTCATCGGTCCCGTTCCTCGCCGTGCATGCCGCCCCGTTGGCGGCGTTCTTCGTCACCGTGACGTGGAAGGACTGGGTCCTCTGCGGCGTGCTCTACGTGGTGCGGATGTTCTGCATCACCGCCGGATACCACCGCTACTTCTCCCACCGCAGTTTCAAGATGAACCGGTTCTTTCAGTTCCTGATGGCGTTCGGCGGGACCACCGCGATCCAAAAGGGCCCGTTGTGGTGGGCCAGCCACCACCGGGTCCACCATCGCTACACCGACCTCGACGACGATGTGCACTCGCCCCGCGACGGGTTCTGGTGGAGCCACGTCGGGTGGATCCTGTCCACCAAGTACAAGGCCACCGACCTTTCGAACATCAAGGACTTTGCCGCCTTCCCCGAACTCCGGTGGGTGGAGCGGACCCAGTGGATCGGCCCCTGGCTCCTGGCCGTCGGGTGCCTGCTGATCGCCGGCTGGGGCGGACTCCTGATCGGCTTCTTCCTCTCCACCGTGCTCCTGTGGCACGGGACCTTCCTGGTCAACTCCATGGCCCACCTGGTCGGCCGGCGCCGGTACGCGACTCCCGACACCAGTCGCAACTCGCTGATCGTGGCCCTGGTCACCGGGGGCGAGGGCTGGCACAACAACCATCACTACCTCCCGGCCTCGGTCCGACAGGGATTCCGGTGGTGGGAGATCGACCCCACCTGGTACGTGCTCCGCGGCCTGGCCTGCCTGGGTGTGGTGCGGGATCTCAAGAACCCGCCTGCCCGCCTCCTCGACCAGGCCAAGGTCCGGGACGGCGCCTTCGACATCGGCATGTTCCGCTCCTACTGGGAGCGGGCGGCCAAGCTCACCGGGGAGAAGATCGCCGACCTCACCGTCCGGCCAATGCCGTCAGCCGATGTCGCCCCGCCGGCCTCTCCCTCCGACACCGAACCAACCGGCGGCGACGATTCCAATCCGGCCCCCGGTGACCAGGCCAGCCGGCTGAGTGGGCTCATTGCCCGGGCGCTGGAGTCGGCAGACCAGTTGGCCACCTCCACCCGCCGGACCAAGGCGAAGGACAAGATCCTGTCGGATACCGGGGGTCCCCCCGACTCTCCGCCGGGATGACCTCGATCGGGTCCACCCGATCAGTACTGGCGTCGGTGACGGTCCCGGGGTCGGTGTGGATCGTCGACCTCGACGGGGTGATCTGGATCACCGGAGAGCCGATCGGCGATGTCGCCGGCGCGGTGTCCCGGCTCACCGGCGCCGGGATCACGGTGGTCTACGCCACCAACAATTCGGCGTTCACCGCCCAAACCCTGCTCGACCGCCTGGCCCGGATCGGGATCACCGCCGAGCCGCAACAGCTGGCCACCTCGGCCGACGCCACCGCCTCCCTGCTCCAGCCGGGCGACACCGCCTTCGTACTGGCCGAAGGGGGCGTGCTCGAATCGTTGTCGAACCGAGGGGTGAAGGTCGGGGGGGCCGGGCCGTTCGACGCCGCGGTGGTCGGATGGACCCACGCGTTCGATTTCGACAGCTTGTCGGCGGTGGCGGCGGCGGCCCGGGACAGCGGGCGACTGATCGGCACCAACGAAGACCCGACCCATCCGACACCCGAAGGCCTGGTCCCCGGATCCGGGGCCCTGCTGGCCGCGGTGGCGGTGGCCTCGGGGATCACCCCGGAGATAGCCGGGAAGCCCCACCGTCCGATGGCTGACCTCATCCGGGACAAGTTCGGGATCGGGGTCGGGGGCCGTCCGGCGCTGGCGGTGGGCGACCAGCCGGCCACCGATGGACGGCTGGCCGAACGGCTGGGCATCCCCTTCGCCCTGGTCGATTCCGGTGTCACCCGGCCCGAGACCCCCGTCGGGGACGTCGCCGTCTCGGTGAGGACATCCGACTTCATCGACCTGGTCGACGCCGCCCTGACTTGACAGCGAATCGGGGTGAAAAGTACTCGTGAGCAGGAGTGCTTGCTACTAGCTAGCACTCTATGTACAATACCGTCATGAGCAAACGAGACGCATACCAACGGTACCTCGATGCGGGCATCGCGTTTACCCAGATGACCCGATCCCGAGCCGAGGAGCTTGTCCAAGAGCTCGTCAAGAGTGGCGAGGTACAGCGGAAGGAAGCCCAGGCCAAGGTCGAGGAATTGATCGACCGCAGCCGCAAGAGCAGCGAGTCGTTGCTCTCGGTGGTGCGCGACGAAGTCGGCAACCAGCTCCACTCCCTGGGGATCAGCAACATCGAGGATCTGGCCAAGCAGGTCGCTTCCTTGTTGGCCCGCTCGCCGAAGCCGGCATCCGGCCCGGCGAAGAAGGCCCCGGCCAAGAAGGCCGCCGCGAAGAAGGCAGCCGCGAAGAAGGCCCCGGCCAAGAAGGCCGCGGCCAAGAAGGCCTCGGCCAGCAAGTCGGCCGGGGGCGGGGCGTCCGCCTGAGCCCAGTCGGGCGAAGGCGCCTCGACCGGGCGCTGGTGGATCGGGGACTGGCCGAAAGCCGCCAGCAGGCCGCCAACCTGATCGACCAGCGAGTGGTTCTGGTGTCGGGGACGGTGGCCGACAAGCCGGCCCGGCTGGTGGCAGCCGCCGAGCCCATCGAACTCCTCGGCCCCGCGCCGCGTTACGTGAGCCGGGGCGGGGAGAAGCTCCGGGCGGCTCTCGACCGGTTCTCCATCGACGTGGCCGGTGCCCGGGCCTTGGACGCCGGTGCGTCCACCGGCGGGTTCACCGACTGCCTGCTGCAATCGGGGGCGGCGTCGGTGGTGGCGGTGGATGTGGGCCGGGCCCAACTCCATGATCGGCTCCGACACGATGCCCGGGTCACCAACCTCGAGCAGCACGACATCCGGGATGTGACCCTGGCGACCGTCGGCGGTGTCCCCGTCGACGTGGTCACCGCCGACCTGTCCTTCATCTCGCTGGCCCGGACCATCCCTTCGCTGGCCGGTGAGGTGGCCGCGGCCGGGGCCACCCTGGTGGTGCTGGCCAAACCCCAGTTCGAGGCGGGCCGGGTGGAAGCCTCCCGGGGAAAGGGCGTCATCCGCGACCCGGACATCCACCGCCGGACCCTCGGCGAGGTGGCAAGCGCGCTCACCGCCTCCGGAGCAGCCATCATGGGGGCCATGCCTTCGCCAATTACCGGACAGGCCGGGAACATCGAGTTCCTCCTCCACGCCGTCGCCCACCCCCCCGGGGGGAGCCGGCCCTCCGGCGCGGAGATCGAGTCCATGTTGGACGCCGCCGTTGCCGAGGCCCATCAGCCGGGAGACCCGAAGTGACCCTGGTGGCGTTCTACGCCCGCTCCGATCGCGACGAGGTCGCCGGCCTCGAGGCCCGGGCCACCCGATGGCTGGAGGAACGCGGTCATCAGGCCATCTCCGCCCAACGCCCGGACGGCTCGGTGTCGGTCGACGGGGCCGACCTCCTGGTCAGCCTGGGGGGTGACGGCACCCTGCTCCGGGCCGTCGAGTCGGCCTCCACCGCCGGGGTGCCGGTGCTGGGGGTGAACATCGGCACCCTCGGGTTCCTCACCCAGGTGGAGCCGGCCGGCCTCGAAGACGCCCTCGAGGGGTTCCTGGCCGGCAAGCACACGGTGGAGGAACGGATGACCCTCCACGTGGCCGTCGAGCGGGCCGGCGGCGTGGCCGGCCCGGAGCGGACCGCGCTCAACGAGGCCAGCATCGAAAAGACGGTCCCCGGCCACACGGTGCGGATCGGCGCCGCCATCGACGGACGCCCGTTCGTGACCTATGCCGGCGACGGTCTGCTGGTGGCCACCGCCACCGGCTCGACCGCCTACAACCTCTCGGCCCGGGGCCCGATCCTGTCTCCCCAGTTGCGGGCCCTGGTGCTGACCCCGGTATCGCCCCACATGCTCTTCGATCGCCCGCTGGTGCTCGATCCCTCCGAGCGGGTGCGGCTGGACATCCTCGAGCCGCGGTCGGCGGTCCTGGTGGTGGACGGCGCCACCGTGACCACCCTCGAGCCGGGGTCGGCGGTCCACTACCGGGAGGGCGACCGGCCGGCCCGGATGGTCACCTTCGGTCCCAACAACTTTCACGCCATCCTCCGGGCCAAGTTCCACCTGGCCGACCGATAGGAGCCGGTTTGCCCAGGATGCTCGAGGAACTGCGGGTCCGGGACCTCGGCGTCATCGACGACGTCACCGTGACCTTCCGTCCGGGGATGACCGCGCTCACCGGGGAGACCGGGGCCGGCAAGACCCTCCTCATCGAAGCCCTCAGCCTCCTACTGGGGGGCCGGGCCGATCCGACCCTGGTCCGGGCCGGGTCGGCGGACGCCACGGTGGAGGGCCGGTTCGGGCCGGGTACCGGAGCCCACGACGACGGCCGGCTGTTCGACGAGGACGACCCCGACGACGGCGAGATCATCCTCAGCCGGACGGTGGTCGCCGGCGGGCGGTCCAAGGCCTGGATCAACGGCCGGATGACCCCGGTCACCACCCTGACCACCACCGGGTCGGGCCTGGTCGAACTGCACGGCCAACACCAGCACCGGTCGCTGGTCCACACCGCCGCCCAGCGCCGGGCATTGGACGACTACGGCGGCATCGATCTTTCCGAGCTGACCGCGGCGCGGTCGCGGCTGCGGGCGCTCACCGACGAGTCGGCCTCGCTGGGCGGCGAAGTCGGGCAGCGGGCCCGGGAGCGGGATGTCCTCCGCTACCAGATCGAGGAGATCGAGTCGGCCGGGATCGAGGACGACGCCGAGGACAGCCGGCTCGAACTCGAAGAGGACCGTCTGGCCGAGGCCGCCGCCCACCGGGAAGCCGCCGCCGCCGCGTTGGAGGCGCTGGCCGAGGCGACGGTCGGGAGCGCGCTCGACCGACTGGCCGAAGCCTCGGGGGCGCTGGCCGCCCGTCCACCGTTGGCGGCCCTGGAGGCTCGGGTGCGGGGGGCGATGGCCGAGCTGTCGGATCTCGTCTCCGAGCTGAGGACGGTGGTCGACACCTGGGAGGACGATCCCGAGCGGCTGGCGGAGATCCGGAGCCGGCGCCAGCAGCTCCGCGAGTTGGAGCGCAAGTACGGAGCCACCCTCGGCGAGGTGGTGGCCTTCGCTGACCAGGCCCGGGAGCAGCTGGCCGCCATCGA
Organism: Acidimicrobiales bacterium; assembly: GCA_035948855.1. Lineage (GTDB taxonomy): Bacteria > Actinomycetota > Acidimicrobiia > Acidimicrobiales > RAAP-2 > DASZIT01. The sequence continues at coordinate 5,150 of DASZIT010000106.1, read as the reverse complement.
GACCCGGGAGGCGCGGGCCCGCCAGCTCGACGCGGAGATGACCGAGGCCCGCCAGGCGCTGGCCGCGGCGGAGGACCGGGTCGCCGGGTGGCGAAGGGCGGCGGCGCCGTCCCTGGCCGCGGAGATCCAGTCGACCCTCCGCACCCTGGCCATGCCGTCGGCCCGGTTCGAGGTGGCGGTGGAAGGGGCGGGTCCCGGCGACCAGGTCAGCTTCCTGCTGGGAGCCAACCCCGGCGAACCGCTGCTGCCCCTGACCAAGGTGGCTTCGGGCGGGGAGCTGGCCCGGACCATGCTGGCCGTCCGGCTGGCCCTCACCGACGCCCCCGGGGTGCTGATCTTCGACGAGGTCGACGCCGGCGTCGGGGGGTCGGCGGCCACCGCGGTCGGCGCCGCCCTGGCCGCGCTGGGCCGGCGGTCCCAGGTGCTGGTGGTCACCCACCTGGCCCAGGTGGCGGCCCAGGCCGACCACCAGCTGGCGGTGCTGAAGACCGAGCAGGGGGGTCGCACCCTCTCGGAGGTCGCCGAGCTGGGCGCGGAGGAACGGGTGGTGGAACTGAGCCGGATGCTGTCGGGGAGCCCGGACAGCGAGACGGCCCGGACCCACGCCCGCGAGCTGCTGTCCGGCATCGCCGGGAGCGGGGGCACCGCCGGTCGCTGAGCCGGGTCGGCCCGGGGTCCGCGTGGTCGTCACCTGAGTTCCGGTAAGGTCTGCGGGTGCCCGACACGCAAGGTCCGACGGAATCTCCCGGAGACAGTGCCTCGGACCCACTGCCCCTCGAAACCCCCGACGGTGTCGCGCCGTCGAGCTACTCCCGGAACGGCGAGTACCTGAGACCGGGGGCCCACCGGGGCAACGGCACCAAGTTCATCTTCTTCACCGGTGGCGTATCTTCCTCGCTGGGCAAGGGCCTCACCGCCTCGTCGTTGGGCCGGTTGCTCAAGTGCCGGGGGTTGCGGGTCACCATGTGCAAGCTCGACCCGTACATCAACGTTGACCCGGGGACCATGAACCCGTTCGAGCACGGCGAGGTCTTCGTCACCGAGGACGGCGGCGAGACCGACCTCGACCTCGGCCACTACGAGCGGTTCATCGACGAGAACCTCCACAAGGACTCCAACGCCACCACCGGCCGCATCTACTCGTCGGTGATCGCCAAGGAGCGCCGGGGCGACTACCTGGGCCGGACGGTGCAGGTCATCCCGCACGTCACCGACGAGATCAAGGAACGCATCAAGCGGCTGGGCACCGACGAGGTCGACGTGGTCATCGTGGAGGTGGGCGGCACCGTCGGCGACATCGAGATCGTCCCGTTCCTGGAGGCCCTCCGCCAGTTCCGGCGGGACGTGGGCCGGGAGAACGTCTGCTACGTCCATCTCACCCTCGTGCCGTACCTGGGCCCGTCGGGGGAGCAGAAGACCAAGCCCACCCAGCACTCGGTGACCGAGCTCCGGAGCCGGGGCATCCAGCCCGACGTCATCGTCTGCCGTTCGGACCGGATGATCTCCGACGACCTGAAGCGGAAGATCTCGCTGCTCTGCGACGTGCCCATCGAAGCGGTGGTGTCGGCGGTCGACGCCGCCAGCATCTACCAGATCCCGCTGGTCCTCCACGAGGAGGGCCTCGACCGCTACATCCTCCGGCTCCTGCAGTTCGACGAGCTCACCCATCCGATCGACCTGTCCGGATGGGAGCATCTGGTCGAGCGGGTGGAGGCGGCCACCCGGCCGGTCCGGATCGGGATCATCGGCAAGTACATCGACCTTCCCGACGCCTACCTGTCGGTGGTGGAGTCGCTGCGGCACGCCGGCTTCCACCACGGCGCCCGGGTCGAGATCAACTGGATCCAGGCGGCCAACGTCCCCGACCTGTTGCGCACCGAGGGACTCCGCGACTTCGACGGCCTGGTCATCCCCGGCGGGTTCGGCGAGCGGGGAGTGGAGGGGAAGATCGCCGCCGCCGGCTACGCCCGGGAGCACGAGATCCCCCTCCTCGGTCTGTGTCTCGGCCTCCAGGTGATGGTGATCGAGGCGGCCCGGGACATGGCCGGCCTGGACGGCGCCAACTCCCGGGAGTTCGACCCCACCACCCGCTATCCGGTCATCGACCTGATGGACGACCAGAACGACATCGTGGACATGGGCGGCACCATGCGGCTCGGCTCCTACTGGGCCCAGCTGGTCCCCGGGTCCCAGGTGGCGCTCACCTACGGCAGCGAGATGGTCTCCGAACGCCACCGGCACCGCTACGAGGTCAACCCCCGTTACCGCTCCCGCCTGGAGGCGGCCGGGTTGGTCTGCTCGGGGATGTCACCCGACGGGCGCCTGGTCGAGTTCATCGAGCTGCCCGGCCATCCGTTCTGGGTGGGCACCCAGGGCCATCCGGAGTTCAAGAGCCGCCCGGACGTGCCCCATCCGCTGTTCCGCGAATTGGTCGGCGCTTCCCTGGTCCGAGCCGAAGGGCGCGACCCGCGTCTGATCGACATCAGTTGACCGGAGACACGGCCACCGAACCTGGCGCCGATCCGACCTTCCGCCAGACCGGTGAGAGCTTGATCCACAAGGCGTGGTTCGTCTCCATGGTCCGCGCCACCTTCGTCGACCCCCACGGAACCGAGTTCGAGCGCGAGATCGTCCGCCACCCGGGGGCGGTGGCGGTGGTTCCGGTCACCGACGACGGGGCGGTCCTGCTGGTCCGCCAGTACCGGCCGGCGGTCAACCAGTGGCTCTACGAGATCCCGGCCGGGACCTGCGACGTGGTCGGGGAGCCGCAGGAGACCACCGCCCAGCGGGAGCTGGCCGAGGAGATCGGCCACCGGGCCGGGGAGCTGAAGCTGCTCATCCGGACCCTCAACACCCCGGGGTTCTGCGACGAGGTGACGACCATCTTCCTGGGCACCGGGCTGACCGAGGTGGCCGACAACCCCCAGGGGATCGAAGAGCACTTCATGACGGTGGAGAAGATCCCGCTCGACCGCTTCGACCGGATGGTGGATGACGGGACCATCACCGACGCGGCCACCATCCTCGGGGTCATGCTGGCCGCCCGCCACCTCGCCGCCGGTCGGTGAGCCAGCCCCTGTCCAACGGGGCCGAGGAGTACCTCTCGTGGCTGGCGGTGGAGCGGGGACGGGCCCGCAACACCCTGGTCTCCTACCGCCGGGACATCCACGGCTGGGAGGAGTGGGGGAGGGCCGAGGGGGTCCAACCCCTGGCCGCCGGTCCGGGCGACCTCGAGCGGTATCTCTCCGCCCTCCGGGCCGGGGGTCGGAACCCGGCGTCGATGGCCCGGACCATCACCGCACTCCGCGGCCTCTACCGCTTCCTGGTCGACGAGGGCTCCCTGGCCACCGATCCGACCGTCGACCTGGCTTCGCCCCGTCTCCCGCAGCGGCTGCCGAAGGCCCTCGACGAGGACCAGACCCTCCGGCTCCTCGACTCGGTGACGGGGAGCGATCCGTTCGACCTCCGGGACCGGGCCCTGCTCGAGCTCCTCTACGGCACCGGCGCCCGCATCTCCGAGGTCACCGGGCTGTCCCTCCTGGACATCCGCAACGACGACGGCCTGCTCCGGGTGTTCGGGAAGGGGTCCAAGGAGCGGATGGTGCCCCTCGGCCGGGTGGCCCGCCTGGCCCTCGACGAGTGGCTGTCACCGGCCGGGCGGGGCCAGGTCACCCCGGCCCGGTGGGCCAGCCGGGGCGATGCCGAGGCGGTGTTCCTCAACAAACGGGGGGGCCGGCTCAGCCGCCAGGGGGCCTGGGCCATCCTCAAGCGCCGGGCGGGCCTGGTCGGGCTGTCCGACCTGGTGAGCCCCCATGTCCTCCGCCACTCCTGTGCCAGTCACATGCTGGCCCACGGGGCGGATATCCGGATCGTCCAGGAGCTGCTCGGCCACGTGTCGATCTCCACCACCCAGCTGTACACCAAGCTGAGTTCCGAGCACCTGCGGGCCTCCTATGAAAGCGCCCACCCGCGAGCCGGAACGCACCAACGGGGGTAGGATCTGATCCGTGTCCAGCGAAGCCCCAACCATCGACTACCGCCGTCTTCTCGAAGACGAGCGGCAGCAACTGGTCTCCCAGCTGTCCGAACTCGGGTTCGGGGACGGCGGGAAGGGCCTTTCCTACGACTCCAACTTCGCCGATTCCAGCCAGGTGACGGCCGAGCGGAGTGAGGCCGAGGGGCTGGCCATCCAGCTGCAGGATTCCCTCGACGACATCGCCCACGCCCTCGACAAACTGGCCGACGGTCAGTACGGCATCTGCGAGGAGTGCAAGGAGCCGATCGGTGCCGCCCGGCTGGAGGCGATGCCCGCCACCCGGTTCTGTATCAGTCACGCCTCCCGACTCTGAGCGGTCGGAGCGGCATGGGGTTTGGCGGCTACGGGGGCAACAACCGGCGCCAGCAACGCCCGATGGGTACCACTGAGCGGACGGCCGTCATCGTGGTGGCGGCGGCGGCCATCGTGGCGTACCTGCTCTGGAAGCACCGCCTGAACCGTTTCGAAGTCATCTACTTCTTGGTGTTGATCCCCTCGATCATCCTGCACGAGATCTCCCACGGCGTGGTCGCCCTCGCCTTCGGGGACGACACCGCCAAGCGGATGGGCCGGCTGAACCTCAACCCGATCCGCCACATCGACCCGATCGGGACCCTGCTGGTGCCGGCGGTCCTGTCCCTCTCCGGAGTGGGGGCCTACGGCTGGGCCAAGCCGGTCCCGGTCAGCACCAACCGGCTCCGGAGCCCGCGCAACCACACCGTCCTGGTCTCCCTGGTGGGACCCCTCACCAACATCATCCTGGCCGCGTTGTTCGGCCTCGCCTTCGTGCTCGTCACCCCCGGGGACATCCGCCAGATCGTCTACCACTTCGGGGAGTATCCGCCGACCCTCCTCCAGCAGATCCTGTTCATCGGCGGAATCGCCAACATCGTGCTGGCCGTGTTCAACCTGATCCCGTGCCCACCCCTGGACGGCGCCGCGGTCCTCGAGCGGTTCATCCCCACCCGGATGCTTCCCGACTACTACCGCCTTCAGCCGTTCCTGATGTTTCTGCCCTTCATCCTCATCCTGTTGTTTCGCAACCAGTGGAGCCAACTCATCGGGCACCTGATCAGCTGGTGGTCAGGGCTGTTGGTCTGAGGCGGTCGGGCCA
>DASZIT010000105.1:0-8337 GCA_035948855.1 Acidimicrobiales bacterium | reverse complement strand
GCGGCCGTTGCTCGGTAATGGGGATCATCAGGGCACAGCGTAAACCAGGGGGAGGATCGCCGGGGACCGAAATCGGGGCGAATTGAGGGCTTTTACCTCCCGTGGATGAACTGCATGGCCTCGGCCCGGGTGGCGGAATCGGTCCGGAATTGGCCGCGGACCGCCGAGGTGATGGTCAGGGTGCCGGGCTTCTTCACCCCCCGCATCGACATGCAGAGATGCTCGGCCTCGACCACCACCAGCACCCCCCGCGGCTCGAGGGCGGTCTCGATGGAGTCGGCGATCTCGGTGGTCATCCGCTCCTGCACCTGCAGCCGGCGGGCATAGCCGTCGACCAGCCGGGCGAACTTGGACAGGCCGGTGATCCGGCCGTCCTCGCCGGGGATGTAGGCCACGTGGGCCCGGCCCATGAACGGCACCATGTGGTGTTCGCACAGCGAGGCGAAGGGGATGTCCCGCACCATGACCATCTCGTCGTGCTCGGCGGCGAAGGAGACCTTGAGATGCTTGGTCGGGTCCTCGTCCATCCCGGAGAACAGCTCCTTGTACATGGCCGCCACCCGGGCCGGGGTCTCCAGCAGCCCGTCCCGATCGGGGTCCTCCCCCATCGCCGACAGAATTTCATAGATGGCCCGTTCGATACGGGCGGTGTCAACGCTCAACGTGTCTCCTCAGCGGCGGGACGGATCGCCAGTGTAGGCGTGGATGGCGCTGAGGTTACGGAAGCGTTCGGCCACGTCGAGGCCGTAGCCGACCACGAAATCGGGCGGGATGTGGAATCCGACGTAGCGGAGGTCGAGGGCGGTGCGCTGCTGGCCGTCCTTGACCAGGAGGGCGCAGACCTCCAGGCTGGCCGGCCGCCGGGCCAGCAGGTACCGCTGCAGGTAGTTGAGGGTGAGGCCGGAGTCGACGATGTCCTCCACCACCAGCACGTGGCGGTCGGTGAGGTCGACGTCGAGGTCCTTCACGATGCGGACCACCCCGGAGGTGCGGGTGGCGGTCCCGTAGGAGGAGACGGCCATGAAGTCCACGTCGACCGGCAGCTCGATGGCCCGGCACAGGTCGGCCATGAACATGAAGGCGCCCTTCAACACCCCGACCAGCAGCGGCGGACGGTCGGCGTAGTCGGCGGTGATGGCCGCACCGAGCTCGGCGATCCGGCTGTGCAGGTCCGCCTCGGAGACCACCACCCCGCCGACCTCGGCCGCCGACTCGAGCCGGGACAGCTCGCCCACCGAGTCATCCTTGGGTGCGGTCACGGGGCGACTGTATCGGTTCGGTCCCCGGCGGACCCAATGGCCGAGGCCAGCGCCGCAGAGGATGCCTTCGAGGACACCGGCGACTGGGAGAGCCGACCCCGCGAGCGGGAGACCCGGATCCCGCCCTCGATCTCGGTGGCCTTCCGCTCGCCCCGGGCCACCTCGAGGACCCGCTCGACGGCGTCGAGGGACGGCGGATAGGGGCCGTCGCCGGTCAGCCACGCCCGGAGGGCCCGGCGGGCGACGGCGTCGGGCGCGGCGGCCAGCGCTTTGGCGTCGACGGGGTCGACCAGCTCGGCCACCGCCTGCAACAGCTCGGCGTCGCCGGCCAGCAGCCCGGCCTGCCGGGCCAGCACCGGGACGATGTCCCGGCCGGCCAGCTCGGAACACAGCGGCAGGAGCTCGGCCCGGATCCGGTTGCGGAGAAAGCGCGGGTCGCGGTTGCTGGGGTCGTCGACCGGCTCCAGTTTCTCGTGGCGGCAGAGGGCGACCGTCTCCGAGCGGCGGAGGGCGAGCAGCGGGTGGCGGGGACCGGCCCGCATGCCGGCCAGGCCGTCGACCCCCGAGCCGCGGAGCAGGTTGCCCAACACCGTCTCGGCCTGGTCGTCGGCGGTGTGGCCGGTGGCGGCATCGGGTCCCAGCACCTCGAAGCGAGCGGCGCGGGCCCGGGCTTCCAGGTTGGGCCCGTCAGCCACCACCACCCGTTCACTCTGGAAGGCGCTCCCGTAGCGGGCGGCGGCGGACGCCACCACCTCGGCCTCGGCGGCGGAGCCGGGCCGCAGCCCGTGGTCGACGTGGACGGCGGTGACCCGGCAGCCGGCGGCGGTGGCCAGCACCAGCAGGGCCAGCGAGTCGGCCCCGCCAGAGACGGCACACACCAGCGGGGTGCCGGCGGCGGGAAACGGGCACCGCCCGACCAGGTCGTCGATCAGCGGATCAACCCGAAAGGGCGGGGGCGGCACCAACCCGGGAGATCCACGCCGAGGGATCCCGGATCTCGGTGAGGGAGGGGAGCCATTCGGGGCCCTTCCAGGCGCGGTCGAGCAGCTTCGGCCCGCCCGACTTCTCGACGGCGGCGATGAACTTCTCGCCCTCCTCGTACTGGCGGAACTTGGATTCCATCCCGATGAGCTGAAGCAGGAGCTTGGCCGGGCCCTTGGTCGAGTTGCGGCGCTGGCGGAGGACCTCGCTGAACCGGGCGGCGCTGGGGATGGCGGCGGCCCCGGCCCGGTCCATGGTCACGTCGCCGTGGCCCTCGAGCAGGCTCATCAGCGCCTGGATGCGGTGGAGGCCCTCGAGCTGCTCGGGGGTGGCCACCAACCCGAGGGCGCCGTTGTCGCGCAGCGGGTTGCGGCCGGCCCGGATCTCCTCGGTCAGCCGCTTCAGCGCCTCGGCGAACCGGGACGGGTCGGGATCGAGCGAGCCGAGCCCCTCCTCCACCAGCGAGAGGAAGTGGTCGCGCATCCAGGGGATGGCGGTGAACTGGCAGCGGTGGGTGACCTCGTGGAGGGCCAGCCACAACCGGAACTCCTTGGGCTCGAAGCCGTAACGCTGCTCGAGGGTGACGATGTTGGGGCCGACGAAGTAGACGATGTCCTGATCCTCGATGGCCTCCTCGGTGAGCAGCAGGTCGTACTGACCGAGGACCCGGGTCGACAGCCAACCCAGCACCACCCCGAGCTGGGAGCCGGTGGCCACCCGGCTGGCGGAGGCCAGCGGGCCGGCCAGCCGCTCGCTCACCGGATTGTTGGTAGTCAGCCGGGGCGGGGTGAACCGCTCGAGGTGGGGGCCGACCAGCCGTTGGAAGGAGGCGACGTTGGCGTGCACCCACCCGTTGCGGTCGGTGACCCGGGCCCGGGCGGGTCCCGACGCCGAGCGGAGCCCAGTCTCGACGGCGACCAGCTCCTCGGCCTGGGCGGTGAGCTCCTCGAAGTCTTCTTGCAGGAGGTCGGGCCGGTAGGGGGTCGGCATCGGATTGCGGTTGCTCACCCAACCGGCCACCCGCTCGGCCACCTCCCAGGAGATCGCCCCCGGGCCCGGGCCGGTGGCGGAGGGCAAGGTGGACTCTTCGAGGGCGGAACCTGACGTTTGGGTCACGGGGACCAGTGTAGGTAGCAGCCGGGTCGGGTGCGGGTCAGACCGTGGGGGTGGCGGTACGGGTGGCGGTACGGGTGCCGGCGTCGGCTCAGTGGCCGTGTTTGGCGTGCTCGTCCCGGAGGGCGTGGGCCACCCGGTCGAGCAGGGACTCCGGAACGTGATCCTTGCAACGGTTGGCGATCACCTTGCGCAGCTCGGCCTCGAACCCGAAGGCATCCACGCACGGCCCGCAGAGGTCGAGGTGGCGGGTGATCTCCACCCGGCGCTCCTCGGTGAGCTCGCCATCGAGGTAGAAGTAGAGACGCTCGACCGTCTCCTCACAGTTGACGAATCCGGAGATGTGCGCACCCCCCGGCATGGCCGGGTTCGCATCAACGCCCTTGGCTTTCTGCTCTCCCACGAGTCTGTCTCCCTACTTGCCGTCGCCGGAAGCGCCGACCAGGCCGCGAGCACTCCCGAATTCGAACAACGCCTTCTGCAGGGCCTTTCTTCCACGGTGGATGCGGCTCATCACCGTGCCGATAGGCACATCGGTGATCTCGGCGATCTCCTTATAGGAGAAACCCTCCACGTCGGCCAGCAGGACGGCCAGCCGGAAAGTCTCGGGCAAGGACTCGATGGCGTCCTTGACCTCGGTGTCCGTGATGCGCTCCAACGCCTCTTCCTCGGCGCTGCGCCCGAGGCCGGAAGGCTGGTCGGCGGACAGATGGCGGTAGAGGAACAGGTCCTCCACATCCTCGACGTCGGAGATCTCCGGGCGCCGCTTCTTGGCCCGGTAGGAATTGATATAGGTATTGGTGAGAATCCGGTAGAGCCACGCCTTGAGGTTGGTGCCGGCTTCGAAACCCCCGAAGGCCCGGTAGGCCTTGAGGTAGGTCTCCTGCACCAGGTCCTCCGCGTCGGCGGGGTTGCGGGTCATGCGGAGCGCGGCCGAGTACAGCGGGGGCATGTACTCCATGGCAAGGTCGGTGAATTCCGCCTGGTCGGCCATAGGTTGCACCCTACAGCGCCGGTGGGTCACGGCGGACCCGGGGTTCCGGGTTTCGGGGCTCCTCCCCCGCCTACCTGACGGCTGGGTGGCGGTCCGACCAGGGAGCCGCCGCTTCCAGCTGGGCCGCCACCCGCAACAGCCGGTCGTCCTGCCAGGGCCCGGCCACCAGCTGCACCCCGACCGGGAGTCCGGAGGCGGCCATGTGCAGCGGGAGGCTGACGGCCGGCAGACCGGTGATGTTGAACACCGCGGTGAAGGCGGCCATCGACAGCACCTCGAGCGGAGGCATCTCCGGCGTTTCGTGCACCGCCTTCAGCACTCCGACCGGCGGCGGTTCGATGGCCATGGTCGGGGTGAGCAACAGGTCGAACTCGCTCCCCCAGCGGGCGACGATCAGGCGCGAGAGCCGGTGCAGCTCGACCACCGACTCGGCGAAGGCCACGCTGTCCACCTCATGGGCGGCGGCATAGCCGGCCCGATTGTTGGGCTCGACCTTCTCCCAATCGATGCCCGGGTTCTCGGCCAGGCCGGCGAAGACCACGTGGAGGAACGGCGCCAACGACTCGGCATCGAAGATGTCAGCATCCAGACGCTCGACAGAATGGCCGGCCTGCTCGAGCAACTTGGCGGTGGCGTCGACGGCGGCCACCGCCTCGTCATCCACCGGGATACCCAGCGCCGACACCGTGTTCAACGCCACCCGGAGCCGACCCGGATCCTTCCCGAGCTCGGTGGCGAAGGGGGCCGCGGGTACCGGCACCGGCCACCAGTTGCCGGGGTCGGGCACATTCATGACATCGAGGAGCGCGGCGGCGTCAGCGACGGTCAGGCACACCGCCCCGTCGGCCGCCATACCCTGCCAACCGGGGATCAACGACGGCACCCGACCCCGGCTCGGCTTCAGCCCGACCAGACCGCAGCAGGAGGCCGGGATGCGGATCGACCCGCCCCCGTCGGTGGCGTGGGCGACCGAGAACATCCCCGAGGCCACCGCGGCCGCGGCCCCGCCGCTGGATCCGCCCGGGGTGTGGTCGGGGTTCCAGGGATTGCGGGTGGGCCCGTAGCGGAGGTTCTCGGTGACGGTGATGGAACCGAACTCGGGGGTGTTGGTCCGGCCGGTGAGGATGAACCCGGCCCGGCGGAAGGCACCGACCACCAGCTCGCTGTGATCGCTGAGTTGGTCGGGCGCGCCCAGCGAGCCGTAGGTCAAAGGCTGACCCTCGACCGCACACAGGTCCTTGATCGGGATGGGCACCCCGGCGAAGGGTGGGAGGTCATCGGCCCCGGCGGCGATCCGCTCGCCGAGCGCCTCGGCCTCGGCCAGGGCCACGGTGTCGTTGCGCCAGATCACCGCGTTGAGGTCAGGGTTCCGGCGGTCGATCCGGCTCAGGGTGGCGTCGAGGACCTCGAGCGGGCTGACCTCCTTCCGGCGAATGGCGGCGGCGGTATCCAGCGCAGAGGCGAATTCGTCCATGCCCGCACTATTCCATGCCGGCGCGGTGGAGCGCAGGGCGAGGTGTGGCAGGCGGCGGTCAGGCGCCTTCGTAGTCGAAGCCGAGATCGGGCGCGGTCAACAGCGCCCGGAACGGGAGTCCCTCGGCGGCGGCCATGGCTTCGACGGTGCCGCCCCGGTCCACTACCGCCACCAGCAGGACGGGCTCGGCTCCCGCCTCGCGGATGGCATGAGCCGCCTCGATGAGGGAGGTGCCCCGGGTCACGGTGTCCTCGGTCACCACCACCCGGTCGCCGGGATCGAGGGCACCGGCGATCCTCCCGCCCCCGCCGTGGTCCTTGGCTTCCTTCCGCACGCTGAACGCCTTGAGCATCCGGCCCCGGCTGGCCGCCACCCCGGCGGTGATGAAGGCCACCGGGTCCGCCCCCATGGTCAGCCCGCCGATGGCGGTGACGTCGTCGGGAAGCAGCGACAGGATCCCGTCGGCCACCAGCACCATGGCCTCGGGCCGGCACACCGTCTGCTTGGAGTCGATGAACCAGCTGCTGCGCCGGCCGGACTTGAGGACGAAGTCGCCGCGCTTCACCGAGTGGTCGAGCAGGTGCTGGCGGAGTGCCTCGAACTCGGTGGACGGGAGGGTGGTGCTCATCGGGACGGGAACAGACTCGGGCCGATCAGTTCCACCCCTCGGTCCCCGGGTTCCACCCAACCCAGCACCACCGGATCGAGACCGGCACCGAGCAGCGAGTCGATGGCGGCATCGGCAGTGTCGGCGGAGGCGACCACCACCATCCCGATGCCGAGGTTGAACACCCGAAGCATCTCGTCGTCGTCTACCTGCCCCAGTCGCTGGATCTCCTGGAAGATGCGCGGGATCTTCCAGGTATCGGTCTCCACCATTGCCCGCAGGCCGTCGGGGAGCGCCCGGGGCAGGTTGCCGGGAATTCCGCCGCCGGTGATGTGGGCCACTGCGTGGATGTCGGCGGCGGCGATGGCGGCCAGCACCGCCGGGGTGTACAGCACCGAGGGAAGCAGGAGCTCATCGGCCAGCGAGGTGGTCGCCCCGGCCCAGGCCGGGGAGTCGAGGGTCAGGCCGGCCCGTTCGAGCAGCACGTGGCGGGCCAGGGTGTAGCCGTTGGAACGGAGTCCCGGCGAGGGGAGGCCGATCAGTATGTCGGCGGCCCGAACCCGCTCCGAGCTCAGGATCTCGTCGCGCTCGACCACCCCGACGGCGAAGCCGGCCAGATCGAATTCGCCCGGCTTCATGACCCCGGCGTGCTCGGCCATCTCCCCGCCCAGCAGTGCCGCCCCCACCTGGCGGCAACCGTCGGCTACCCCGGTCACCAACGCCGCCATCTGCTCGGGATCGACCGATCCGGTGGAGATGTAGTCGAGGAAGAACAGCGGATCGGCCCCCTGGCAGACCAGGTCGTCGACGCACATGGCCACCAGATCGATGCCGATGGTGTCGTAGCGACCACTGGCCTGGGCGACCAACGCCTTGGTACCGACCCCGTCGGTGCCGGCCACCAGTACCGGATGCCGGTACTTGTCGGTACCGAGGGCGAACAGGCCCCCGAAGTCGCCGATCCCCCCGAGCACCTCGGGCCGCAAGGTCGACGCCACCAACGGTCGGATCCGGTCGACGGCGGCTTCCCCGGCATCGATGTCCACGCCGGCAGCGGCATAGGTGGCCGGCGAGGGGTTGGATGCGGGAGTAACTGGGTCCGGAGCGGCCGGTTGCGGTGGTGCCGGTTCCGTCACGCCGGTGAGCCGGTGGCGACGGCGCCGAGCGGATGACGCACGCTCAGTTCGACAGGCACTGGGACCGGGGCGGGATAGTTCCCGGTGAGGCAGGCATCGCAGAAGCCGGCACCCGGGGCATCGATGGCCGTCTTCAGGTTGTCGAGGGTGAGGTACTCGAGCGAGTCCACATTGAGGAACTCGACGATCTCGTCGAGCGTCTTCACCGAGGCCAGCAACTCATCCTTGTCCGGGGTGTCGATCCCGTAGAAGCACGGCCAGCGGAACGGGGGCGAGGAGATCCGCAGATGGACCTCGCGGGCACCCGACTCCCGCAACATGATGACCAGGGCCCGGAGGGTGGTCCCCCGGACGATGGAGTCGTCCACCACGATCAGGCGCTTTCCGGCGATGTTGTCCCGGAGGGGATTGAACTTGCGGCGGACACCGTCGGCTCGTTCGAGCTGGGTCGGGGCGATGAAGGTCCGGCCGATGTAGCGGTTCTTGACCAGGCCCTGCCCGTAAGGGATGCCGGATCCGAAGGCGTAGCCCTCGGCGGCGGGAATCCCGGAGTCGGGAACCCCCATGACCAGGTCGGCGGCGACCGGCTTCTGGGCGGCCAGCAGTTGACCCATGCGTCGGCGGGCGCCGTGGACTTCGTTGCCGTAGAGGATGGTGTCGGGCCGGGCGAAGTAGACGAACTCCAGGACGCAGAGTTTGGGGTTGACCCGCTCAGGGGGGAAGGGATGCACCGAGCGGACTTCCTTGCCGTCGATGATGACCATCTCGCCGGG
>DASZIT010000104.1:0-4569 GCA_035948855.1 Acidimicrobiales bacterium | reverse complement strand
CCCTGGTAGCGCGGGTTGCGCTTGTCGACGAAGGCCTGGAGGCCTTCGTGGGCGTCGTGGGAGAGCAGGCAGTAGTAGGCGTTGCGCTCCCGCTCGAGTTGTAGGCCGGCGGCCATCCCCGAGTTCTCGGTCCAGATGGCGTTCATGATCTCCTTGGCGTTGGCCACCGCCAATGGGCTCTTTTGGACGATCTGGCGGCCCACCTTGAGTCCGGCCTCCAGCAGTTGGTCGGGAGGGACCACCTCGTTGACCAGGCCCCAGCGCAACAGCTCCTGGCTGGAGAGGAAGCGCCCGGTGAACAGCATCTCGGCCGCCCGCTGGATGCCGGCGATCCGGGGCAACAAGGTGAGGACCCCGCCCCCGCCCATCTGCCCGGAGTTCAGGTGGCCGTCGGCCACCACGGCAGACTCCGAGGCGATGCACCAGTCGCTGTAGAGCATCAGTTCCAAGCCTCCGGCGGCCGCCACCCCGTTGACCAGGCTGATGACCGGGATCGGCAACTCCCGCACCCGGCGGAAGACCCGGTGGAGCTCGGCCACGAACGCCGGGAAGCCCACCGGGTCACGTTGGAGGTCGAGGTAGGCCTTCAGGTCCCCCCCGGCACTGAAGGCGCGTCCCGAGCCGGTGATCATGGCCATCCGGATAGACGAATCGGCGGCAAGATCGTCGAAGCGTTCGCCCAGGGCGGCCAGCATCGCGGTGTTGATGGCATTCAGGCTCTCGGGCCGGGCCATCGTCAGCAGGGCGGCCTTGTCGTCACCGTCCAAGACGATGAGCTCACACGTGACGGCCGGTTCGGCACCCAAGTTCTGGTTGATCGCCTCAACCACGGCCGGCTTCGATCTGCCGTTTCAGTTCGTTCTTCTGGATCTTCCCCGACGGGGTCATCGGAAAGGCGTCAAAGATCTCGAGCACCTCGGGGAGCTTGTACTTGGCAAACCCTTGTTCTTGTAGGCGCTCCGCCACGGTGGCCAGATCGAGATTCTGACCCGGTCGCAACACCAGGCAACCGCAGGTGCGCTCGCCTAAGCGGCTATCGGGCAGGCCGACGACTGCGGCCTGCCAGACTTCGGGAAATCCGAGTAGCGCATCTTCGATCTCCCTGGGAGCAATGTTCAGGCCTCCTCGGATCACCATGTCCTTCTTCCTACCTACCAGGGCCAGATAGTGGTCGTCGTCGACCACGCCGAGATCACCGGATCGGCACCAGCCGTCACCGTCGAAGGCCCCAGCCGTCCGATCGGGATCAGCGAAGAAACCGACACAGGTGTTCGGCCCACGCACGTACACCTCTCCCGACTGGCCCGCTGGGCAATTGGCTCCGTCCGCATCGCGGATGCTGACTTCGACACCGTCGAGCGGCAAACCGTCAGTTTGCTCTCGTTGTTCGGTTGTCGAATTCGACCGATTCCAGGTGGCCACCAGGAACTCCGTCGCTCCGTATAGGCGCAGCACCGTGATGCCGCGGCCATCCGCCGCCCGCACCAAGGCACCGGGCACGGGAGCGCCTCCACACCCGAAGGTTCGGAAGTCGGGCAGTCGGAGGTCGTTGGCCTCGGTGTAATGAACGAGATCGTGGAGGAACGTCGTGGCCGCGAGGGTGTAGGTGCATTTTTCGGCCTCGAGCAGGCTAAAGGCCCGTTCGGCACTCCAGGCGTCCTGGAGGACGAGCTTCAACCCGTGGTAGAGAGCGAACCGGACGCCGTAGTTGAAACCGGTGGAGTGGCCGATGGGTGAGGGCATCCAGACGACGTCGTCGGCGTCGAGTCCGAGGCCAGCGTAGGCCGTACGCACGCTGAAGTTGGCCGTATCCTCGGTGTGCATGACCGCCTTGGGAATGGCTTCGGTCCCAGATGTGAAAATCACCTCCGATACGCGCCGGCCGGGTTCAACCTGTTCGACATCGTGATCGCCCCGGTCCTCGACGACGTCGAAAGCCGTGACGTCTTTGAACCAATCGCCAAATGGCAGGGTGTCGCTCTCCAGGCGAACGGGGACGTGTGCCGGTTGCCATGACGCCATGCTTCCGGCATCGCCGACCACCGTGCGAAAATCGATAGTGCCTAGCGAGACGGGAGAGAAATGGATAACCGGCCGGGCGGCGTCGTAGACGTGCTGGAGTTCGTGGGACCGATAGGTGGTGAGGAGCGGGTTGATCACGCCGCCGACGATCTGGGTAGCGACGGCCATGACGACGGCCTCGTAGCAGTTCGGCATTTGGATCGAAACGACGGAGCCGCTCCCCACCCCGCGATCACGGAGAAGCGAGGCGAGGTCGCGGGCATCAATCTCGAGCTCGCCAAAGGAGCGCCGACGAGCTCCCTCCCGGTCGACAACGGCGATGCCGTCGGGAGTGGCACGAGCGTGTTCAGCCATGCGCTCTTCTAGGGTCACGCCCTGCCAGTATCCGGCTGCCTCGTACGCCGCTGCCCGTTCGGGTGTAGTGACAAGGTCGGACAGCCGGGGATGTTCCGATGGTGGATTAATGGTCAACTCGCTGCCTTCCCTAATCTCCAGCGGACTTGTCTTCCCCGCTCGGACCACGTCTGCGACTGTTGACTGCGGAGCGAGGTGTCAGTATTGTAGCGACCGAACAGTCGGATGAAAAGTAATCATCGCAAAGTCGTGAAGGTTCCTGTCAGTTTGGGGGTCCTCGCCTAGGCGGTGACAGTGGAAATGGGGTTTGGGGACTTGGGAACACGCGCGACACCCTTCGTGGTCAGCATCACCACCTTCGATGACCAGCAGCGGCTGGACGAAGGTGCGCTGCGAGAGCACCTGCGTCGTTTGGCCGATGCCGAGGTCGGCGTCTATCTGGCCGGCGGGGGGAGCGGTGAGGGGTTCGCCCTGGAGCTTCCCGAGATCCGCCGCATCTTCGAGATCGGTGCCGAGGAGCTGTTGGGCCGGGTCCCGGTGCGGGCCATGGGCTTCGAACCCCACACGGCCAGCCAGCTCCACGAGATCATGCTGGCCGCCCAGGAGGTGGGATTGGACGCCGCCCAGGTCTATTCCCTGGACGGCGGCCACGTGTTCCGGCCCGGCCCCCCCGAGATGCGGGCCTACTACGCCGACCTGCTCAAGGGGATCGACCTGCCCCTCGTGTTGTCCACCCACCCGGCGGTGGGCTACTCCCTGCCCAGTTCCATCGTCGAGGAGCTGTGCCAAGAGCACAACGTGGTGGGGCTGAACGTCACCACCAACGACATCCCCTACCTGGCCGAGCAGCTCGGGGTGTTGCGGGCCAACGGCTGGCTGGAGAAGCGCATCAGCGTGCACGTAGGCGGGGAGATGCACGGGTTGACCAACCTCGCCCTCGGGGGCCAGGGGATCGTCAGCTCCATGGGGAACCTGACCCCCCGTCTTCTGGCCCGCATGCACACCAGCTATGAGAAGGGGGACTACCACGACGCCGAGGCGGCCTTCGTGCGGCTCCTCGATATCTACGTCGAGTTCACCAAGTTGGGCGGATCCAGAGCCCTGAAAGTCGCGCTCGATCTCCTGGGCCTGGCCGGCGGCCCGCCCCGGCGTCCCCGGCTCCCGGTGGCCGAAGAGGTCATCCCCCAGATCGGTGAGCTGCTCATCCGGTTCGATATCCGAGCGATGGAGGGATTGGCGTGAGCCCCGTCACCCCGTCAAGCCAGCACACCCCCACCCACCCCACTCCAGGAGAGCCAGTATGAAGATCGGGATCGCCCTTTTCCCCACCAACGACGGCATGGACCCCGGCCGGCTGGCCAAGGCGGCCGAAGACCGGGGCTTTGAGTCCATGCTGGTGGCCGAGCACAGCCACATCCCCGCCTCTCGGGACACACCCACCCCCGGCGGGGGAGAGCTGCCCAAGCCCTACTACCACGCCTGGGATCCCTTTATCACCCTGGCGTATGCCGCGGCGACGACCGAACGCATCCTCCTCGGGACCGGAGCATGCCTCATCACCCAGCGGGACCCCATCCAGATGGCGAAGGAAGTCGCCAGCCTGGACGTCTGCTCCAACGGTCGGGTCCTGCTCGGCGTGGCGGCGGGGTGGAACGCCGAAGAGATGCGCAATCACGGCACCGACCCCACCACCCGATTCGCCCTCATGGGCGAGCGGGTCGAAGCCATGCGGGCGATCTGGGCCGAGGACGAGGCCGAGTACCACGGCCGCTTCGTCGACTTCGACCCCCTCTGGTCGTGGCCCAAACCCACCCAGAAGTCGGGGCCCCCGGTCCTGGTGGGAGGCAACGGACCGAGGATCCTCGAGCGGGTGGTGGCCTTCGGCGACGAGTGGATGCCCAACGCCATGCGGGTGGGGGACCAGCTCCCGGACCGCATCGCCGACCTCCAGAAATTGGCGGAGGAGAACGGCCGGGGCACCATCCCGGTCACCGCCTATGCCTCCCCCAACGACGCCGCCAAGCTGGCCGCCCTGGAAAAGGCCGGCGTGACGAGGGCCATCCTCATCGTGGGCCCCGGCGATGACGACACCACCCTGGGCGTACTCGATGACTACGCGCGCACGCTGACCCAGCTGGCATCATGACCACCAGTCCCATTCTTGACGATTGGTGGGGGGGGTCCACATGAAGG
>DASZIT010000103.1:0-2931 GCA_035948855.1 Acidimicrobiales bacterium | reverse complement strand
CGTCTTCCCCTTCGATTCCTTCTCGTAGGCGTCCACCACCGTCCCGTTCCCCTCCAGCACGTCACCGGCGAAGATCGGCCGGTGGTAGGTGAACTCCTGCTCCCCGTGGAGGATGATGCCGCCTTTGGCCATCAACGGGCCGAGCACCGACGCCATGGCGTTGGCCGACGGCCGATCGGTGGGCTGCAGCTCGGGGAACACCCCGAAGTTCTCCATCACGAAGGGATAGGTGGGAGGCGCGGGGATCCCGGCCAGGCCGGCGTCGGCGGCGGCCCGCGGGTCGCGGTAGACCGGGCTGGCATCCTTCACCGCCCCGGCGAAGGTGGCCAGCTGCCCGCGCTCCACCGTCACCACCGATTTACTCGTCGGCTGGCCGATGATCTCTTTCAAGTCGCTTGGCGACACGCCTGTCCTCCCTTGTCTCGCTGCGCACCGTAAGCCAGGTGGGGGCTTCGATCAAAACGGCGCACCGGATCAGAGCACCGCCCCCTTGAGCTTCAGATCGAGGATGGCGTCCATCTCCAACCCGAGCTCTCCGAGGACCTCGTCGGTGTGCTCCCCGTGGTCGGGGGCCCGGGTGAGGTCGGGCGGCTGCTCGTCGAACTGGAGGGGTGACGCCACCATCCGAAAGGTGGTGCCCCCCGCCGAGGTCACCTCGCGGATGTAGCCGTTGGCCACCACCTGGGGGTCGACCAGCAGCTCGTCGGCGGTCTGCACCGGGGCCCAGACCCCGTCGACCGTGTTCATGATCGGCTTCCACTCCTCCAGGGTGCGGGTGGCGAAGATCTCGTCGAGGGCGACGCAGCACGCCTGGCAGTTCTGGGCCCGGGCCACCGAGTCCACGAAGCGGGGATCGTCGGCCAGCTCCGGGTGGCCGATCTTGGTGACCAGGTCGGCCCAGTACCGGTCCGACTCCAGCATGATCAGGGACATGAACCGGTCGTCCTTGGTCTTGTAATTGTTGACCAACGGGTTGGGCATCATCGTCCGGTCCCCCCGGGGCATCCGGCTGAACCCGAACAGGCCGGCGGCCAGCACCGTCGCCCCGGTGGCCCAGATCCCGTTGGCCAGCAGTGAGTTGTCAACGGTGACCGCCTCGCCGGTCCGCTCCCGATGGAAGAGGGCGGCGGAGATCCCGCCGGCGATGGTCAGGCCCCCGATGACGTCGCCGTACCCCGGCCCCGGCTGGCTGATCGGGTACTCACCGGGAGCGGTCAGGATGTCGGCCGATCCGCCCCGACCCCAGAAGTTGGAGTTGTCGTAACCGCCCCGCTCCGACTCCGGCCCGCGCTGACCGTTGGCCGACCCCCGGACGTAGATGATGTTCGGGTTCACCGCCCGGATGTCCTCCACGTCGATCTTGAGCTTGGCCCGGGCCTGGGGGCGGAAGTTGGTCAGGAAGACGTCGGCCGTCGCCACCAGCTTGAGGAGCAGGGCGTAGCCCTCCTCGGTCTTGAGGTTGAGACCCACGCTGCGCTTCCCCCGGTTGGGAAACTCCATCATGTGGTTGATCCCGCCGGGCCCGGTGGGGACCAACCCCGAATTGACCAGCCCCCGCTGCGGGTCCCCGGTCTCGGGGTGTTCGATCTTGAGGACGTCGGCGCCCCACTCGGCCAGCACCGTCCCGGCGATGGGCACGTAGGTCCACGCTGCCACCTCGAGCACTCGGATGCCCTTCATGATGCCCTTCACGGAATTCTCCTCTTCAACGGTGTACTGGTTGACATGCGGTCCTCCCCCGATATGGCTCGGATGGGCGACCTAGGGGGCCAGCGGTGGCAAACCGCCGGCGATGGTCTTGGTCTCGGTGTACTGCTCGAAGCCCTCCAGGCCGTTCTGCCTCCCGATCCCGCTGGCCTTGTAACCGCCGAAGGGGGCATCGGCCCCGTACCAGACGCCGCCGTTCACCGAGGCGGTGCCGGCCCGGATCCGCTTGGCCACCCCCAGCGCCCGCTCCTCCGAAGCGGAGGTCACCCCGCAGCCGAGGCCGTACTGGTTCTGGTTGGCGATCCGTACGGCGTCGTCATCGTCCTCGAAGGGCACCACCACCAGCACCGGCCCGAAGATCTCCTCCTGGGCGATGGTCATGGAGTTGTCGACGTCGGCGATGAGGGTGGGTTCCACGTAGAACCCCTTCTCCAGGTGGCTCGGTCGGCCGCCGCCCACCACCACCCGGGCCCCCTGGTCCACCCCGGTCTGGATCATGCCCAGCACCCGCTCCCGCTGGGCCGCGCTGATCTGGGGTCCCTGGAGGAAAGAGGGATCGGTCGGATCCCCGTAGCCCATCGTCTTGAACCCGGTTTCCATGGCGGCGATGCCCTCGTCGTAGCGCGACCGGGGCAGCAGCATCCGGGTGAGCATCACGCAGCCCTGGCCGCCGTGGACGCACACCGTCCAGGCCATCGACAGCTTGGCCTCGAAGTCAGCGTCGTCGAGCAGGATGTCGGCGGACTTGCCCCCCAGTTCGAGGAACAGCCGCTTGAGCGTGGGGGCGCCCTTCTCCATGATCCGCCGGCCGACGGCGGTGGAGCCGGTGAACGACACCAGGTCGACCCGGGGATCGGTGACCAGGTCCTCGGCCACTCCGTTGTCCGAGGTGGTGATCACCTGGAGGACGCCGGCCGGGATGTCGGTCTTCTCGGCCACCAGCCGCCCGATCCGGGTGGCATTCCAGGGGGTCAGGGGGGCGGCCTTCAGGATCACGGTGTTCCCGGTGGCCAGCGCCGGGCCCAGCTTGTTGATGCTCACCTCGAAGGGGTAATTCCAGGGCACGATGGCCGCCACCACCCCGGTGGCCTCCTTGTACACCTTGCGCCAGCTCCGGGTACCGAAGGCGGTGCCCTCGGGAAGGTCCCGCTCCCAGTGGAACTCGTCGATGTAGTTGGCCGGCCAGGTCAGCCCCTCGGCCAGTGGGGCGTCGAGCTGCGGCCC
>DASZIT010000102.1:0-19825 GCA_035948855.1 Acidimicrobiales bacterium | reverse complement strand
CCTCGACGATCCGATCAACGCCCGGGAGGGCTTCGATCCGTCCGGGGTCACCAGGGTTGTGCTGTGCACCGGCAAAGTCGCCTATGACGCCATCGGACATCGGGATGAGGTCGGCAATGACCGGGTCGCCGTCGTCCGGGTTGAACAGCTCTACCCGTGGCCGGGAGCCGGCATCGCCCAAGTCCTGGAGCGCTACCCGAATGCCACCGAAGTGGTGTGGCTCCAGGAGGAGCCGGAGAACATGGGGGCGTGGAACTTCGTCCACCAGCGCCTGCACCGCCTGCTCCGCGACACCCACCAGCTGAGCCACGTGAGCCGGGCGGAGTCGGCCAGCCCGGCCTCGGGGAGCGCCGCCCTCCACCGCTTGGAGCAAGAGGACCTGCTGGTCCGGGCCATCGGCTGAACCGACCGCCGAACTCGCGGTTTGAGGGTCAGACCAGGAAATCGCGAGCCAGGGCCATCCACATCTCGGTCGACAGCCGGAGGGACTCCACGTCGACCCGTTCGTCGATACCGTGGAACATGGCGCCGTACTCGGCCGAACCGATGGCGGTGCTGTGCATCCCGAAGCCGTAGGCCACGCTGCCCAGCGCCCGGTGGTACTTGGCGTCGGTGGCCCCGGCGGTGAGGAACGGGATGTTCTTGGCTCCTGGGTAGAACCCCTGGCTCACCCGCTGCAGGGCGTCCCACAACGGGGTGTCGATCGGCGACGCGGTGGAGGGGTAGGCATCGCGGAAGGTGACCTCGACGCTGTCGGCCAGGTCGCCGACCACCTCGTCGACCATGGCCCGGACGTCGGTGAGATCCCATCCCGGGAGGCTGCGGATGTCGATCTGCAACTCCACCCGGTCGGGGATCACGTTGATCTTGGTGCCGGCGTCCATCACGGTGGGGGCCATGGTGGTGTGAGTGCAGGCGTGGGCCTGGCGGGCCAGTCCCACCTTCGGCAGGTTGTCGCAGAAGGCGCCGATCTGGCCGGGGTCGAGGAGCGGCTCGGTCAGTTCGGGCGGGTACCCGACGCCCTCGACGAACCGGCGCCAGATCTCGTGCATCTCGGCCTGCGGGCGGTACTCGTCGATGCGCCGGACGATCTCCGCCGCCTTGACCAGCGCGTTGTCGGTACGGAGGGGCTGGGAGGCATGACCGGGCACCCCCTTGACGGTGAGGATGCACCAGTAGATGCCCTTCTCGCCCACGATCACCGGGAGCCGGGTGCCGCCGTCCGCGCCTATCGACGGGAAGCCGCCGGACTCGGTGATCACGTAGTCACTGTTGACCTCGTCGGCGTGGTGCTCGCACAGCCACTTGGCCCCGTGGATCCCGATTGCCTCCTCGTCGGCCACCGCCACATAGGTGAGGTCGCCGGCGGGGCGGAACCCAGCCAGGGCCAGGTGGCGGAGACCGGTGGCCATGGTCGCGGTGAGGTTCAACATGTCGATGGCGCCCCGGCCCCAGACCTCGCCGTCGATCAGCTCGCCGCCGAAGGGATCGTGCCGCCAGTCCTCCCCGTTGGCCGGGACCACGTCGGTGTGGCCCAACAACGTGAGGGAAGGGGCAGCCGGGTCAGTGCCTTGGATCTTGGCCACCAGCGAGGTGCGGCCGGGGAGGGGCTCGTAAGTCTCCATCTCCACCCCGGAGCCCTCGAGGTAGGTGGCCAACAGGTCGGCGCTCCGTTGCTCCTGGCCGGAGGCCGGGGTGCCGTCGTTTACGCACTGATTGCGGATGAGGTGCTGGAGCAGATCGGTCGCCTCGTCGGCGAGGGCGCCTTCTTTGGTCACATCGGCATCGTAGGTCAGGGCCTCGCCACCAGCAGAGTGCCGGCGATCACGCCTCTGGCACGGTTTCCGAACGGACCCAATCGACATAGGCGGGGCTGGCATTGTCGATGGAAACAGCCAGGACACACGGCACCTCGTAGGGGTGATCCTGCTCGATGCGCTGGATGAGCTCGGCTACGAATTCGTTGCGGGTGTGGAGGGCGACCCGGACTTCGGTGGTGTCTTCGATGTCGCCCCGCCAGCGGTAGATGGAGCGGATGGGGACGAGGTGCTGGGCGCAGGCACACAGCCGTTCTTCGATCAGGGTCCGAGTGAAGCCGGCCAGCCATTCGGGGTCGTCGGCGGTGACGATCACCTCGGAGATGCCGGTGGTCAGGATTAATTCAGAGATGCCGGTGGACATGAGATCGTGACTCCTTTGCTCGATCAGACGACCCTCCGCCCGCCCCGGATGATCTCGAACTGCCGGTCGGGTGCGTCGGCGCTGAACCGCTTCTGAGTTGTGCGGGCGTCGCCATCGCGAATGATCTCGGCGCCGTCGGGGGCGTACTGCACGATGTAGGCCTTGCGGACCTGGTCGGTGCGATTGGGGCCGGTGCAGTGGGGGGTGAGGGACGAGAACACCACCATCCCGCCCGCCCCCACCGGCGCCGGTACCGGGCTGGGCGGCTGATCGAGGCAGACCAGGCCGGTCTCGGTGGGCACATGCCGCAGAGTTCCCATCCGGTGGATACCGGGGACGACCCAAGGGCAGCCGTTGTCCTCGGTGGCGTCGGTGAGCGCGATCCAGCAGGTGAGGTACTGCTGGGGTTCGAGGAAGGCGTACCCGTTGTCCTGATGCCAGGGGAAGGAGGCGTTGGTGTCGGGCTTCTTGTAGACGGCCTGGTCCCAGTAGAGACGGACGTCGGGTCCGATGAGGTCGGCGCACAGGTCGACGAGGGGCGGCTCCGACACGAAGGCGCGCAGGGGTTCCGAACGGGTCACCAGATGGGTGGTGAAGGTGATCTCGTCAGCTCGGGCGATGAACGCCTTTCCGCCCTCGAGCTGGCGGAGCTGTTCTTCGAGCTCCCGTTCGAAGGGATCGATCTCGTCCACGACCTCGGCCACGGTGGCGGCGTCGAGCGCGTCCTCGAGAACGAAGAACCCGTTTTCGTCGTAGCTCGACGCTTGTTCGGCGGTGAGGGCGGCGAAGGGTGGTCGGAGGGGTGCCCACTCGAAGTCGTGGTTCAGCGGGTGCGGGGTGGGCTCGATGCGATTCATAGGCGTTCTGGCCGTATCAGTTGAGGAGCTGTCGGCCCCCCAGGGTATGCCCTGTGCCTCCTGCAGGAGGGTGGACCGGAGCTCACCTTCGCACACGCTTGCAGGGCGTTTTGACGAGCTATCGGGAATTGGTACGCTTAAGGCATGAGAGCAACCATTGATAGGGCAGGACGGGTGGTTATTCCCAAACCATTGCGTGACCATCTCGGGCTCCTGCCCGGAGAGGTCGACGTTGTAGCCGAGGGGACGGGCATCCACATCGAGCCCATCGCCACTGACGAACTCGGGGAAGAACCGGGTGGGCGGTTGGTCATCGGTGCGAGTGGCATGCCGGTCGACGACGAAATGGTTCGCGCCCTCCGGCTCGGCGATCAGCGATGACGGTCGCTGACTTGCTCGTCGACACGAGCGTGGCGGTGGCGCTGGTCCTCGTCGATCACGAGCAACATGAGACAACCGTCGATGCAGTAGGTGCTCGGCGGGTCGGGTTTTCCGGCCATGCCGCCTTTGAGACCTTCTCCGTGCTGACCCGATTGCCGCCGCCTCTTCGCCGCACGCCAAATACCGTCGGCCGAATCCTCACCCAAAATTTCCCGGCCTCTCGCTTCCTGGACCCGACGCAAGCGCTGGACTTGCTTAATCGACTCTCGCAACTTGGGATTGCTGGCGGAGCGGTCTATGACGCGCTGGTCGGGGCCGCTGCCGTCCAACACCGGCTGCGGTTGGCGACAAGAGATCGACGGGCGATAGGCACGTACCGGGCTCTCGATGTGGACGTCGAGGTGATGGCGTGACGCGAGAGTCAGGCACCGACCCGATGACACGAACCTAATCCCGGTTGAGCCGGTGGAACATCGGTTTCTGGGACTTGAACAGACCCGGGAACTCGCCGTACAGCCGGTCATAGACAGCCCGGTGCCGGGTGTCAGGTGAATAGGTCGCCTTCACCTTGACCAGCTGACTCACCTGCTCGGGCGCGATCTCTCCGAGGGCGATGCCGGCAAACAGGGCGGCGCCTCGGAGGTTGGCGAAGGTCGGGTCGGCGACTTGTTCGACGGTGCGGTCGAGCACGTCGGCATGGATCTGGCACCACAGGTCCGAATTGGCGCCGCCGCCGATGATCCGGATGGGTTCGAGCCGGCGCCCGGCGAACTCCTCGACCGCCTCGAACAGCCAGCGCGAGTTGTAGGCCACCCCCTCGAGCACCGCCCGCACCAGATGGGCCTGGGTGGTAGCCAGCGACAGGTTGTGGAACCCGCCGCGGGCGGCATGGTCGTCCACCGGCGACCGCTCGCCGGCCAGCCACGGGGTGAACAGCACGTCGCCGCTCCCGACCGGGGCGGTGGCGGCCAGCGTCGTCAGCTCGTCGTAACTCGGAGCCCGGCTGCCGGTCGCCCGGCCGGCGGGGGAGAGCACGTTGTCGGCCAGCCACTGGAGGCAGGCGCCTCCGGTCTCGTGGTTGTTGGCGATGAGGTAGTGGTCGGGGGTGACGCCGGGCACGGTGCCGATCTGGCGAATGGCGTCGGTCTTCTTGGCCGGCACCGGGCACGAGATCCAGGAGGTAGTGCTGATGGCCAGGTGGGTCTGGTAGTCGGTGACGGTGCCGGCGCCGACCGCCGCCGAGTGGAGATCGGGGGTACCCGTCACCACCTTGACCCCGGGCGGCAGGCCGATCTCGGCGGCGACCTCCGGCCGGACCTCGCCGATCACCGATCCGGTGGCCACCAGCGGGGGCAGCTTGTCGGCGGGGACCCCGGCCGCCCGCACCAGCACCGGGTCGTAGTCGAGATGGTCGAGCCGGCGGTTGTCGGTGAGCCAGGCGCCGGCCATCGACGCGTGGGAGGCGGCGGCGATGCCGGTGAACCGCATGGAGAGGTAGTCGACCGGCTCGAGGTACCAGCGGGCCGCGGCCGCCACCTCGGGTTGGTCATGCTCGAGATGAAGGATATGCCCGATGGGGTCGGCCCCCGCGGTCGACGGCGCCCCCCCGGTGCGACGGATCCAACGGGTGATCGACACCGGGCCGTATCCGGCCACCGGCCCCCCGATGGCCCGACGGGTATAGGCCCCGCCCCGGGTGTCCATCCACATCACGCAGGCACCGACCGGTAGGCCGAGGGCGTCGACGGGAATGGTGCTGGCCCACTGGCCGGTGCAGGACACCGCCACGATCTGTTCGGGGGAGACGGCCTCCGCCCCGATGCCACGCCGGGCCGCCTCGACGATGAGGCGCCACCAGAGCCCGGCATCCTGGATGACCCCGCCATCGGGGAGGTGGTCGGTACCGACCGGGATGAACTCGTTCCAGGCCACGACCCCGTCGAGGGAGACGAGGCCGACCTTGGGCCCGCCGGTGCCGATGTCGATCGCCAGCACGAAGCGCTGATCGAGGGGGCGGGGGTCGGGCATTCCGTCAAGCTACGCGACGATCGAAATGGCCGCCGACCCGCAATTGAGGTACGTTCACGGTGCCCTGGTCGTAGGCCAGGGTGATGCAAGCCAGCGAAGACCGGTGAGATTCCGGCGCTGTCCCGCAACGGTAATGCCCCGAAGCTTGGGGTTAGCCCGGACGCCTGTCTTGTATGCACGAAACCTGTCCTCGGAGGAAGGGCGGTTCGTTGGATTGCCTCTTTCGGGCAGCGCAGCGGACGCACTTCGTCCTCCGCGTACCTGATGGAGGATGATCATGAACAAGCACACCACTCGACGCCTGCTGGCCGCGGCCGTCGTCATTCCCGTAGTCCTGGCCCTCGGATGCACGTCGAGTCCCACCGCGGCGCCAGCGGCCGCCACCAACACCGCCTACCCGGTGGTGATCCATGCGGCCAATGGGACGGTCACCATCGCCCACCGGCCAACCGCCATCGTCTCGCTCACCCCGACCGGCACCGAGATGCTCTATGCCATCGGCGCCGGCGCCCAGATCAAGGCGGTGGACAAGAACTCCGACTATCCGGCCGGGGCGCCCATCACCAGCCTGGACGGAAACAGTCCTAACGTCGAGGCCATCGTCAACTACAAGCCCGACCTGGTGGTGGTGTCCGACGATCCGGCCGGGTTCCAGAGCCAATTGAGCGCGCTCGGGATCCCGGTCCTGGAGGACCCGGCGGCCAACACCCTGGCCCAGTCCTACCAGCAGTATCTCCAACTGGGCCAGGCCACCGGGCACTCGGCCGGCGCCCAGACCGAGGTGGCCCACGTCAAAGCCCAGATCGCCCAGGTGGTGGCGGCCACTCCCAAGCCGACCACGTCGGAGTCGTATTACTACGAGCTGGACCAGACATACTTCTCCGCCACGTCGTCCACCTTCATCGGTAACATGTTCAGACTGTTGGGGCTCAAGAACATCGCCGATGCGTCCGCCGATGCGGCCAGCAGCGGGGGCTATCCGCAGCTCAACGCCGAGTACATCCTCAAGGCCAACCCCACCTACATCTTCCTGGCCGACACCATCTGCTGTGCCCAGAACGCGACCAGCGTGGCGGCCCGGCCGGGATGGTCCACGTTGTCGGCGGTGGCCAATCACCGGATCGTCCCGCTCAACGACGACATCGCCTCCCGGTGGGGCCCCCGGGTGGTGACCCTGCTCCAGGACGTAGCCAACACCGTCAAGGCCCAGCGGCGGGCACCGGCGGCATGACGGCAACCCTGCCCCACCGGGTCGCCGGCGACCCGGTGGTCAGCGACGAGCCGGAGCCCCCCTCCCGGGTGTCGGTCCGGATTCCCCTCCTGGTGGCCACCGGCGTCCTGCTGGTCGCCGCCCTGCTGGGCATCTCGATCGGCCCCGCCGGCGTCTCCCTTTCCGACACCGTCGGCTCGCTCCTGGTCCACGTTCCCTTCCTCCACATCCACACCCGGGCGTCCCACCTCGATCAGGCCATCGTCTGGCAGATCCGGTTGCCCCGGGTGGTGCTGGCCGGGCTGGTGGGCGCGATGTTGGCCGCCGGCGGCGCTTCCTACCAAGGGGTGTTCCGCAACCCGTTGGCCGATCCCTATCTACTGGGGGTGGCGGCGGGTGCCGGGTTGGGCGCCACCATCGTGATCGTGTCCGGCCCCGGCCTGTCAGAGTTGTTGCCGGTGGCGGCGTTCGTCGGGGGCGTCGGCGCGGTGGTCTTGACCTACCTGGTCGGAGCCAACACCGGGGGCCGGGCGTCGGGACCGTCCATCCTGCTGGCCGGGGTGGCGGTGGCCGCCCTGCTCACCGCCATCCAGACCTACCTCCAACAGCGGAATGCCCAGGATCTCCAGCAGGTCTACACCTGGATCCTGGGCCGGCTCACGGTGGCGTCGTGGTCGGATGTGGTGCTCATCCTCCCCTACGTGGCGGTCAGCGCCTTCGTCCTCCTCGCCCACCGGCGGATGCTCGACGTGCTCCGGGTGGGAGAAGACGAAGCCGGAAGCCTCGGGGTCGACCCGGCCCGGGTGCGGCTGGTGGTGGTGGCCGCCGCCACCCTCGGCACCGCGGCGGCGGTGTCGGTGAGCGGCCTCATCGGCTTCGTGGGGATCATCGCCCCGCACGCAGTCCGGCTGGCCACCAACTCGAGCTACCGGGTGGTGGTGCCGGTGTCGATGATCGGTGGGGCCGCGTTCCTGATCCTGGCCGATTTGGGCGCCCGCACCGTCCAGGCCCCGGACGAGATCCCCATCGGGGTGGTCACCGCTTTGGTCGGTGCCCCGTTCTTCCTGTTCGTCCTCCGCTCCAAGCGGGCCCGGCAAGGGGTGCTCTAGATGCGGGCGGGACCCGACCCCGGGCCGATGATCAACCTGACCCAGCTCAGCGTGCACTTCGGCCCGGTGGTCGCCCTCGACCGGGTGGATCTGGCGGTGGCGCGGGGCGAATGGGTGGGGCTGATCGGGGCCAACGGGGCGGGGAAGACCACGCTGCTGCGGTCCCTCGCCCATGTCGAGGCCCACCAGGGCACGGTAATGGTCGACGGGTGTGCCACCGCCGAGCTGTCGCGCCGGCGCCGGGCCCGGCTGGTGGCCTACGTGCCCCAGCAGCCCGACCTCCCGCACGACATGGCGGTGATCGACTACACGCTGCTCGGACGCACCCCCCACATCGGGTACTTCGGGGTGGAGACCCGGGAGGACATCCGGCACTGCCATGATCTGCTCGACCGCCTCGGACTGGACGGGATGGCCGACCGGCACCTGGCTACGTTGTCGGGAGGCGAGCTCCAGCGGGTGGTCCTGGCCCGGGCCCTGGCCCAGGACGCGCCGGTCCTGTTGCTCGACGAGCCGACCAGCGCCCTCGACCTCGGCCGGCGGGTCGACGCGCTGGAGCTGGTGGACGATGTCCGCCGCGAGCGGGGGCTCACCGTGCTCAGCGCCATGCACGACCTGACCCTGGCCGCCCAGTTCGCCGATCGCCTGGTGTTGCTATCCGGTGGGAGGGTGGCGGCCGACGGGCCACCGGCCGAGGTCCTGGACGAGACCTTGCTGACCCGGCACTTCGGCGGGTCGGTGCAGGTCATCGTGACCGACGACGACGAGCTGGTGGTGGTGCCCCGCCGGAACCGGCCGACAAGGAGGATGTCATGCCAGATCGCCTAGTGCCGTTGCCCGACCACACCGAGCCCGAGACCCCGCCGGTCCGGGTGAAGTCCCAGGTGCTGCTCAACACCGGGGACGGCAAGGGGAAGTCGTCGGCCGCCTTCGGAGTGATGGGGCGGGCCTGGGCCCGGGGCTGGACGGTGGGTGTCGTCCAGTTCGTCAAGGGCGGGAAGTGGAAGGTCGGCGAGCGGAAGCTGGCCGAGCACCTGGGGATCGAGTGGCAGACACTGGGCGACGGGTTCACCTGGGAGTCGACCGACCTCGACGAGACGGAGGCCAAGGGCCGGCACGCCTGGGAGGTGGCCCGGGAGAAGCTGGCGTCGGGCCGCTACGACATGCTCATCTTCGACGAGGTCACCTATGCCGTTTCCTACGGCTGGGTCCCGGTGGGCGACGTGGTCGACGCGGTGGTCAACCGGTCGCCCTCCACCAACGTGGTCATGACCGGCCGTCACGCCCCGGCCGAGCTCATCGAGATCGCCGACACCGTCACCGAGATGACCATGGTCAAGCACGCCTACCAACGCGGGATCCGAGCCGTCAAGGGGATCGAGTATTGACGACCTCCGAGCTGGGCGCCGCCGACGACTCCGGCACCATCCTGCCGGTGATGGTCTGGAGGCTGGCGGCCCCGCTGCTGGCCGCCTCCACCGCGTCGGTCGGCGGGGGACTCGGGCTCCGGCACTGGGTGGTCAACGCCCAGGTGATCGCCGACTACGGCCGATGCGACCCCGAAGCGCACGTGGCCGACCTCGCCCTCGAGCTCGGCCTGGCGGGTCCGGGGGTGGGGATGCTTACCGCCGCCGACGTCACCGCCGCCCGCCGGGTCGTCGACCATGGCGTGGAAGTGGAGGCCACCGTGGGTGTCACCCATCCGACCTGGGCCGCCGATCCCGGGGACCCGGTCGATCAGCCCAGCCCGCCGGGCACCATCAACGTGGTCGCCTTCCTCCCCGAGCGCCTGTCGGACGCCGCCCTCCTCAACGCGCTGTGCACCGCCACCGAGGCCAAGACCCAGGCCCTGTTCGATGTCGGGGTCCCCGGCACCGGGACCGCCTCCGACGCGCTGACCATCCTGTGTCCGGCGGCTGGGACGACCCACCGCTTCGGAGGCCCTCGCTCGACCTGGGGTGCCCGTCTGGCCCGGGCCGTCCACGCCGCGGTCGTCGAAGGCTGCCCGGGAGAATCGCGGTGATCGTCCTGGTTCTCGGGGGGGCCCGCTCGGGCAAGTCCGCCTTCGCCGAACGGCTGGCGACCGGATTCCCCGAGCCGGTGACCTATGTCGCCACCCTCGAGGTCGGCGACGACCCGGAGATGGCCGACCGGGTGGCCACCCACCGGGAGCGGCGACCCGCCAGCTGGTCCACGGTCGAGCCCGGAGCCGAGCTCCCCGACGCGCTGTCGCGACTGGGCGGCACCGCGTTGGTCGATTCCCTGGGGCCGTGGCTGGCCGGGCGCGCCGGGATGGCCACCGATCCCGGACCGCTGTGCACCGCCCTCACCCGGCGGGCGGGCGACACGGTGGTGGTGTCGGAAGAGGTGGGGCTCGGGGTCCATCCGTCGTCGGAAACGGGACGTCATTTCCGCGACCAACTTGGCACCATCAACCAGGCAGTGGCCGAGGTGGCCGACCGGGTGGTGCTGGTGGTGGCCGGTCGGGGCCTCGACCTCCAGCCACCGGAAGGAACCTGATGCGTCGGGCCATCGCCTTCCTCACCCCTTTCGGGCCCTCGGCGGCGCCGACCGCGACCACCTTCGGGTGGTTCCCACTGGTCGGTGCGGCCATCGGCCTGTTGGTCGGTGGGGTGTGGTGGGCGGCCGACCGGGCCTGGAACCCGATGGCGGCGGCGGCGGTGGCCGTCATCGCCGACATCGCGGTCACCGGCTACCTGCACCTCGACGGGCTGGCCGACAGTGCCGACGGTCTCCTCCCTCCTCTGGACCGGTCGAGGCGCCTCGAGGTGATGAGCGACCCGGCGGTCGGCGCCTTCGGTGCCGTCACGGTGATGGCGGTTCTGCTGCTGCGCTTCGGCGCCCTGGCCTCCACGCCGGCGGTGCCGCTGGTGGTGGCCGGTCTGTGGTGCGGCTCGCGCACCTCGATGGTGGCGATCGCCCGGACCCTCGCCTACGCCCGGCCCGAAGGCGGACTGGTCACTGCGTTCGTCCCGTCGGCGACGATCGGTTCGCCGGTTCGGCGATGGACCACCGGCGCCGTCATCACGGTCCTGGCCGGCCTGGCGCTGGCGCTGGTGTTGGCGGCCATCGGCCAGCGGGCCCGAGGCCTGGAGGCGGTCGGCGCCGAGGCGGTGGCGGTAGCCGCGGTGGCCTGGCTGGCCCACCGCCGGATCGGGGGGTTCACCGGGGATGTCCTGGGTGCGGCCGGGGTGGTGGGGGAGACGGTCGGGCTGCTGGTGCTGGCGGCCCGATGAGCGCCCGCCGTCGCACTGGGCTGCCCCGGCCGCTGGCCGCCGCCGCCGGGATAGTGCTCGACCGGGTGGGCCACGAGCCGCCCGGCGCGGTGCACCCGGTGGTCCTGTTCGGCCGGGCCATGACCGGGGTCGAACGGGGGTTGTATCGGGACACCCGGGTTGCCGGAGTGGTCCACGCCGCCACCGGTGCCGCCCTCGGGGTCGGGACCGGGATGGCCCTCCGGTCGACCAGCCTCGCCACCGGCCTGGCGGTGGCCGGCCGGTCTCTGGCCGACGCGGCCGGCGAGATCGGCTCCGCCCTGGAGACGGGCGACCTCGACCGGGCGCGGTCGCTCCTGCCGACGATGGTAGGACGCGACCCCGATGGCCTCGATGCCAAGGAGATGGCCCGGGCGGTGGTCGAATCGGTGGCGGAGAATACGGTGGACGGGGTGATCGCCCCCGCGCTGTGGGGAGGAGTGGCCGGCGCCCCCGGGGCGCTCGGGTTTCGGGCCGTCAACACCCTCGACTCGATGGTCGGTCATCGTTCGCCGCGGTACGCCAACTACGGATGGGCCAGCGCCCGGGCCGACGACGTCCTGGCCTTCATCCCCGCCCGACTGACCGCGGTGCTGGTGGGTCTGGTCCGACCGGCGGCGGCTGGGGACGTCTGGCGGGCGGTGCGGACCCAGGCGCCGGCCCACCCGTCGCCGAACTCGGGGGTGGCCGAGGCGGCGTTCGCCGCCGCTCTCGGTCTCCGGCT
Organism: Acidimicrobiales bacterium; assembly: GCA_035948855.1. Taxonomy (GTDB): domain Bacteria; phylum Actinomycetota; class Acidimicrobiia; order Acidimicrobiales; family RAAP-2; genus DASZIT01. The sequence goes on along the minus strand of DASZIT010000102.1, from coordinate 8,060 downwards.
CGGGGGCCTCAGCCGCTACGGGGGCCGAGCCGAGCTCCGCCCGCCGCTCGGGACCGGGCGTGCCGCCGAGCCCGCCGACATCGCCCGGGCGGTGAAGCTGTCCCTCGATGTCGGCGCCGGGATGGCGGTCGGGCTCGGGACGGTCGGGGCCTGGCAGTGGATGCGGCGGATCCGATGAGTCGGACCCTCCCCTCGCTCGCCATCCCGAGAGCCGGCGCCCACGGCGGGGACGGGGCGGCGGTGGCCGCCGCCCTGGGCCTGGATCCCGGCGCGGTCCTCGACCTTTCCCTGTCACTGAACCCGGTCGCCCCCGATCCGGTCCCGGTGCTGTCCCGCTACCTGCCCGCCATCCGCCGGTATCCGGACCCGGCCACTGCCACCGCGGCGCTGGCCGCGGCCATGGGCGTCGACACCGACAGACTCCTGTTGACCAACGGTGGGGCCGAGGCCATCGGGCTGGTCGCCACCGAGCTGGGCGGTTGGGTGACCGAGCCGGAGTTCTCCCTCCACCCACGGGGCACCGGCCCGCGCTGGCGGTCGAATCCGAACAATCCGACCGGGGTGCTGGCCGCCCCGGGCGAGGTTGCCGATGTCTGGGACGAGGCCTTCTTCCCGCTGGCCACCGGGGCGTGGAGCCGGGGCGACCCGCGAGCGGTGGTGGTCGGCTCGCTCACGAAACTGCTGGCCTGCCCTGGCCTCCGGCTGGGGTATGTGCTGGGCGATCCCGAGTTGGTCGACGCCTGCCGGCGGCGCCAACCCGGGTGGTCGGTCAACGGCCTGGCCAGTGCGGCGCTTCCCGAGCTCCTCGACGCCGTCGATCTCCCCGGCTGGTCGCGGCGGGCGGCCGGGCTCCGGACCCAGTTGGTCTCCGAGCTGGAGGCCCATGGCCTTCCCACCCGGCCGTCGGATGCCAATTGGGTCCTGGTCGACCGGGCCGGGTTGCGCGAGCTCCTCGCTCCCCATGCCATCGTGGTGCGTGACTGTTCGAGCTTCGGCCTCCCCGGGGTGACCCGGGTGGCAGTGCCCGACGCCGACGGCCTCGGCCGCCTCGCCGCCGCCTTGGGACGGATCGACCTGGATCCGGGGCCGGCACGGTGAGCTGGCCCCGGCCGGTCCCGGTGGTCGGCGACCCCACGTCGGCCGGCCAGCGCGCCGCCGATCCGGGCGGGTGGGCGTTCAGGTCGGAGCAGCGCGACGCGCTCTACGCCATCCTGGCCAGCCGCCGGGACATCCGGCGGTTCCGACCTGACCGGATCGATCCCGGCACTGTCCGGCGGATCCTGGAGGCGGCCCATGCCGCGCCGTCGGTGGGCCATTCGCAACCGTGGCGCTTCGTGGTGGTGACCGAGCCGGGGACCCGCGAACAGGCGGCATTGATGGCCGACCGGGAACGCCACCGGCAGGCTTCCGGGCTGGAGGAGGAGGCCGAGCGGCAGATGCTGGATCTCCAGCTGGACGGGATTCGCGAAGCCCCCATCGGTCTGGTGGTGTGCTGCGACCGGCGGGCTCGAGCCGAGGGGGTGCTCGGCCGGGCCACCTACGTCGATGCCGATCTGTGGTCGTGCGCCTGCGCCATCGAGAATCTGTGGTTGGCGGCCCGGGCCGAGGGTCTCGGCGTCGGATGGGTCACCCTCTTCCGACCCGAGGAGCTGGCCTTGCTCCTCGGACTTCCCGATGGTGTCGAGACGCTCGGTTGGTTGTGCATCGGCTGGCCCGACGAGCGGCCGCCGGAGCCCGGGCTCGAGCGGGCCGGCTGGTCGCAGCGCCAGCCCCTCGACGAGGTGGTCATCCATGAGCGCTGGCCCAGCGAGGGTCCGCAGGCGCCGGCCTCGAGGTTGCGGGCCCCGGATCCCTCGGCGGTGGTGGCGGCCCGGGACGACGCCCACCGACTCCTCACCCCTCCCGGCTCGCTGGGCGTTCTCGATCGGGCGCTCGAGCGTCTCGATGCGCTCGGCATCCGCGGAGAGGGACCGGTGCAGGCGGTCATCGCCGCCGCCGACCACCCGGTGCGGGGACGAGAGATCTCCACCTTCGCGGCGTCGGTGACCCGGGAGATCCTGGAGGCCACGCTGGCCGGCGAGTCCTTGGGCGCGACGACGGCGCGGGCCACCGGGGCGGAGATGCTGGTCATCGACGCCGGGGTCGATGGCGGCCCGGCACCCGGCGCGACACCGCTGAGGCCACGCGACCCACGCGGCGACCTGGCCACCTCCGACGCCCTGTCCACCGCGGATGTCAATCAACTCCTCGGCGGAGGCCGGCAACTCGGAAAGGGTTTCACCGGCCGGATCGTGGTCCTAGGTGAGATCGGGATCGGCAACACCACGGTGGCGGCGGCGTTGGCCGCCGGCCAGCTCGGCCTGGCGGCGTCAGAGGTGGTCGGACTGGGCGCCGGCGGGGACACGGCAACCCTGGAGCGAAAGCGGACGACCATCGAGGCCGCGCTGTCCCGGGCCCGAGGAGAATACGGCCGAAGGCTGTCAGATCCGCTAGTGGCCATGGCCGCCCTCGGGGGTCCGGAGATCGCCGTGCTGGCCGGGATCGTCCTCGGCGCCGTCGAAGGTGGATCCGTGGTCGTCCTCGATGGCCTGGCCACCTCGGTGGCGGCGGTTGCGGCCGTCCGGATCGAACCCGCGGTGGCGTTCCACCTGGTCGCCGGCCAGCGGAGCCGCGAGCGGGTGCACCATCTGGTGCTCGCCCACCTGGGTCTGGAGCCCCTCCTCGACCTCCGATTCCGGGCCGGCGAAGGTATCGGAGGCCTGCTTGCTGCTCAGATGCTGGTCACCGCGGCCCGGGCCCGGGGCTCGGCCGGCAGGGTCGACGAGACCACGGGTGGCAACCCCAGCACATGGGTCTAGGACCAATCGGACCCGGTCCCGAGCGCCGGGATCGCCGGAGAGGATTGCCCCAAGTGGTTGACTAGGGCACACATGCCCGAAAAGTCCCCCACCCGTAGACGCATCATTGTCGACGGCTCCAACATCGCCACCGAAGGCCGCAGCCTCCCGAGCCTGGCCCAACTGGACGAGGCGATCCAGACGTTCCTGGAGGAATACGGCGGATTCTCCACCGCCGACGTGACCGTGGTGGTCGACGCCTCTTTCGGTCACCGGATCGATCCGTCGGAGCGGCCGGCCTTCGAGGAGGCCATCCTCCACGGGGAGATCGTCACCCCACCGGCCGGGGCGATCGGTAGGGGGGACGGGTTCATCCTCAGGATCGCGGAGAAATCGGGGGCATTGGTCCTGTCCAACGACTCCTTCCAGGAGTTCCACGCCGAGCGTCCCTGGCTGTTCGACGAAGGCCGTCTCATCGGGGGCAAGCCGGTGCCCGGGGTCGGGTGGGTCTTCACTCCCCGCACACCGGTGCGGGGCCCGAAGAGCCGGTCGGTGACCAGCCAGTCGCGCCGAGAAGCCAAGGCGGGTGCGGCCGCCGACGGGGCGGCCGAGCTCGACAACGGGGTGGAGCCGGCACGGGCCAAGGCCGGCAAAGGCGGCAAGGCGGCGAAGGCGAGCACGAACTCCAAGTCCACCAAGGCCGCGAAAGCGGACAAGGCGGGCGAGCCGTCCAAGGCGAGTAAGGCGGGCAAGACCGCCAAGGCAGCCAAGTCATCCAAGGCCAGCAAGGTGACCGAACCCGCCGGTCCGGCCAAGGCGGCCAAGGCCGGCAAGGCCACCAAAGCGGCCAAGACGACCAAAGCTGCGAAAGCGGCCAAGTCGGGAGAGTCGTCCAAGGCGGCGAAGTCGACCAAGGCCGCCAAGCCTGCGAAAGCCGGGAAGCGGGGTGCCGATTCCGGCCCTCCGGCTAAGGCGGCCAAGGCCACCCGCTCCACCAACGGCCGGCAAGCGGCGCCGGATCAATCCGGGCCGGCGCTGAACGACCCGATGACGTTCCTCACCTTCGTGGCTGACCATCCGATCGGCAGCCGATTCGACGGCACGGTGGTGTCCTTCACCTCCCACGGGGCCCACGTCGACGTGGGCGACATGCGCGCCCACGTCCCGCTGGCCGGCCTGGGCAATCCGCCCCCCAACAAGGCGCGGGACGTACTGAGTAAGGGCGAGACCCGCCAGTTCGAGCTGGTGTCGCTGGACGCCGCCCGCCGCCGGGCCGCGCTCAAACTCCCCAGCGTCAAGAACTGAGAGGGTTTCCCACCCGATATTGTCAACGGTCGTGCGAGCCGACGACTACCTGCCCCATCGGCCCCCGTTCCTGTTCATCAGCGAGCTCAAGTCTGTCGAGCCCGGGCAGTCGGCCAGCGGCTCCTGGCAGCTGACCGGCGAAGAGGCGTTCTTCGCTGGGCACTTCCCCGGGCGCCCTACCCTGCCGGGCGTATTGATGGTGGAGGCCCTGGCCCAACTGGGGGGCGTGGCCGTGCTGGCCGACGAGCGGTTCGCCGGCAAGCTCCCGCTGTTCGGCGGGATCGAGAGGGCCAGGTTCCGGCGCCAGGTGGTTCCGGGCGAAGTGCTCGACCTGGAAGTGACCTTGGGCCGGATGTCGGCCCGGGCCGGGAAGGGCTCCGGGCGGGCCAGCGTGGGTGGGGAGCTGGCCTGTGAAGCCGACCTGCTGTTCGTCCTGGTCGACAGCGTGGCGGGCTGACCATGCGCATCGCCACCTGGAACGTGAATTCGCTGCCCGTCCGGCTCCCCCGGGTGGAGGAGTGGATCGAGTACGCCCAACCCGACGTGCTCTGCATGCAGGAGACCAAGCAGGCCGACGCCGCCTTCCCCCATGGGGCGTTCGCCACCCTCGGGTACGAGACCGCCCATCATGGCGACGGACGGTGGAACGGCGTCGCCCTGGTCAGCCGGGTGGGTCTGGAGAACGTCGCCATCGGCCTCGGCTCGGACGACGACGACCAGGGCACCCGGCTGATCACCGCCGACTGCGGTGGGGTGCGGGTCCACTCGGTCTACGTGCCCAACGGGCGCAGCCTGGACAGCGACCAGTATCCGGCCAAGCTGGCGTGGCTGGCTCGGCTCCGCCAGCTTCTGGCTGATACCTGCTCCCCGGACGACCCGGTGGCGGTGTGCGGCGACTTCAACGTGGCCCCCGAGGACCGGGACCTGTGGGATCCCGCCGAGTTCGTGGGGGCGACCCATGTGAGCCCGCCGGAGCGGGAGGCGCTGGCCTCGTTGGAAGGGTGGGGACTGGTCGACGTGTTCCGCCAGTTGTACGACGAAGACGAGCTGTTCAGCTGGTGGGACTACCGGGCGGGGAACTTCCACAAGCACAAGGGGATGCGGATCGACCTGGTGTTGATGACCAAGGTGCTGGCCGACCGGGCGCGGTACGGGCTCATCGACCGAAACGCCCGCAAGGGGCAGAAGCCTTCCGACCACGCCCCGCTGTTCATCGATGTCGACGTGCCGTAGCGCGGCAAAGGGCCATTGACCCAACCCGGTCGACGATGCTGCCGCCTGTCGTTGAGCCGGAGGATGACGTGCGACCGCACGGAGGTCTCCGCTGCCGCTGGCCGCGTCGCAGGTCACGGCGCCTTACTCCTGAGTCACTTTCCTGTCGTCACCGACAGCGCGATAGTGGGTTCATGCCGAGCGTACAGATCAAAGACGTGCCCACAGAGACCCATGCGGTCCTGCGTCGTCGTGCCGCGGCTGCGCACCAATCCCTCCAGGAGTACCTGCGGAACCAGCTGATCGACCAGGCAAGCTCACCAGCCGGCGATGACGTTCTGTCCCGGCCCGGTGGATGGTCGGAGGATTGCGTGCCTGCCGTCGACGCTATGAGAGCGATCCGCCACTAGTGATCGTGGGGAGCGCGCCGTCAGCTGGCCCAGCCACCGAGTACACATCTCTTGGGCTGAGGCGTCCGAGGGGACGACTGGACCCACGTTGGCGAAGAGCGGCCGAGGGGGAAGCCCAACCTGCTTGATCGCTGAGATTTAACCTGCCGAGTCGATTTGCCTAGCGGCGGTCGGGTCGGGTCGGGGCCGGACCACCGCGCCGATTGGCCGCCCGCTCGGTCCAACATTCTGCGGGCTGAGGCAAAGCCGCGGCTTCCAGGTCCATTTGGCCTCGCGGAACAATTCATCCGCCTTGGGCCTTCATTCGACCTTCTCCCTCGCGCACCTGTCACTCTTCGTGACTACAGAACGGAACCGGCACCCGATTGCCCACGTTCTGCGGTCAAATTCCCTGGATAAAGGCATTGAAAGGAGCCGTCTGGCCTCAAGAAATGTGGCATAAGAGCCGATGATCCCTACCTAGGACGGGTGGAATTGATGACGTATCGCCGTTTTCCAAGGGATCCCGCGTGAGATGCCGCGCGTGGAGGCAAGGCGAGTTGGCTGGGAACAGCCAGCTCGAGTCGCCGCGCGACCCCTTTTCTCGGAGCCTTAGACGACGCGACGACAACGGCTTCAGCTTGGTCGAAGTCATGGTCGCGCTCGTCCTTCTCATGATCACGATGATTCCGCTGGGCTACCTGGTGACCAATGAGGTGCACCAGGCCGCCTCGGCCAAGAACAGTCTCACTGCCCTCGGCGTCGCCGAGAAATGGATCGAGATCCTCGGTACGGCCCAGGACCCGCCTCCGAGAAGCGGAGCCCTGGCGGTGGATACCGGCCGGCAACTGATTCCTATTCAGCCCAACGGATCACCCTTGCCGCATAACGGGACCGAAACCCGAGGCGGTACGCCCTTCACCGTCCGGGCCGAATACGACTGGACAGGAACCCAGGACAAAAACACCGCGCCTGATCTGTGCACATCCGGAGGTGCCCAGGTACTCAACCTCCAGGTCACCGTGTCCTGGGGCGCGAACCAGCACGTCACCGACACCACCATCCTCAACTACCCCCCGCCGGGTATCCCTCAATACGGGTTCTATCAACTGCAGATTTTGGGCGACAGCTCCGCCAATGACCTCCAAAATCCCCCGGCGGGAGGAAATTCTTGGTCAAATCGGGTACAGGCCATCCCCGTCACCTTCACTCCCACCGGCGGCGCCAGTGTCACCACGTACCCCGACCGGTACGGATGCGTCTTTGCCGAGTTGATTCCATTGACGACTTCCCTGACAACCGCGTTGACGAGCGGAGTGGCGACGGGAACGACTCTGAGTGTGAATCCGCTGCCTGCTTCTGTCGCGTCGGGCGACACCATTGTTGTCGGTGGCCTTGGGACGACGCAGACCTTCACTACGACAGCAGCATCAGCCTTTGGTGCCACGACCTTGACCGTTACGTCGCAGACCGCCAATGCCACCTATCCGGTCGGAACGACCGTCGCCGACACTGCCTCTGTATATGCGGTGAACGTGAAAGATCCCATCCCTGGGTCCCCGGTGGCCTGCAGCACGTGCGGGAATCCGTCCTTCGTCCAGAACCTGGCCACTGATGGACCGCCAAATACGCCTGAGCCCACGGGTCCGTTCAACAGCACGGCCTCCATCACGCCCGGACACGTGACCGTCGCACCGACGCTGTACTACGACGAGAGCAGCACCATCGGGTTGTCCTACCCGACATCGACCTTCACCGCCGACGGGGTCGATTGCCCCGGAATCGGCCAGATCACCTGCCTCTCCCAAGGCGAAGGCACCACCGGCTCGCTGGGCGCCACCCCGCCCAAGGCGACGCTGGCGTCGACATCCGGATCCGCCTGGTCCTCGGTGGCGACGCCGTCGAGCCCTGCGAGCGCGACGAGCACCCGGATCGACTCGGTGGCTTGCGTGCCGATTTCCTGTATCGAGGTCGGCTACGGGCTCACCGGATCCACTCCGCACGGGGTGGTCCTGTCCGACAGCACCACGACGCCAGGCACCGCCACCGCCGACACCATTCCCTCGAATGTCGCCTCGCTCACCGATGTGACCTGTCCCACCGCCACGGCCTGCGCCGCCTGGGGGACCCTGACGACCGGCCTGCCTGTGGTGCTGGCCGGGACCATCTCGTCGTCGGGTGACACCTGGAGCCCGGTGACGCTGCCCAGCAACGCACTTTTGAACCAAATGGTTGTCCTGAACGACGTGGCATGCACGCCCGGTCCTGGGTCTGCTCCTCCCAACTGCGTTGCCGTCGGGAGCGGCTCCGGGTTACT
>DASZIT010000101.1:0-37757 GCA_035948855.1 Acidimicrobiales bacterium | reverse complement strand
GTCGGCGCCGACGGCGGGGTCTTCGCTCTCGGTGGGGCTCCCTTCCTCGGGTCGATGGGCGGTCAAAAGTTGAATGCACCCATCGTCGGAATAACCATTGGCTACCCGGCTTCTCCGCCCAATCCCAGCGGTTACTACCTGGTCGCCGCGGATGGCGGGATCTTTGCTTTCGGCGGCATCCCGTTTTATGGCTCGATGGGTGGCCAGCGGTTGAATGCTCCGATTGTCGGAGTCGCCGCTCCTAGCCCGATCTTTCCCTACGCAACGGGGTACTGGCTGGTGGCGAGTGACGGTGGCGTGTTCGCGTTCGGTCTTGCGAAGTTTCTCGGATCAACTGGCAACATCCACCTGAATCAACCGGTCGTGGGCATGGCATTTGGAAGCAACGCACAACATGGCGGTCCCCCCGACCCAAATGGCAACCAAGGCTATTGGCTCGGGGCCAGGGACGGCGGAGTGTTCGCGTTCGGTGACACCGATTTCTGTGGCTCGGCGGCCGGGATATCTCCCAAACCGCCAATCGTGGGGATAGTAGGAACCTTTCTCTCCTATCAAGGCGGCGGGTGACACATAGCGAGAGCAGCTAAATCTCCGCCATGAAATTCGACCGCTCCGCCGAGGTCGCAGAAACCGCTATTCAGCGTAGGTTCAACGGAAGAACCCCGAAACACCCTTCGCAGAAGCAGGTTCGCAGCTGACGGGGCATGGCTCCGAGGGGAGGGCTCGAACCTCCAACATCTGGCTCCAAAGGCCAGCGTTCTGCCAATTGAACTACCTCGGAATAGCCCGCCGGATGGCGAGAAGGAAGTCGCTCCAGGTTAGGCGATGGGGGCTGCAAACCCGCGCCGATCGGCGCGTCGATCATGGTCGTGCCACCGGATCCGGGGGTTGCGCCGGTAGGCTCCGGCCCTGATGAGGGTACTTGTGGTTGATGACGATCCGGCGGTGAGCGGGGCGCTGCACCGGGCCTTGCGGCTCGAGGGCTACGACGTGTCGTTGGCCAACGACGGTCCCCGGGCCCTCGAGGAGATCGCCGTCCGGCCGCCTGACGCGGTCATCCTCGACATCGGCTTGCCAACCATCGACGGGCTGGAGGTCTGCCGGCGGCTCCGGGCGGCGGGCGACGATTCCCCGGTCCTGATGCTGACCGCCCGCGACGCCATCAGCGATCGGGTCCAGGGGCTGGACGCCGGAGCCGATGACTACCTGGTCAAGCCGTTCGCCCTGGCCGAACTGCTGGCCCGGCTGCGGGCGCTGCTGCGACGCCGCAGCGACGACTCGAGCGAGATCCTCCGGTTTGCCGACCTCAGCCTCGACCCGGCCAGCCGGGTCGCCACCCGGGGTACCCGGGAGTTCACCCTCACCCGGATCGAGTACGACCTGCTCGAACTGCTGCTCCGCCATCCCCGGCAGGTCCTGACCCGCGAGGTGATCCTCGACCGGGTGTGGGGCTACACCTTCGACTCCGGGACCAACTCGCTGGCCGTCTACGTCGGGTACCTCCGCCGGAAGACCGAAGAAGAGGGCGAACCCCGGCTCATCCACACCGCCCGGGGTGTCGGCTACGTCCTGCGAGAACCTTGACCTTCCGCACCCGCCTGGTGATGGCCGCCACCATCGCGGTGTTGCTGGCGGTGCTCCTGGGATCCATCAGCGCCTATGTGGTGGCCCACAACTCGTTGGTCGGTTCGATCGACGTGACCCTCAGCCAGGACGCCCAGTCCATCCTGGTGCAACAGGCGACCGACTTCAACAACGGGTCGTACCTGCAGGTGGCCAACAACTGCAGTCCCTCCACGCTCGGAGAGTGCGTGCAAATCGTGTATGCCGGCGGTTCGACCAGCCCACTCGACCCGCAGGTGCTCCCGATCAACGATGCGGTGAAACGGGTGGCCAACTCCGGCGGAAAAGGGCCGGCCGCCAATTTCTCCGTCGGCCTGGACATGAACAAAACGACGACCCACGTGCGGGAGACGGTGGTCCCGCTTCCCGGTGGCTGGCTGTACCACGGCAACCCCGGGAGTGACGGGCGAGGCCCCCTCGAAGAGACCCTGCCGGGTGGCGGGGCCCTGCAGATCACCCTGCCGCTCACCGGCGTCGACCGGGAGCTGGGCCATCTCGCCATCGTCCTGTGGATCATCGCCTTCCTGGGCGTGGCCCTGGCCATCCTGCTCGGCCTGGCCGTCGGACGTGCCGTCCTCGGGCCGCTCAACAGCCTCACCTTCACCATCGAGGAGTTGGCCGAGAGCACCGACGTCTCCCGGAGACTGGATCTGGGGGGGATGGACGAGCTCGGCCGGCTGAGACGGGCGTTCAACCGGCTGCTGGCCGCTCTCGACTCCTCCCGCGACTCGCAACGGCAGCTGGTCCTCGACGCCTCCCACGAGCTCCGGACACCACTGACCAGCCTCCGGACCAACATGGAGGTGGCGCGCCGGATGGAGGAACTGGAGCCGGCCGAGCGCGACGTGCTGATCGGGGACGTCCTGACCCAGCTCGACGAGCTCACCACCGTGGTCGCCGACCTGGCCGAGCTGGCCCGGGGGGAGCAACCGCCACTGACGACAGAACCGGTCGCCCTCCACGAAGTGGTCGAGGAAGCCGTGAGCGTGGCCACCACCCATGGGCGGAGCCGGAGCGTGACCTTTGCCGCCTTCGTGGCTCCGACCTGGGTGATGGGCTCGAGGCCGCGCATCGAGCGGGCGGTGGGCAACCTGCTCGACAACGCGCTCAAGTGGAGCCCGGACGGGGGCTCGGTCGAGATCAGCTGCTCGGGGGGGACGGTGATCGTCCGGGACCACGGCCCCGGTATCGAGGAGGCCGACATCGAACACCTCTTCGACCGCTTCTACCGGGCCCCGAATGCCCGCGGCCTGCCCGGCTCCGGATTGGGCCTGGCCATCGTCGCCCAGGTCGCCCGCGAGGAGGGGGGCTCGGTGGCCGCCCAGCAGGCACCAGGGGGTGGCGCCCTGTTCCGGTTCACCCTTCCCGAGATCGCCCCTCCGGAGACGTCGGGGGTCGACGAGTAGCCACCTGGGCTTTCGCGACCTTCCCACATGGCGCTGGGCGGCCGGGGCGGCTAGCCTGCCGCACGACATGGGATCACTGATCAAGAAGCGCCGTAAGCGCATGCGCAAGAAGAAGCATAAGAAGATGTTGAAGGCCACCCGCTGGCAGCGCCGGGCGGGTAAGTAGCTCTCAGCGGCCGAGCAGCTCGATCACGTTGCCGCCGAAGAATCCGGGTGCATCCTCGGGTGAGCTGCCGGCTCTCGCGTAATCCTCGACCGGGGTGGCGGATCCTTCCGAGTGGGGATAGTCGCTGCAGCACATGAACAGGTCGCCCGACTTGGCCATCAGCCGAGATGGCTGCTCGTAGGAGAACGACGAGACCCGCACCTGCCGCTGGAAATACTGGCTGGGGCGCAGCTTCAGCTCGGTTGGTGACTGCCCGTTGAGTGCGGAGGTGAAGTCCCAGCCGCCGTCGAGCATCAACAGGTACTGGGGCACCCAGATCGATGAGAGCTCGACGATCCCGATCCGCAGCTCGGGGTAGCGGTCGAGGACGCCGTTGACGATCAGGTCGGTCACGGCCACCGCCGGTGGCACCCACAGGAAGATCGACTCGAGGGTGGGAACGAAGGCATCGGCGGCATCGGTATAGAAGGCGTCGTCGAAGATGCGGGGCTGGTCAGCGACGTGGAACACCGGGGTCACGCCAGAATCGATGAATGCCGACCACAGGCGGTCGTGGTCGGAGTGCGACAGAGGTCTCCCGTCCACCGCCGACGGGGCGATCATGCCGAGATGGACGCCGGCGGCGGACAACTCCGAGAGTTGGGTCTCCAACCACTCGGGATCCCGGAGCGTCAGGTGGGCAACCGGGTGGAGTCGACCGGCGCCGTCGGCCACCACCGCCGCGCACCACCGGTTCCAGGCGGCCATGTTGGCGGTGAGGGCCGGGAGCGACCCCGAAAGCCGGCGCTCCCACAACAGCCCGAAGTTGGGGAACAGCACCGCTTCATCGAGCCCCATCACGCTCAGCTGTTCGACCCGGGCCGAAGGATCCCAGTAGGCCGGGGGGAGCATCTCGTCGTAGGAGTACTCGGGGGGCAGCTGTTGCCGGCACCGCTGGCGATTCAGGCCCAGTGCCCGGGTGTCCCCCGGCACCTGCACGTCGGCCAGGCTCAGCTGTTCACCACGCCAGGTGAGCCACGGGTAGCCGAACTCGTCGTCGACGATGGCGAGGGCTTCGGCGCGCAGGGGCGGATCGATGTGGTCGGCCCACAGCGTGCGGGCCTCGAACAGGTGCTGATCGGAGTCGAAGACAACCGTCACCGGCCCCAATGTAACTGACGCCCTGGCTCAATAGGACCAAAGTCTCTACCGGCGGCTACCCATCAGTGGCAAGGTGGCGGCATGTGGATAGACGCGAAAGGTTCGACAGTCCTGCCCTCATCCGAATGCCAGCGACTACTGGCGCTGAGCGCCAAGGAGGACGGGATCGGGCGACTGGGGGTTGCGACCGATCAAGCACCCGTGGTCATCCCGGTCAATTTCACCTCTCGGGATGGCCAGGTGCTGGTTCGAGTGGGGCCCGGTTTCCTCTCGAAGGCAGCATCGGGTCAACTGGTGGCCTTCGAAGTCGATCAGGTCGACTCGGTGTCCGGAACCGCATGGAGCGTTCTCGTTCGGGGTTTGGCGACGTTGATCGAGGCACCGACCGACATCGAGCTCGCCGCCTCACCTCACCCGCTCGTAGCCGAGCCGGGCGACCAGGTGTTGGTCATTCGCCCTGACATCCTCACCGGTCGTCAATTCAACATTCGCCGAGAACGGTAGGTGTGGTACCAGGTGCCACCGATGAAGACCTCTGCGAACGCCGATCTCCAAGTCTGGGCCATCATGATGGTTCTGACCCTTCTGCTGGCGTTGGTGCCATTCATCCCGGGTCTCCGATCGATTCCCCGCTGGACTCGCATCTACCGGCTCATCTGGCGCCAGCACTACCGCGACGCCTGAGCGGGTTCACCGGATGGCAAATCGGACCACCTCGCCCGCTGTCCATGGGCGGGATCATCCGGGGTCGGAGCCAGACGTCGGGGTGGTTGCCGACGCTGGGCTCCCGGTTCGGACCAGGTCGATCCTCTCGACCGACTCACCGCGTCCCACCAGGATCGTCGCCACCATCTCGGGGGGGAACAAGCCATGCTCGACGACGCCGGGCGTGGCTTCCAGCCGGGCGGCGAGGCGGGCCGGGTCACCGACGTCGCCGGTGAAATCGGCGATCACCCCACCGTCCGGGCTCAAGGGGGCATCTCTCCGGCGCACCGGGCCCAACCGTCTGATCGTCGACTCCAGCCCGAAGGCGAGCAGTTCCAGTGGCACCGGAGCGTGGAGCACCGGGACCGGTTTCCTCGAGTCGGCGATCACCACAAACCTCTCGGCGGTGATGGCCACCAGCTTCTCGCGGGTCAGGGCCGCCCCGCCCCCCTTGACCAGCCATCCCTCCGGACTGATCTGGTCGGCGCCGTCGATGGCGATGTCCAGCCGGTCGAGGGTGAAGGGCTCCACCGACAGCCCGAGCCGCGTCGCCAACTCGCCGGTGCGGGGCGAGGTGGTCACACAGCGCAGGTCCAGCTTCCGTCTGGCCAGAGCGGGGAGGAAATGGGCAACCGTGGTTCCCGTGCCGAGGCCAACCCGCATCCCGCTTTCGACCAAGGTGGCGGCGGCCTCCGCCGCCAACTGCTTCTCCTGCTCGACATCGATGGCCACGGCTCCTCAGGATGGTCTACGAGGCCCCCACCTGCAACCGTGGGCGACACCGGGCCGGACCCGCCCGGCGCCCTGGCTCTCATGCGCTCGGGAACGGGCCTCTGCGACCTACCATCCAGAGGCGGTAGGCGCCCCGTCCTCGTCCTGCCAGTCCGCCACCAGATCTTCGGGTCCGGGGACCAACCTGGCCACAGCAAACCCATCAGCGAGCGTCGGGCGGGCGTCCAGCCATCGCGCCCATCGACGGAGATCCTGCTGGGCACCCCGGTGAAGGTCGGAGGGATAGTCGAGGCCCTTCACACAGGCGACGACCGAGAGCGCCTTGTCGGCGACGTCGAGGTAGTCGGCGATCCAGCGCAGCCGCTCCGGGGTCGTGGTGGCTGGGGATTCCAGACATCGTTGGTTCATCGCATGGCCTTTCTAGGAGATACTCGAACGCAGGGCGGCCCGGGTGAACTGGACGAGGTCGAAGGCGTTGAGGTCGTCCTCATGCATGAGCAGGAACTCGAGCGGGACGAGCACGATTTCCTGCAGGTGAGCCAGCATCTCGGCGTCCCCCGCCACCAGCTCGAGGAGCTCATCGGCGAGTACCCGCCGGGCGATGCCCCACTCCTCCGCCTCCGGTTGCGAAACCACCGCCGACGGCCCGATCACCGGCGGACGCCGGGCTCGCCGCAGGCTTCGGAGATCGCCGTGGGCGAAGGTGTTGAGCCACGCCCAACCCGGGACGATGTCTCGCTGGCGACAGAGATGGTTCGCATAGTCGCCGGACAAGAAGGCCTCGGCGTCGGCGATCAACCGGGAACTGGCGGCCGGAAGTGGCCGTTCCCCTGCCTTGTCCGGTCCGAACCACATCACCGCTTCGACCTCTCCTCCCCCGGACCTTGTCCACAACCGCGTCCACGTCGCGGCCTGATGTCGTGTCGGAAGGGGCCGCAGTGGCTGCCGTGGATGGCGCAGTGAGCATCTTCGTTGTAGATCGAGAGCACCGTCGTGCACTCCTCCGCCGCACAGTCCGTCGGGCGACGAACGTCCGGGACGGACGCGACGGCCCCCCTACCCTCTCCCCGCAGATCGAGTCACTGACCAGATTGACGGCCATGGGTTCTCATCTCCTCTCCACACGTGAACGGGGCCGCAGCCTGCGCCGCGCTCCTACTTGAAGAACCTCAGCAGCTGGGCATTGACCTCGTCGGCATGCGTCCAACAGAGGCCGTGAGGCGCGCCCTGGATGGCGGCGTACTCGCTGTCGGTGATGAACTCATGGCTCCGGGGCCCGGTGGCGTCGATGGGGAGGACGCGATCCTCGGTGCCGTGCAGCACCAGGACCGGAATGTCGATCTTCGGGAGGTCAGCCCGGAAATCAGTCGTCCAGGTGGGCACGCAGGCGATGGTCCCGGCCGGCGATGCCGCCGAGGCGGTGTTCCAGGCGTCCCGGACGGCTTCCTCGCTGATCCGGGTGCCGAGGTTCTGGTCGAGGTTGTAGAAGTTCTGGTTCCAGCCGGTCAGGAAGGCCAGTCGGTCGGCGACTAGCCCATCCTGGATCTGGGTGAAGACTTCCTGGGGGACACCTTGAGGGTTCTCCGGGGTTTGGAGCAGAAACGGGGGGATGCCGGAGACGATGGCGGCCTTTCTCACCCGGGCCGACCCGTAGGTCCCGAGGTAGCGGGCAACCTCCCCACCCCCCATCGAGTGGCCGGCGAGATAGCAGTCACGCAGGTCGAGGGTGGCGACCAGCTTGTCGAGGTCGGCGGCGAAGGTGTCATAGTCGTAGCCGGTGGTCGGCTGGCTTGATTTCCCGAAGCCACGGCGGTCATAGGTGATGACCCGGTTCCCGTTGGCGAGGAGGGCCCGCTCCTGCCTCTCCCAGGCCCGCCCGCTCAAGGGGAAGCCGTGGATCAGGACGACCGGGCTACCCGAGCCGTGGTCCTCGTAGTAGAGGTCGATGGGCATCGAATTCTCTTGTCCGACGGTGACGTAGGGCATGGCACCTCTCCTTTGCTGATGAACGAGCCTTCGGACCCACGCCCGGGTGGCTCTGGCGCAAAACCGGCCTGACGGTGGCGGTCATATGCCCAGTATGAGAGGTCCATCTGGAGCGGACATCACGCGATCGAGTAGTCCTCCCGGCTGGCGGACGGGCCGGGCCGGTGGGCTTCGGGGGTTGGTGCGGCTAGGCCGGCGGGTGGCCCTGTTGGACCAGGTGACGGGTCAGCCCGACCCGGGAGTCGACGCCGACCTTCTGGAAGATGTGGCGCAGGTGGTACCCGACGGTGTGGGGCGACAGGAACATCGAGGCGGCGACCTCGCGGTTGGTGTGGCCCTCAGCTACCAGTTCGGCAATGCTGCGCTCGGTCTCGGTCAGGCTCTCCCACCCCAGGTCGCGCCGGACCCGCCTCGGGATCGAACCGTCGCCGTCTCTGGCCCTGGCCGAGTCGGGGAGGAAGCGCAGCAGTGCCCCGATGACGTTGCCGCCGTCGGCGATCGTCTCACAGGCCACGACACTCGATCGTCCGGACGGCATGGGCAATTCGAGTTGCGCCTGTGGCCGGTCGAACAGGGCGGCGGAGACCAGTTCCCACAGCCCGACGCGGTCGAGGCCGCGCAGAAGCTTGACGGCGGGGGCGTTGGTGTACATCGCCTGTCCGTTGATGGCCACCACCGCACTACGGGTACCCCGCCTGGCGCGTAAAAAGCAGGCAAGCAGGAACCGGTCAGCCGCGGAATTGCCGCTGACCAGGCGCTGCTCAATTTCCCGGGCGGATCGCTTGGCCATCGACAACATGAGCGAGTGCGACCCATCCACTGCGCAGGTGAGGTCGATGGCGCCGACAACCGAGCCGGTGGCCGGGTCGACGATCGGGGAGGCGGCGCACGCCATCTGGGTCAGGGCATCGGCAAAGTGTTCGCTGCCAATGACGATGGAGGGTGCTTGTTGCTCGAGGGCGGTACCGATGGCGTTGGTGCCGACCTGGCCTTCGTCATAGCGGAAACCGGGCGCGAGCATGATCCGGTCGAGCCGGGCCAGGAGTGGCCGGTCGCCGACCAGGCGATCGAGGATATTGCCGTGCCGGTCGGAGAGGACCAGGCTCATCTTTATCGAGTCAAGATCCTCGACCAGGCTGTCGAGGACGGGACGGGCCGCCCGAACCAAGCGGTCATCCGGGTCCGGTTCCGAGTCGAAGGCGACCTCGAATCGGTCAGGGTGGAGGTCAAAGGACTTCGACCGCTGCCAGGAGGCAGCAATCTCAGGTCGGAGTCGGGCGCCGGTGGACCCTGCAGACAGCAACTCTTCGAGTGCGTGGCGCAGATCGGAGCCGTCCGTGGCCATGTGGGCCTCCCAGGATCCCGTTTACGGAATGGCAGATGCAACGCTACCCGAACGGATGACACGGCGGCCTTGGGGGCGGGTTGATGTTCGCCACCTGGATGGATGCCCGGAAGCCGGTGTCGGGGGCACGATGGACCCGGGCCACCCTCCCGCCAAACATTAGGGTGCTAGGCGTCTCACGCCGACCCGGAGGATGGTCCGGGCAATCTCGGTGTGAACTCGCGAAACGAATCGAGGAGATGCCGAGTGACGGAGATGAACGCCTTGCAGGTGACCAGCCACGGCCGGCCGGGAGAGGTCTTGGCGGTCCGCCGCGTCGAGCGCCCGGAGCCGGGTCCCGGCGAGGTGCGGGTCAAGGTGGGTGCCGCCTCACTGAATTTCAATGACATCGACCGCTGTCGGGGAAAGCTGGTCTCGGTCCCGACTCCCCCACCGTTCACCCTGGGGATGGATGTCTGTGGCGTCGTCGACCAGGTGGGCGAGGGCGCCGAGTCGTGGTTGGGCAAGCGGGTGGTGGCCATCACCAGGACCGCCCTCGGCGGCATCGCCGACTACGCGCTCGCCGACGCGGTATCCGTCTTCGATGCCCCGGCGGGTTTCGACGACGCCGAGGCCACCGCCTTCCTGCTGACCTTCCAGGCCTCGCATCTGGCGCTGTTCCGGAGGGGACGGCTCCAGGCCGGCGAGACCCTGGTCGTGCACTCGGCGGCCAGCGGCCTCGGCACCGCCGGGATCCAGTTGGGAAAGGCGGCCGGGGCCCGGGTCATCGCCGTGGCCGGAGGGGCCGAGAAAGGAGCCTTGTGCGCCTCACTCGGAGCCGACCTGGTCATCGACCATACCGCCGAGGACTTTGTGGAAGCGGTGCTGGTGGCGACGGGTGATGTAGGCGCCGATGTGGTCTACGACCTGGCCGGGGGCGACTTCGTGGAGCGCTCATGGCGATGCACGGCGCGGGGTGGTCGCTACCTGGCGGTGGGATTCGCCGACGATGACGAAAACGGCATGACCGGGCGACCGCTGCGGATGGCCTGCATCGGGAACATCGACATCGTGGGCGTGATGCTGGCCTGGGTGGACTCGGTCGACCCGGGGATGCGCCGGTTCGGATTCAACCCGTTCGGCCGGAGTGTGGCCGACGAGGTCCACGCCGATCTGCTTCGGTTGGCGGCCGACGGCAGGATCCGACCCTATGTCGGACGGCGGATCGCCATGGAAGACGCCGGGGCCGCCCTCGACGACCACGAGGCCCGGCGATCGATAGGGCGAACGGTCATCGAGGTCCACCCCGACGCCGCGTAGCTCAGGGGACGAGGACGATCTTGCCGTGGGTGTGGCCGGTGGCCAGGGCCCGATGAGCGGCCGCGGCCTCCGCCAGTGGGTAGGTGGCAGCCACCAGGACCCGAAGCTCGCCGGCCTCCGCCCGCCGGACCAGCTCGAGACGGGCGGCGGCCCGGATCTCGGTGCCGGGATCAGCTCCGGGCGCCCCACCGATGACCTTCAGGCCCAGGTCGAAACCCCGCTGGAAGGCGGCGATGGTGACAATGCGGTCCCGGGCGGCAACCAGGGCCACCGACGTGTCAATGGCTTCGTCGGTGCCGACCGTGTCGATGGCCGCATCGACCCCATCGGGAGCGACGGCCCGGACGCGCTCGATGAGGCCTTCTCCGTAGGCGACCGGCTCGGCACCCAGCTCTCGTAGATACGGGTGCCCGCGGTCGCTGGCGGTGGCGATGACCCGGGCGCCGGCCGCCACCGCCAGCTGCACGGCCATGAGGCCGACGCCGCCGGAGCCACCATGGATGATGACGGTGTCGCCGGCGCCGACGCCGATCACGGTGAGCGCGTGAACGGCAGTCACCCCGGTGGTCAACAGCCCGCTCGCCTGCTCGAAGGGCAACGTCGAGGGCTTGGGGAGGACACTGGATGCCGGCACGATCACCTCCGCCGCATAGCTACCCTGGATGGGGTAGGCGACGACCTCGTCGCCGGCATGGATCGGGCCCGTCGGCCCCTCGGCTCCGTCTGCCACCGCGACGACCACGCCGGCGGCTTCCCGCCCGAGCCGCATCGGGAGCCGAGCCGGGTCCCGGCCGAAGGCACCGCTGTACTCCCGGTAGTCGATGGGATTGGTGCCGGCGGCGCGTACCTCGAGTCGCACCTCGCCCTCGCCGGGATGACCGATTGGCGTCTCGACGACGGAGAGGACCTCCGGTCCACCGAATCCGGTCGCCACCACGGCAGACGTGATCTCGGAATCAGCCATGTTGCTTCCCTCCTTGGGGCGTTGGTTGGGTTCGTCGCGGTTCGCCGGGCCCCGGTCGTCAGGATCCCCGACGACCTCCGCGGCTGGGACCGCATCGAGACTAATTGCCCCGCCGAATTGCGGGAACGTGGAAGGCAGGCCCATCGGGTCGATACGCTGCCCCGGGTGAGGACCGGAGAGCTGACGACGCCGGCGCTCGTCGTCCGGGGCGACCGGCTGAGGAACAATCTGGCCGCGATGTCCGACGCTCTCCCCGCCGGACGGCTGCGCCCCCACGTCAAGGCGCACAAGTGCACGTCGCTCGCCGCCCTCCAAGCCGAGTTCGGTCACAAGACGTTCACCTGCGCCACCATCGCCGAGATGGAGGGCATGGCCCGGGCCGGGTTGGGCGACGACCTGTTGTTGGCCAATGAAGTCGTCGACGCCACCCGCCTCGGTGTCCTGGTCCGTGACGGGGCACGGGTGACCATGGCGGTTGACTCCGAGGAGACGATCGACGCCGCGGTGGCGGCGGGGGTTCCCGAGGTGCTGATCGACGTCGACGTCGGCCTGCCCCGGTGCGGATGCCGACCCGAGGAGGCCGGGAGTCTGGCCGACCGGGCGCGTCGCCGGGGCCTGGGGGTCCGCGGCGTCATGGGCTACGAAGGCCACATCGTCGGGCTCGAGGCGAGGACGACCCGCACCGAGATGTTGGAGATCTCGATGGGCCTCCTCATGAGCGCCCACCGGGAGGTCGGGGGTGAGATCATCTCCGCCGGCGGGACCGGAACCTACGACATCAACCACTGGGCGACGGAGATCCAGGCGGGCTCCTACGCGCTCATGGACACTGCCTACGGCAAGCTCGGCCTCCCCTTCGAGCAGGCCCTTTCGGTGTTGGCGACGGTGATTTCCGTGTCACCCGAATGGGCGGTGGCCGACTGCGGTCTCAAGGCGCTGGGGATGGACCACGGGAATCCGTCAATCGACGGGGGCACGGTGCTGTTCTGTTCTGATGAACATGTGACGTTCACCCCGGACCTGCCGGTGCGGGTCGGGGACCGCATCAACGTGATACCTGCCCACGTCGATCCCACCGTGGCCTACCACGAGCACCTTCACGTGATCGACGGTGACGACGTGCTGGAGAGCTGGCCGGTGGACCTCCGCGGTTGGTGAGCCTGAGGGCCCGATTCAAGCGCCTAGACGGCGTCCGACAACGGTTGCTCGACGATCGCCGGCATCGGCGACCGACCTTCGTCGAAGGCACTCGAGGCCGGAGACAGAGGAATCGTTGCCGATGCGAATTCGCGTCCGGCGAATTCATTGTCCAGGGCCTCGAGCGTCTGCCGGGCCGGCTCGGGGAGGATGCGCGTCAAGGCGAACCCCAGGATGGCGGCCACACCCGCGATGGTGAGCATGCCCCGGAGCCCGTAGTCCTTCTGGAGCTGAGGCACCAAGAAGACACCGAGGAAGGCACCCAACTTCCCAATCCCGGCGGCGATGCCGTGGCCGGTGGTGCGCATGCTCACTGGGAACACCTCGGAAGGCAGGACGAATGTCGTCATATTGGGCCCGAACTCGACGAAGAAGTAGCTGAGCCCGAAGATGGCGAGGAAAGGCACCACCATGGTGGTGAGGTGGGCAAATCCAGCCAGGGTCAGGAACGCCGCGGCCATGACGCCAAATCCGATGAACTGAAGGCGGCGATGTCCGATCCGGTCCATGGTCATCACCGCGACGATGTAACCGGGTACGGCAAACACCACGAACATTCCCAGCGTCCACAGAAGTTTCGCTTCCAATGACGCGGTGGAGTCCACCTGTTTCAGAATCGCCGGCAGCGAGAGGGTGTTGCCGTAGTAGGCGTAGTCGAAGAGAAACCAGGAGCCGGCCGTCCCCAGGAGGAGGAGCAGCATCCTGCGGTTCCGGAGGAATTGGCCAAGCCCCAATCGCTGGGTCGCCTGGACCGCACCCGCGGTGGCGTCGACCACGCCGTCGGAAAAGGCGGTGATGTCCTTGTTGGCCTGGTCGTTCTTCCCCTGAACCTGGGCCTTGAACCTCGGAGACTCGGGCATCTTGGTCCGCAGGTAGATGACGGCGGCGGCAGGGATCGCACCGAAGCCCAGCATGAGCCGCCACGTCAACCCGTGCCCGATTCCGGAGGACAGAAGCACGAGCCCGACCAGTGGTCCGACGATGAGACCGAGTGCCTGCATGGAGAAGACCATCCCAACCAGTCGACCGCGGTCTCTTCGATTGGAGTACTCACTCATCAGGACCGCGGAAACCGGATAGTCACCGCCGATACCTAGGCCCAGGACGAAACGGGCAATGACCAACCAGATGAAGCTGGGTGCGATCGATGAGAAGAGCGCGCCCACCATCATGATGACGGCCACGCCGGTGTACACCCATTTTCGGCCAAGTACGTCGGCGATCCGCCCGAAGATGATGGCCCCGAAGAATGCTCCCAAGATGGCGGAGCCGGTCACCCAGCTTGTCTCGATGGTGCTCAGATGCCACTGGACGGCGACGATGGTGGATACGGTGCTGATGACAAACAGGTCGTATGAATCAGTGAAGAACCCAACCCCCGACACCAGAACCGTCCGTCGATGGAATTTGCTCCTCGGGGCCTCGTTGAGGAGGTCGCTTACCGAAGGTGATCCATTCATCGATGCCAGTTCACCCGTTTCCGCCATCAAGCCAGATGACACCCGCAAATCCCTTCCTCGCCCCCACTTTTGCCGACTTTCCCCACTTTCGCGCCCCAAGATGGACTCCAGGAATTCTTAAGGTGAACGTAAGGTGAACGAATCGCTAACTTCAGGTAAACGTTGTGGGTAACCTCTGGTTGCCATGAGCCCACCCGACACCGGTATCCAGGCCATCGACCGCAAGGTCATTCAACTGTTTGCCCTGGTCTCAGAGGCGCTGGCCCAAGCCACCCATGCCCTGCTGGGGGGTGAGGCGCTCCTGGGTCAAGCCGTCGTCGATGGCGACCAGGCGGTGGACGACCTCACGGCCGAGGTGGAGCTCCTGGTCTGGAACGAGCTCCAGGAGCGGCCCTGCGAAGGTGACGAGCTTCGCTACCTGGTGGCCATGCTCTTGATCATCCCCGAGTTGGAACGCAGTGCTGATTTGGCGGAACACATCGCCCAGCGGGCGGTCGACCACTTGGGAACAGACATGAGTGCTCGCAGCCGAGGCATCGTCCAACTCATGACCGAAGTGGCCAACGAGATGTGGCAGGAGGCGGCGGAAGCCTTCGGCCGGCGGAGTCGGATCAGTGAGCGATTGGTGGAGGCGGACGACGAGATGGACATCTTCCATGACGACTTGACTCGCGAGGTCGCCAGGGAGGAAATGCCTGCGGCAGTCGCCGCCCAGGTCACCCTCTTGGCCCGGTTCTACGAACGACTCGGCGACCACGCCGTCAACCTCGCCCGTCGTATCGAACTCCTTGCCGAGACCAGCCCTCACGCTGATGACGACTAAGGGCCCGTCGCTCGCGCCTCAGCTCTCTGAGGAGCCGAGAGGCGGAGTCTTCTCTGCGGTCCCCGGCGTACATCGGGCTCCTGGCTGCACGTCAACCCACAAACCGGTTGTCATATGGTCCCGTCACCGTCGCTCGGCCCTCCATTGTTATCGGCGTCATTGTCGCTGGGAGCAGTGGTTGGGGTCGTGGTCGGAGGGGGAGGCGGACTGGTCGTGGGCGGACTTGTCGGCGGAGGCGCGCTGGTGGTGGGTGGGCTCGGGGGCGGAGGTGCGACGGTGGTTGGTGGAGGCGGGGGCGGGCTGGTGGTGGGTGGGCCTGAAGCGGAGTGGCTTGATGGCCCGGGTGCCGCCGATGGGCTCGAGGAAGTGGAAACCGGCGCCGGCGGGCGAGGCGCGGTGGCCGGCGGGACGCTCGAGGTTGGGGGGCGGCTGATGGTCCCGGGGACCGAGGGAGCCGACGTGGGCTTCGGCGAGGTGGACGGTGCGGTTGGCGAACCGGTCGATCGGTGGTTGGCCGGCGAGGTCGCGGCCGTCCCGCAGGCGGCGGCGACGATGGCTACGGCGCCAAGGGCCAAAACCCATGACTTGCGCATTGACGAACTCCTTAACGATTGTCTGTCGTGAGTGTCGGGTACTACGAGCGCCGGCCCCGAATCGTTCACCGAACTTGGAACTATTCCGGCTAGGAGACGGTGATAGACGCGACCGCTTCGCGGAGTGTTTGCCGATAGAGAGACCAACTGGCGCCGGCGGCAGTTGCGACCACGACGGTTCCGCCGTGCCTTCCCACCACCAGGCAGGCGATCTCTCGGTATGGGTTGTTGCCCACCCGGGTCAGGTAATCGTCAATGACGCACGATCCAACTCCACCGTTGAAGGCCAAGCCCTCGGCGACGGCGTCGACATGAACTGCGTAGTCGTGATCGTGTCTCAGCAGACTCGCCCGAAATGCGCCAAAACCGTGCCGTCGCTCGCCGCCCTGCTGGGGAGTGACATTCAGATAAGCGACGACGTTCCCAGTTCCACCCACCACCGCTGTGGACACCGAGCCCGGATCACCCTTGATGGGCGCGAACGACGGAGGAGACGACAACACCGCATCTCCGGAAGGCGTGGAGATCCGCAGCCACGCGGCGGGCGCCTTGGCGAAATCTCTCCCAATCAAAGGCTCCGGACGGGTGCCGGAATGCTGCAGCGGAACCGGCCACCAGTGTTCCGCATAGTGCGAGGACTATGGCACCGACGAGGGCGAATATGGCCACAACGACCCGCTCGCCCCTCGCGGTAGGCGGCGGAGATCGCACATTGCGAAGCGAGCGGGTTGGCACTGGTCTAGGAATACGGCGCTCGACCACAAATCGTTCATCGTGATTAGCTCGTAAGCATCGGGCTGTCCAGCGGGCCTTCCGAATCGCCGGAGCTGGAGCTCATCCCTCGTCACGACTACGCGGCTCTGGTAGATGGCACTGCACTCTGTCGGCTCCGCTATTGATCAGCGGCTCCACTACTGATCAGCGGCGTTCCTTCCCTGGGATCCACACGTCGACGACCGCCATCGACGTGCGCTCGGGCTCTGGAGGCAACTGATCGCCGAATATCTCGCTGAGCAGGCCGTGCACGACGGGGTGGAGCCGCTCTTCTGCAAACCGATCCCAGTCCTGCTCGGACTCCCAGACGTCGATATATCGGAGGCCGCCCTCCGGTCTCTCGACGGCGATGTGGGCGACGAATCCCTCCGATGGCTCGTCGCCGAGCGCCTCAACGATGCGCCGGTAGAACGGGGCGTCGATGGGAACATCCTGGGTGAATGCGTAGGTCATGGCCCTCTCCTATACTTGATCCGAAGTACATTCGGATTAATAATGGTGGGCATGAAGCGAGAAGTCAAGCGTCGAAGCTATGACGCCACCGGTCGGAAGGCGCGATCCCGCGAAACGAAGCAGCGAATCATCGGCAGCGCCCGCGACCTGATCTTGGCCGACGGCTACCGGTCCACCACTGTCGCCGCGGTGGCGGCCAGAGCCGGAGTGAACATCGATACCGTGTACGCGCTGGTCGGACGTAAGCCCGTCATCTTGCGCGAGCTGATCGAGCAGGCCATCTCCGGCGCCGATCACCCGGTGACCCCCGACGAGCGCGACTACGTCCGAGCCATGAAGGCTGAGTCCGATCCCGCCCGGAAGCTGGCCATCTACGCTCGGGCCATCTGCCGGATCCAAGCGCGCATGGCGCCCCTGCTTCTGGCGGTCCGAGACGCCGCCTCCACCGAGCCCGAAGCCGAGCAGGTGTGGCACGAGATCAGCGAGCGGCGAGCGGCGAATATGCGCCGGCTCATCCGAGACATCCGCGATACCGGTGGACTGCGAGACGATCTGTCTGTCAATGAGGCCGCCGACACGGTTTGGGCGATGAACAGCCCGGAGCTGTACCTCCTACTCACCGGCGATCGTGGCTGGTCACCTCACCATTTCGAGCGCTGGCTCGCCGACGCATGGTGTCGTCTGCTCCTCGCCTGACCCGCCCAACGCTCGAGGGTACCGAGCACCGACGGCGATTTCGATCTGTGGACCGCGCTGGTGGCCGGGCTGGCCGGCCAGCAATTGGCAAACCACGCCGGCGGCGACCGGTACCTGCGGCTGATCGACGATGCAGTGGCGATGTTCGCCGCGCATCTAGTGGCCAAGGAGACCCCGAGCCAGGGACGGGGCTGAACTCATGGGCCCACGGGCAAAGCCCCAGGGGAGTTGCCGGTTGCACGTCGAAGTGTGAGGATTCCAGCTAGGCAGATCGACGGGCACGACGCCTCCTATCGTTCGAGAGTCGGCGCTCTCACCTGGGAGAACACACCATGTCGCACACGACCCGTCACCTCACCGGATCGGCCAAGCCGGGCGAACCCAACGATCGAGGGCCGGCACCCGCACCCCCTCGCCCACCGGCGTGGCGGATCTGGCTCTTACCAGTCGGCCTTCTGATCACCCTCATCCTGTTTTCCATACCGAGCATGAAGAGCACGCCGACCAAGAATTTCAGCTACTCGAAGTTCTTGTCCCAGGTCACTGCCGGGGATGTGAAAACCGCATCGGTCAACCCCAGCGGTGCTATCACCGGCTCGCTGAAAGGGGGCGACAACTACACCACCCAGATCCCCACGGCCATCCCCGACAACGGGCTGGCATCCACCCTGAAAACACACAACGTGGACATCACCGGGGTCGGACAGGGGTCGGCTCTCCTCGCTGACCTACTCTCCTTCCTCCCGTTGCTGCTGTTCATCGCCTTCTTCATCTGGATAGGGCGCCGAGGGAGCCGGCAGCTGGCCGGGGGTCTGATGGGAATCGGGAGATCCAAGGCCAAGGTCTACGACGAGGAGAAGCCGACCACCCGGTTCACCGACATCGCCGGATACGAAGGGGCCAAACGTGAAGTGGCCGAGGTGGTCGATTTCCTCAGCCATCCGCAGCGCTACGAACGGGCGGGCGCCATCGGCCCACGCGGCGTCCTCATGGTGGGCCCGCCGGGCACGGGCAAGACACTGATGGCACGAGCGGTGGCCGGAGAGGCGGGAGTCCCCTTCTTTGCCCTCACCGGCTCCAGCTTCGTGGAGTTGTTCGTCGGAGTCGGCGCCTCCCGGGTTCGGGATCTGTTCGCCGACGCCCGCAAGCAGGCCCCGTCGATTGTCTTCATCGACGAGATCGACGCCATCGGCCAGCGTCGAGGCGGGTCCATCGTGTCCAACGACGAGCGAGAACAGACCCTCAACCAGCTGCTGGCGGAGATGGACGGCTTCGACCCGAGCACCGGGGTGGTGGTCATGGCCGCCACCAACCGACCCGAGGTCCTCGACCCGGCGCTTCTCCGACCGGGCCGTTTCGATCGGGAGGTGGAGATCCCGCTGCCCAACCAGGCCGAACGGTCCGCCATCCTGAAGGTGCACGTCGCCGGCAAGCATCTGGCCCCCGACGTCGACTTCGACAACGTGGCCCGGGCGACTCCGGGGTTCTCGGGCGCGGATCTGGCCAATCTCATCAACGAAGCCGCTATCGTCGCCGTCCGTCACGACCGGGACGTCATCTTCGCCGGGGACATCGACGAGGCTCGGGACCGCATCCAGCTCGGCCGTCGGGATGCTTCGAACGCGCTCCTCCCCGAGGAGAAGCGTTCGGTGGCGGTCCATGAAGCCGGGCATGCCGTCGTCGCACTGCTGTCGGAGCACGGCGACCCCGTGGCCAAGATCACCATCCTTCCGGCCGGCCGGGCCCTGGGGGTCACCGAACAGCTCCCGGTCGATGAACGGCACCTGTACTCCGAGAGCTACCTCCTCGACTCCCTGGCCATCCGGCTGGGTGGGCGAGCCTCGGAGAACCTGGTGATCGGCGAGGCCTCCACCGGCGCGGCCAGCGATCTCTCCGGGGCCACCGAACTGGCCATCAAGATGGTCAAGGACTGGGGACTGTCTCCCCGGTTGGGACCCATCGGATACGGATCGGACGGTCCGGCCTACTTGAGCGGGCCCCAATTCGGCCAGGAACGCCCCTTTGCCGAGGGAACCCAGGAGATCATCGACCAAGAGGTGAGCCGCCTGCTCTCCGAGGCCGAGGCGAGGGCGGGCGCATTGTTGAGCGACAACCGCGATGCCCTCGACGCGGTCATCGCCGCCCTCCTCGAACGGGAGACAATCTCCGGCGAGGACCTCACCCAAATCGTCGGTCGGCTGCGAGGGCATGAAGGGACGGCGGCTCCGGCCCGCTCGGCTTCGAGCGACTCGGACGGGACATCCCACCACTGAGAATGCCGGGTGTGGTGGGCTGACGGCGACCCGATCGTGCCACTACGGGAACTGAACCGATAGAAGCCGGGCCCGGCACGGAAGTTCCGCCCACCGTCGGGGGGTGCGGGCGGCATAGTATCCACAATGAGTTGCGAAGGTTTCGAGGGGAGCGCGGATGGCTGTTGTGTCGGGGGACCCGCTGATGAACCGGCTCGGGAACCCTCTTCGGGTCCTTGTCCTCGGGGCCTCGAGCGGGATCGGGGCCAGCACGGCCAAGGCGTTGGTCGACTCCGGTGCCCAGGTGGTGGGTGCCGCCCGCCGAGAGACCCGGGTGGCGGAACTCGAAGGGGTGACGGCGGTGGCCTGCGATGTCAGCCTGCCCGAGGACTGCGATCGGGTGGTGGCCACCGCGGTCGAGAGACTCGGCGGTCTCGACGCCCTGGTCTACGCGGCGGGCACCACCCGGATCACCCCGCTCGACACCACCGGACCCGAGAGATGGTCGGAGATCTTCGGCACCAATCTGTTCGGGGCGGCGATGGTCACCCGGGCGGCGATGCCCCACCTCCTCTCGGATGCCAGCGACAACCGAGCCGTCTATCTGACCTCTGACTCGGTGGAGATGCCGTACCCGGGTTTAGTTGCCTACGGAGCCTCCAAGGCCGCCCTCCGGGCGTACTGCCAGGGCCTGGCCGGCGAGTTCGCCGCCCTCCGCGTCACCGAGATCATGGTCGGGCCGACCATCGACACCGAGATGGGAAGTCACTTTGACGAGACCATCGCCGGCTGGCTGGACCGGTGGACCGATGAGGGATATATCCGCTTCGGTTACCAGCTTTCGGCTGATGTCGCCGCGGTGATCGTAGACACGCTGCGGAGCAAGGAGCCCGAGACCCGGGTCACCGCCGCCGCGGAGCTCGCGTGAGTGGAGTCGGGTAGCTCGTCGACGGATGAGTTGCCTCGTGGGCAGCTGCTAGACAAGGGCAACCTGCGCAGTTGCCGCGGTGTGGGAACAACGTAGGTCGGCTGGAGGACGAGATGGAAGTTGCATCGCCGTATCAACCGAGGCGAGCCGTGGTCACCGCGTCCACGTCCGGGATCGAGCGATGACCACCACGCCGCTGGATCCGGAGCTTGCCTACCTGGCCGACCTCGACGTCGGTTTCGGCGGGGACACCTTTGACATCGGCGGCATACGCTCGGGCATCCTGGAGCTGATCCAGCCGCCCCCTCCTCTCGACGGGGTGGTGGCTGACCAGCAGGTGATCCGATCTTCCCCTCCGCTGGCCGTCGAACTGTTTTCGCCCGAGACCGCCGGTCCTCACCCCTGCGTCCTCTGGTTCCATGGCGGTGGGTACCTGATCGGGAACGCGGGCATGGACGCGCTGCGGCTCCAGGCATGGGCGGCACGGTTCGATTGCGTCACCGCTTCCGCCGAGTACCGGTTGGCCCCCGAGGACCCCTTTCCGGCCGCCCATGACGACGCCATGCAGGTGCTCGGGTGGCTGGTCGAACGGGCCGATGACCTGGGAATAGATCCGGGCCGGATCGTGGTCGCCGGGGCCAGTGCCGGTGGCGGGCTCGCCGCCGGAGTCGCGTTGGCCGCCCGGGACCAGGGCATACCCCTCGCCGGTCAGTTGCTCTTCTATCCCATGCTCGACGACCGGCAAGAGACCGCCTCGAGCCAGTGGGAGGCGCCCGTCTGGCCGCCCAAGGCGAACGGATTCGCCTGGCGTGCCTACCTCGGCTCTCTGTACGGCGGGGACGTCTCGCCCTATGCCGCGCCGGCCCGGGCAACCGATGTCCGGGGCCTACCCCCGTCACTGCTGATCGTCGGGGGAGCCGACGGCTTCTTCGACGAGACGATCTCCTATGCCTCGAGGCTGGCCCGGGCCGGAGTCTCCACCGATCTCCGGGTCTACGCCGGCGCCCCCCACGGTTTCGACCTGATGGCGCCGGATGCGCGCGTGACCCGAGAGGCGCTGCGCGACGCCGACATCTGGCTGGAGAATATCTTCACCACCTCTCGGCGTTGACCGCCCCGCACCACTCGTAGAACGAGACTGGGATACATGGCTGTTTTGGGATTGGGCCTCGCCGCGCTGGGAAGGCCCGGGTATCTGACCGTTGACCATGGGGCGGCGATCGGACCTGACCGCTCGATCGAAGCCCTTCAGCGGCACAGCGACCAGGTCTGCGACGCCGCCTGGGCGGGCGGGATCCGGTGGTTCGACGCAGCTCGCTCCTATGGGCGGGCCGAGCAATTCCTAGGCCAATGGTTGACCCGTCGGGGCATCGGGCCCGAGGAGGTAACGGTCTCGTCCAAGTGGGGGTACACCTACACCGCCGACTGGAAGGTGGATGCCGAGATCCAGGAGGTCAAAGACCACTCGGCCGCCGCCCTCGCCCGCCAGTGGCCGGAAACGAGAGCACAGGTCGGCCGGTGGCTCCGGCTCTATCAGATTCACTCCGCCACCCTGGAGTCCGGGGTCCTCGACGATGTCGCGGTGCATCACCAACTGGCCGGGCTCGGTGTCCCCATCGGACTCAGCTTGAGCGGCCCGCGGCAGTCCGACACCCTCCGTCGGGCGCTGACCATCGAGGTCGAGGGCACGCCGTTGTTCTCCGCGGTGCAGGCGACCTGGAATCTCCTGGAGACCTCGGCGGGCCCAGCCCTGGCCGAGGCCCACGCGGCCGGCTGGACCGTGATCGTGAAGGAGGCCCTGGCCAACGGGCGTCTGGCCGTGCCGGGTCCGATGACGGCCAGCCTCGGTGAACGCCCCGACGTGACCGCCCTGGCCTCGGCCTTGTCTCAACCCTGGGCCGACATGGTCCTCTCCGGGGCGGCCACCGTTGCCCAGCTGCGCTCGAATCTCGAGGCACTCGAGGTCACGACCCCGGTCGACCCGGATCGGCTCGCCACCTTGGCTCTCGACCCCCAGAGCTACTGGGACCAACGGGCGGCGATGCCGTGGACGTGACCGATCGGGTTCGGTGAGCGGATTCGCCTTCTCAGGTTGCCGGGGCGGCGACGACCACGCTCAGTTCGAAGGGACCGGCGGCAGCGCTTGTTCCAGCCAGGTTCGGAGTTTGTCTTCCGGAGCTGCGCCGGTCTGGCGGGCGAGCACCTCGTCGCCCCGCATGACCAGGAGGGTCGGGATGGCCTGGATCCCGAAGCGGGCGGAGAGTTGGGGGGCGTCGTCGGCGTTGACCTTCACCAACTTGATCCGACCGGCCATCTCCGCGGCCAAGTGCTCGAGCGCCGGGCTGACCATACGGCAGGGGCCGCACCACGGTGCCCAGATATCCACCAGCACCGGTATGACCGACGCGGTGACAACCTCTCCGAAGGTGTCGTCCCCGGCCTCTCCGATCCAGGGAAGCAGGGACTTGCACTTCGCACACCGGGGTATGCCGTTCGCCGCCGACGGCACCTGGTTTTTCGTCCCGCAGTTGGCACACCGCACCACCTTGGACCCACTTGACGCCATGCCGGTGTTCCTCCTGGCTAGCTGGTTCGTTCGATCACGATGCGGATGCCGCCGGTGGTTCCGCGTCG
This sequence comes from Acidimicrobiales bacterium, assembly GCA_035948855.1. Lineage (GTDB taxonomy): Bacteria > Actinomycetota > Acidimicrobiia > Acidimicrobiales > RAAP-2 > DASZIT01. The sequence continues at coordinate 14,581 of DASZIT010000101.1, read as the reverse complement.
TCACCGCCGAGGGCGGCCGTTAGCCCCTCCAGGTCGCGCACCGTCACGGTGAGCGCCGAATGACCGCTCCGTCGAAGGGGCGAAGGCACTTTGTCGGCGAAGTGGATACAGACGCCTCCATCGTGGTTGGTTCCAAAGCTCAACCCGTCGTCGGCCATAGATCCCCGCACGCCGAATGCTGTCCACCAACGGTAGTTCCGGGTGATATGCGCGCCGGTAATGTTGGCGAGCGGTGTCGCCATCTTGAAGAACCCGAACGTCGCCACGAAGGTGCCGTCATCAGTGAGCGTGACGCCGTCCTTTGCCGGTCTCAACCCGAAGGGCACCAGAACGGGCAGATACCGCTTGTCGATCGCATAACCGAAATGCTGTGCCATCATCCACCCAATCCGATTGTTGGTACCCGTGGCGCGAGCCCTACCGATTCTCGCATGACCCCTTCGTACCCAATGACCATGGGCTTCATGCGCTCAGAACCGAGGCAACCCATGGTTCGGCCTCTGAAGGGCTAGACAGCCGGAACCGTCCTGGCCCGCAGCAGTCGGGCCGAGGCCTGCCCCACCTGGAGTGACCGCCGATCTTCGAGCCCGAAGTTGTCGGCGCCCCCCTCGACGAACCAGGTCGATCCGCTCCCGGCCAGCCGCGGCTCCACCCCGGTGGCCTCGGCAAACGCCTGGCGCCAAAGGGCGAGTCGGGGTTCGACCGAGAGCGCCGGGGCCTCGAGATCGTTGCCGGACGTGCCTTCCGGCGGTAGCGATCCGGCCCGGGACATGGCGTCCCAGGCCCGGTAGACGGCGGCGGTGTCCATCCCGAACGGCGGCAACAGCAGGGTGAACTCCCGGGCTTGATGGGGCAGGGCGGTCACCGATTCGCCGATCCCCCGCACCCGAGCCCTGCCGCCGCCGACGCAGAAGGGGACGTCGGCCCCCAGCGCCGAGGCCACCCGGAGATCGGCGCAGCCCGCCCAACGCAAGACGGCCGCGGCATCGGCGGAACCCCCGCCGAGGCCCGCCCCCACCGGGATCCTCTTGATCAACCAGACCCGACCGGAGCGTCCGACGGCCTTCAGGGCGCGGTTCACCAGGTTGTCGGCCCCGGGCGACAAGCCCGCCGACGTGGTTTCGGACTCGATGGTCAACCCCTTCCCGGGGCCGATCACCAAGGTGTCGGCCAGATCGACGGTGACCATCTCGGCGTCGAGCTCGTGATACCCATCCGGGCGCACCCCGGTGACCCGGAGCGACAGCGTGAGTTTGGCCGGGGCCAGGACCTCGGTCGTCGGGGCGATCCCCTCCGGATCGCCCGGTCTTCCATTCGGGTCGGAGGCCAGTTCGGTCACGAGGCGATCGGCTCGGTCGGTTCCCACGCCGACAGTCTCCCCCACTCCTCCAGTCCCAGCTCCTCGGCCCGGGCTGTCGGCTCGACCTTGGCCGCCGCGTAGGCCCCGGGATCCACCACGCCGTCCAACGAGCGGCGGAGCATCTTTCGGCGGTGGGCGAACCCGGCCCGGACCACCGAGAACAACCGGTCATAGGGCACCCGGGCCACCGGTCCCTCCGGAAGGGGCCGGCGGTCGAGGCGGACCAGCACCGACTCGACCTTGGGGCGGGGGATGAACACCGAGGCCGGGACCCGGCCGACCAGCGAGGCACTGGCCCAGTAGGCCACCTTCACCGATACCGCCCCGTAGGCATCGTCCCCGGCCTGGGCGGCCAGACGCTCGCCCACCTCCCGCTGGACCATCACCAGGAGGGAGGAAATCTGGGGAGCCTCCTCGAGCACACGGATCACCAGCGGGATGGCCACGTTGTAGGGGAGGTTGGCCACCAGCGACCACATCTGCTCGGGAGTGCCGGCCCCGTTTCCGGCACCGCCGGCCCCCTCCTCGAGGAGTTCCCGCCAGTCCACCGTCAACCCGTCGGCTTCCACCACCCGGACACCGAGCGGCTCGACTTGGGCGCGCAATACCGGAACGATGCGCCGGTCGATCTCGACCGCGGTTACCTCGGCCCCGGTCTCGGCCAGCGCCAGGGTCAACGAGCCGAGTCCGGCCCCGATCTCCACCACCCGGGATCCCGGCCCGACACCGGCCAGGTGGGCGATCTTCCGAACGGTGTTGCCATCGGCCACGAAGTTCTGACCGAGGGCCCGACTCGGATGGAGGTCATTGGCGTCGAGCAACCCGTGGATGTCTGCTCGGCCATGGGTCACCGGGTCAGTGTGTCACCAGCTCAGCTCGGCATTGGAGATGACGCCCTGGGACAGCGGGGCGATCTGGGCGAAAGTATCGGTGGCCAGGTCGATCTGCCGGGCGGTGTCAGCTTCCCGGTCGTCGACCGTGCAGCTCACCGTGGCCCCGTTGTCAGGGTTGGTGATGGTCACCACCGTGCCGAACGGCAGGGTGGGGCTGGCGCAGGTCCCCGGGGCGGCGTCGTAGTAGGTGACCACGCCGGTGATCGAGTTGGCCGGTGGAGCCGGAGTCGAGGCGGCGACCGGGGCCGGGGCGGCAGCCGGGGCCGGGGAGGTGGCCGGAGTGGTGGCCTGCACTACCGCCGGGTGGGTGGTGGGTGTCACGTAGGTGGTGGGCGACGAGGTCGTCGCGGTGGTGGCCGGAGTGGTGGCCGCGGTGGTGGTGGGAGCGACCGGTTGGCCCACCCCGGGGGCGGCCGCCGCGCTCGACTTGATGGTGTCGGCGGCCAACTGCCACGCCGGGAAGTATCCGGCCGGTTTCGGGGCGGCCGACTTCGGGCCCGACCCGCTCGGGGAGTGGCTCGCGCCGCCCCCGCGTCCGGGCGCCGCCGAACTCGAGCTGGATTTGATGACGATGAGCGGCACGATCAGGAGCGCTCCGCAGAGGAGCAGTGCGGCACCGGGCCGACCACTCCGTTCGATTGAGGTCCTCAGAACTCCACCTTGGTTGGGGACGTATATGAACGCATTCAAGCCGTCTCCTCCAAGCCGACTTAAATGAAAACGACCGCTCAAATCAGCGGCCGCGACCAAGACGCTAGACAGGTTCGCGTGCACTTATCAAACCCGATCGCCAAAGAACGTTACTGTCAGTAACAGCTAGTGCGACAATTCACAAAGCGAATGCGGCCCGGGCGTTGGCGGTGGTGACCTCGGCCACCCGCTCCCTACTTACCCCCTTGACGGTAGCAATTGTCGCCCCCACCAGGGGCACCCTGGCCGGTTCGTTGGGCGATCCGCGATGGGGAACCGGGGTCAGGAACGGGGAATCCGTCTCGATCAACAGGCGCTCAATCGGGCAGATCTGGGCGGCTTCGCGGACTTCGACCGCGGATTTGAAGGTGACCACCCCACTGAACGACAGTGACGCCCCGAGGTCGAGGCACCGACGAGCCTCCTCCGGCCCCCCGGTGAAACAGTGGATGATGGTGCGCTCCGGGACACCGGTGGCGGTGAGGATGTCGATGGTGTCGTCCCACGCTTCGCGGGTGTGGACCACCAAGGCCAACCGGTGCCCGATGGCCAGTTCGATCTGCGCGGCGAACGCGGCGCGCTGCACGTCCCGCGGTGAATGGTCGTAGTGATAATCGAGCCCGCACTCCCCTATAGCAACCACGATTGTCGACGGTTTATCCGTCCCACTCCCCCCGCCAGGATCGGGAAGCTCGGCGGCCAGAATCGACTCGAGGGTGAGCACCCCGTTGACGGCGTCGTGGGGGTGCAGGCCGATGGTGGCCCACATCTGGATCCCCTCGGCGGTGGCCACCGAATCGGCGCGGGCCATGGCCCGGGCCAGTTCCACCGCCTCGGCCGACGTGGTGGCGTCGGTACCCACACACACCATCCGGGTGACCCCTGCCTCCGAGGCCCGGGCGACGGCCCCCGCCAGCCGGGAGGCATGAGGCTCGGCGTGGGCCCCGGGCAGGTCCTGCCCCTCTCCCTGGTCACCGGCCAGATATTCGGTCTGGAGGTGGCAGTGGGAGTCGAACCACTCGACGACCGCATCGGCGCGCCCCCCGCCACCCCCTTCCCCGCCGGGGGCGGCCCCGGAGTCCACCGGAGGGCTCACTTCCGCCGCGGGAAGAGGGGGGCGCCCTTCTCCACCGGCAGGCCTCCGGGGTAGCCGCCCCAGACCGCCGCCTCCGGCAGACGCTGCTCCACCGCCGATCCACTCAGACCGATGCGTCGCCAGATCTCGTCGGCGGTGGCGGGCATGGCCGGCACGATCAGCACCGACACCACCCGGAGCACCTCCAGCGCGTTGCCCAGCACCGCGTCGACCGCGGGTCCCGGGTCGGCCTTCCAGGGCTCGGTGGCTTCCAACTCCGCGTTGGTCTCCCGGATGAGTCGCCAGGTGGCTTCGAGGGCCAGGTGGGGCTGGCCCGCGTTCCATGCCGCGGTCGCGTCCGCCACCACCTCGGCGGCCACCGATGCCAGCCGGCTCCCGGGGTCGGGCGCCGGACCGGTCGCCCCGGATTTGGACCCGACCACCGTCGCCACCCGGGACACCAGGTTTCCCAGGTTGTTGGCCAGGTCGGCGTTGTAGCGGCTGGTGATCCCCTCGGCCGAGAAGTCCCCGTCCGACCCCAACGGGGTGTCCCGCAACAGGTGGTAGCGCACCGGGTCGACCCCGAAGTCGGCGATGAGCTCGTCGGGGGTGATCTTGTTGAGGCTGGACTTCGACATCTTCTGCCCGCTGACCAGCAGCCAGCCGTGCACCTGGACGTGGGCCGGCGGGTCGATGCCGGCGGCCATGCACATGGCCGGCCACCACACGCAGTGGAACCGGATGATCTCCTTGCCGATCAGATGGTGGACCGCCGGCCACCACTCCTCGAAGCGAGCCGGGTCCTGGCCATAGCCGATGGCGGTCAGGTAGTTGACCAGCGCGTCGTACCAGACGTAGAAGACGTGCTTCTCGTCCCACGGGACCGGGACCCCCCAGTCGATCGAGGTCCGGGTGATGGAGATGTCCCGGAGGCCTCCTCGGATGAAGCTCAGCGCCTCGTTCCGCTTGGATTCGGGAATCACCGCGTCGGGGCACTTCTCGTACCACTCGATGAGGCGCTCCTCGAAGGCGCTCAGCCGGAAGAAGTAGTTCTCCTCTTCCAAGAGCTCGACCGGGGTGAGGTGGACGGGACAGAACTCGCCGTTGACCAGCTCGTCCTCGGTGTAGTACTGCTCGCAGGAGACGCAGTAGAGGCCGCTGTAGGTGCCCTTGACGATCCACCCGTTCTCGTAGATCTTGCCCAGGAACTCCTGGACCGCCAGGGTGTGACGGGGCTCGGTGGTCCGGATGAAGTCGTCGTTGGAGATGTCCAGCTCGGCCCAGGCCGCCGCGAACCGGGGGGCGAGTTGATCGGTCCACTCCTGGGGGCCCATCCCGTGCTCCTCGGCGGCCCGGGCGACTTTCTCGCCGTGCTCGTCGGTGCCGGTCAGGAAGAAGACGTCATCGCCGATCAGCCGGTGCCACCGGGCCAGCGCATCGGCGTTGACGGTGGCATAGGCGTGACCGACATGGGGCGCGTCGTTGACGTAGTAGATGGGAGTGGTGATGTAGTAGCGGGACATTGCCCCGTAGCGTACCGATCCCACCCCTGACCCCCGACCGCATCACCGCCGCCCCCGCCCCGGCGCCGGCTCTCCCGGTGGGGACTTCCACGGCGGCGGCTAACCGGTCACCAGTTGGCCACGTGGCACCCGCCGCGGCCGGTGCGCTCGGTGAAGCGCTGGTGGTACTCCTCGGCCGGCCAGAAGGTGGTCGCCGGGGTCACCTCGGTCACGATGGGGCGCTGGAACCGGGCCTGGTACTCCTCGAGCGAGGCCTTGGCCGCCTTCTCCTGGGCCTCGTTGCGGGTGAAGACCGCCGAGCGGTACTGGGTCCCGTGGTCGGGCCCCTGCCGGTTGAGGGTGGTGGGGTCGTGATGACGCCAGAACTCCTCCAGGAGGGTCTCGAAGGACACCTGGTTCGGGTCGAAGGTCACCAGCACGGCCTCGGCGTGCCCGGTGCGGCCCGAGCACACCTGCTCGTAGGTGGGATGGTCGACCTCGCCGCCCTCGTAGCCGGAGATGGCGTCGACCACCCCGGGGATGGCCCGGAAGAACTCCTCCACCCCCCAGAAACAACCGGCGGCAAACGCGGCCCGGTCCATGCCTTCGGGGACCTCGTCGGGCCCGATTCCCGGGCCCTGGGTCTTGTCCATCTCACTCCGTCCGAACATCACGGTTCCTCTCTTGAGCGGGTTCCCGCTCGGCTGCTCCGGCCGCCCCTCGGATGCTATCGACCCTCGAATCCGCCGGGCCGATCTCCAGTTGGTTCAACGTCGGACGCCGGGGTGTCATTCCGGGCGGCCAGGGCCAGGTCGTACACCCGGCGCCGGGCGACCCCGAACTCTTCGGCCACCGCATCGACCGCGCCCCGGGTGCGCTCACCTCCGGCCAGACGGACCGCTAGGGCCGCTTGCAGCCGCCCGTCGTCCACCTCGGGTTCGGCGCGTTCCGGTGCCCCCGCCACCACGATCACCACTTCGCCCCGTACCGGCGCCGACAACGCCCAGGCGGCCGCCCCGGCCGCGGTGCCCCGCCAGATCTGCTCGTGGAGTTTGGTCAATTCGCGGGCCACCGCCACCGGCCGGTCGTCTCCGAGCTGGTTGGCCAGGTCGGCGAGGGTGGCCGCCAGCCGCCCCGGCGCCTCGAACAGCACCGTCGTCCGGGTCTCCTCGGCCAGGGCGGCCAGCCGACGGCGTCGTTCCTTGCCGGCGCGGGGGAGGAAGCCGTCGAAACAGAAGCGATCAGTGGGCAGCCCGCTGGTGACCAGGGCCGCGAGTCCGGCCGACGGTCCGGGGATGACCGAGATCTTGAGCCCGGCGGTGGCGGCGGCCGCCACCACCCGGCTCCCGGGGTCGGAGATGCCGGGCATTCCCGCATCGCTGACCACCGCCACCGTCCGCCCGGCGGCCACCGACCCGATCACCTCGTCGATCCGGTCGTCCTCGTTGTGCTGATGGAGGGAACGGAGCCTCACCCCGGTGATCCCGGCGTGGGTCAGGAGCTTGCGTGAGTGCCGGGTGTCCTCGCAGTAGATGACATCGGCGGTGGACAGCACCTCGACGGCCCGGGGTGACAGGTCCCCGAGATTGCCGATCGGCGTGGCCACCAGGACCAGGACGCCCCCGTCGGCGACCCCGGCGTCATCGGTTTCGTCGGACTCGGAGTCGTCAGCCCACCCCTCCAACTCCTCGAGGATGTCCGGGTCGACGGTCACCGGAGCTCCAGGTGGTCGCCGACCCGGAGCCCCCAACGTTCGAACGCCCCGGCTTGGGCTTCGATCACCGATCGACCCCGCCGACGGGGCACCGACATCCTCCAGGGCGCCAGGGTGACCACGTCGAGCACCGTCATCTCCTTGTCGCAGAAGGCCACGTCGATGCCGAAGCGCATGCCCAGGGTGTGCACGGCCCGGGTGTGGGGCAGCACCATCGCCCCCTCGTAGCTGGTCCGGCCGAGGAGGCCCTTGGACCGCTGGCCGAAGCTGGAGGCGACCTCCGCGGTCGCCAGCACGTCTCCATCCCGCAGCAACCAGGTCACGGTCGACCGCCCGTTGGCTCGGGGACGGCAATCCCGACTAGCATCGTCAAACTGTGTCGAAGCGAACCAACAAGCGCAAACTCCGGGCCAAGAAGAAGGCCAACCACGGCAAGAAGCCGAACTGCGGTCGGGGCTGAGCCCTCCCGGCTCGCCTTCCCCGCCCCGCCCGTCTCGCCGATCCGGAGATTCACGAGTCGCTCGTCCCCGGTCGCCACGATGCTGAACGAGCGTTGAGCACGCCGACCAGGGTGGTGGGCAGATCGGTGATGATGCCGTCGACCCCCAGGTCGCACAGCCGCTCCATTTCCGCCTCTACGTCGATGGTCCACACGTGGACGGCCATCCCCGCCCGGTGGGCGGCATCGATGAATGATTTGTCGACCAGCGTCACCCCCGCATGGGAAGCCGGAACCTGGAGGGCGACGTGGTGCATCGGTGCCGGCTCCTCGCCCGCCCGCACCGCTTGGTAGAAGGCGGCTACCGCCCCGGTGCCCGCCGAGGTGGGAATGTCGGGGGCGAAGGCCGAGAAGGCGTCGGTGGCCCGATCCAGGAACGACGCCACGATCACGTCGTCCCGCCGGCCATGGCGGGTCAGCGCCGCGGCCAGCGCCTCTTCGTAAGGGGTCACCTCCGGTGCCGTCTGTTTGATGTCGAGGTTGAGCACCACCCCGGGGAACGCCTCGAGCACCTCTTCCAAGGTGGCGACCCGGAAGTCAGGATCACCGGGAGCCCTTCCCCGGAACGGATAGCTGTCCGGCTCCAGTCCGGGGGAGACGTCGGCGCCCGGCGCCCACCAGTAGGCATTGTCCAAGGTCCGCACCTCGGCCAGCGTCAGGTCGGCAAAGTTCCCCGAACCGTTGGTGGTGCGGTCGACGGTGGGATCGTGGCTGACCACCAGGTGGCCGTCGGAGGTGGCGTGCACGTCGAGTTCGATGCCGGTCGCCCCCGCGTCCAGCGCCGACCGGATGGCGTACAACGTTGACGAGGGAGCTTCCCAGGCGCCACCTTGATGGGCGTAGGCGATGACCCGTCGGTCCAGCCAATCGGATCGCCGTTGGGGGTGAGGGGAGGCGTCCACGGAAGAACGGTAGCCTCTGCCCCGCCATGCTCGACCATGTTTTTGCCCAGGTTGTCACTTCTCACCGCCGGTCGTTCGAGGCGGCACTGCTCCAGCGCCAGGCCGTCGAGGAGCGGTTTCAGGTCGACGTGTTCCTCGGGGATGTGAGCTTCGAGACCTCCCACAGCCTTCCCGGCGAGCCGCGTCCGGCGCGGATCCGGGTGGACACCAGCTTCGACTGGCCCACCTGGAGCCAGACCGCCTACCGCAGCTGGTCCATCGACGATGATTCCGACGAGCTCCCCGAGCTGTTGGTGGAGATCGCCTTCCGGATCCAGGGCCTGGAGGTGGCCCCCGAGCCGGATCTGCTCCTCGGGGTCCTGCCCGACCAGCTCCCGGTGATCGGGGACGAGCCGCTGCACCGGAGCGCCACCACCGTCGAGCACGTGCTGCCCAACGGGCCCGGCAACCCGGAGTTCGCCATCGAGGTCTCCTATGAGGGCTCCTGCTCGCTGGAGGAGTCCATCCTGGAGGATCCGACCAAACTCGACGAGGCGCTGGCCCCCCTCGGGCGGGCGGTGGCGTCGGTGCTGGTCAGGATCGGCGACCTTCCCTTCACCTTCCGACCGGTGGAGACCCCGAGCGACTGACGCCGACCGGGTCCGCCGGGATGACCGGCGGTGGCTACTGGGCGGGGGGCGCCGGGGGACCCGCCGATGGCGGGCCGGCCGGCCCCGGACCCGGCGAGGGCGGGTAGCCGAGCACACTGGATCGCTGCCAATACTCCTCGCTGCTGATGTCCCCCCGGGCATAGCGGATCCGCAACTCATTGATGGCCGAGTCGGCCCCGGTCCATGGCGGCGACCCGGCCGGCATCCTCGGCGGCATCCCCACCGGAGACGGCGCCAAGCCGCCGTGCGGGTGCCTCCGCCACCGCACCAGGGCGATGATGCCGAGCACCACCAGGGCGGCGATCAGCACCAGGGCGATGATGCCGACCACCGGATGATGGGCATGATGGCCATAGCGGTACATGAACCCTCCTCGGTTAAACGCTGGTCACCGCCATGAAAACACACCCAGCGGTGGATGTACGGTCGGTCAGGCGAACAGACCGGCCGCCACCGCCAACTCCCGGAGGTCGGCCCACGGCCGGGCCCCGACGTGGGAGATGATCTCCGCCGCGCACACCCCGCCCAGGCGGGCGGAATCCTCCGGCGACAGTCCGTTGGTGATCCCGTAGAGAAACCCGGCGGCGAACATGTCGCCGGCCCCGGTGGTGTCCACCACCGATTCGACCGGCTCGGCCGGGACGGCGATCGTCCCCGACGCGGTGACCACCACCGATCCCTGCGCCCCCCGGGTCAGCACGGCCAGGACCCCGGTCTCGGCGACGGCCTCGACCGCGGCGTCGAAGTCGGCCGCCCCGAACAACAGCATGATCTCGTCCTCGTTGGCGAACAGCATCTCCAGGTCGCCGGTGAGCAGTTCGAGGAACTCGGCCTGGTGGCTCTGGACGCAGAAGGGGTCGGACAGGGAGAGCGCCACCGCCGCGTCATGGGCGTGGGCGATGTCCATCGCCTCGCGCATCCCCGCCTTGGCCGCCGGCTGATCCCAGAGGTAGCCCTCCAGGTAGAGCACGCCGGCAGACGACAGCTGGGCCCGGGCGCTGGCCAGGTCCTCGGGCCCGAAGTCGGACGCCACCCCCAGGTGGGTGGCCATGGTGCGCTCGGCGTCGTCGGTCACCAGTACCAGGACGTGGCCGGTCACCGACGTCCCGGGCACCGCCGGGGTCGGGGTCGGGTCGAACGCCACCCCGATGGAGCGGATGTCGTGGGTGAAGGCCTGCCCGAGGGCGTCATCGGCCACCCGGCCGATGAACGCCGACCGCCCACCCAGCGCCGCCACTCCGGCCACGGTGTTGGCCGCCGACCCCCCGGACGCCTCGGTGGTCGGGCCCAGGGTGCTGTAGATGGCCTCCGATCGGCTCAGGTCGACTAGCGCCATGGTGCCCTTCACCAGCCCGAGCTTTTCGAGATCGGCATCCTTGACCGGAGCCAGCACATCGACCAAGGCGTTGCCGATGGCCACCACGTCGAGGCTCGGGCTGTTGTCGTGTTCGTTGTCCACGGCGCGACGGTAGCGTGCATCCGATGAGCACTACGACAGATGACCCGTCCACCTACCGTCTGCCCACCACCGTCGTGCCCCACCGGTACCGGCTGGAGCTGACCCCCGACCTCGAGGCCGCCACCTTCGCCGGCACCGCCGACATCGACCTGACCGTCGACGAGCCGGTCGACAGCATCACCCTCAATGCCGCCGAGCTCGATATCACCTCCGCCGAGCTGACCGGCCCCAGCGGCCGTACCCTGGCCGCCACCTCGTTCGATCTCGACGAGGAGGAGGAGCGGGCCACCCTCACCTTCCCCGAAGCCCTCGAGAAAGGTCCCGCCAGCCTCCACCTCGCCTTCAGCGGGATCCTCAACGACAAGCTCCACGGCTTCTACCGGTCCACCTTCACCGACGACCACGGGGTCGAGCACCTGATCGCCACCACCCAGATGGAGGCCACCGACGCCCGCCGGGCCTTCCCCTGCTGGGACGAGCCCGACAAGAAGGCCGTCTTCGAGGTGACCCTGGTGGTCGACGAGAACCTGGCCGCCTACTCCAATGGGCCGGTCGTCGAGGAGACGCCGGCCCCCGGCGACAAGAAGCGGATCACCTTCGCCCCCACCATGGTGATGTCCACCTACCTGGTCGCCTTCATCGTCGGGCCGCTCGAGGCCACCGACCCGACCGACGTCGACGGGGTGCCGCTGCGCATCGTCTACCCGCCCGGCAAAGAACACCTGACCCCGTTCGCGCTCGAGGTCGGCGCCCATGCCCTCCGGTTCTTCACCGACTACTTCGGGATTCCCTATCCGGCCGACAAGCTCGACCTGGTGGCGATCCCCGACTTCGCCTTCGGGGCCATGGAGAACCTCGGATGCGTGACCTTCCGGGAGTCGGTGCTGCTGGTCGACCCGGGCCAGGCGGCCCGCACCGAGCTCGAGCGGGTGGCCGACGTCGTCTGCCACGAGATCGCCCACATGTGGTTCGGGGACCTGGTCACCATGAAGTGGTGGAACGGCATCTGGCTCAACGAGGCGTTCGCCACCTTCATGGAGGTGCTGGCCGTCGATGCCTTCCAGCCCGAGTGGCAACGCTGGGTGAGCTTCGGCGTCGAGCGGGAGGCGGCCATGGCCGTCGACGGCCTCCATTCCACCCGGCCGGTGGAGTTCCCGGTCGGAAGGCCGGAGGAGGCCCAGGGCATGTTCGACGTCCTCACCTATCAGAAGGGTGGGAGCGTGCTCCGGATGCTCGAGCAGTTCGTGGGCCCCGACGTCTTCCGGGACGGCATCCGTGACTACCTGACCACCCACCGCCATGGCAACACCGAGACCGCCGACCTGTGGGACGCCCTGGAGCGATCCAGCGGGCGGCCGGTCCGCGACATCATGGACACCTGGATCAACCAGGGCGGCTATCCCCTGGTCCGGGTGGCCGAGGACGGGAGCCTCACCCAGGCGCCGTTCTCCTACCGTGGTGATCCCGGGGGGGCCATCGGCTCGGCGTGGAAAGTCCCGGTGGTATTGCGCTCGCTGCAGGATGCCGACCCCGACCCGGTGCCCGTCCTCCTGGACGGGACCGGCAGCGCCAAGGCCGGGACGGTCGACGGCCGGCTGGTCAACGCCGGCGGGTCGGGCTTCTACCGGGTGTCGTACCCGACGTCCACCGTGGAGCAGTTGGCCGCCGGTCTGGCCGGGCTGGCCCCACTGGAGCGGTACAACCTGGTCTCCGATGCCTGGGCCGCCGCCCTTTCCGGGCAGGGGCCATTCCCCGACCTCCTCCGACTGGCCGGGGCCCTGGCCTCCTCCGGTGAGCGGGACCCGAGCGTTTGGTCGGTGGTCCTCGGCGCCCTGGGCCTGGCCGACCGGGTGGTTCCCGAGGCGGATCGTCCCGTCCTCCAGCGGGCGGTCCGTACCCTGCTGGGGCCGTTGGCCGCCGAACTGGGTTGGGATCCGCGCCCCGACGATTCGGAGCGCACCCCGTCCCTCCGGGCGTCAGTGCTCCGCACCCTCGGCACCATCGGGGCCGACGAGACGGTGCGGACCGAGGCCAAGACCCGCTTCGCCGCGGCTCCCGGCGTGCCCCTTCACCCCGATATCGAGTCGACCATTCTCGACGTCGTGGCCATGACCGGTGGCGAGGCCGAGTTCGAGTCCTACCTGGCCCGCTACCGGAACCCCTCGACCCCGCAGGAGGAGAACCGGTATCTCTATGCGCTGGCGTCTTTCGACGATCCCCAGCTGGCCGATCGCACCTTCGACCTGGCCATGAGCGAGGTGCGCACCCAGAATGCCCCGTTCGTGATCCAGTCGCTGGTGGCCAACCGGGAGACGGGTCCGGCCATCTGGCACCGGGTGACCCAGGAGTGGGACGCGATGGTGGCCAAGTTCCCGTCCAACATCATGCCCCGCCTGCTCGACGGGGTCCGGGGGCTGTGCAACCCGCCCTCCCTGGCCGCCGAGGTGACCGAGTTCATCGAGGGCCACCCGCTCCCAGCCGGCGGCAAGTCGGTCGAGCAGATCCTCGAGCGACTGGCCGTCAACGTCGCCTTCGCCCAGCGGGAGGGCGGTCGGCTCGCCGGCTACCTCGAAGAGACGCTGGGCCCGCTCACCGACTGACCGGCGGCCACCACGATCTTGGCGTCGCGGCGGCGGCGCCCGGCGCCAGGGTCAGGCGCTGCTGGTGTTGACGATCAATACGTCGCAATCGGCATGGTGGGCGATCCGGTTGGGCACGCTGCCGAGCAGGTAACGCTTGGCACCGGTCATCCCCTGGTTTCCGACCACGATGAGTCCGGCTCCGACATCGGTGGCCACATCGAGGATGGCATCGGCGGCCGGGACGTCGAGGGCGTGGACCCGCACGTCGGTGGCCCCGATCTCGGCGGCAATTTCCTTTCCCCGCTGGAGAATTTTGTCGGCGTCCTCGCTGGGGCTCACCTTCCAACCGAGCTCAGAGGGAATCTCCTGGCGCTCACTCTCCAGCCGACCGGAGGAGACCGGCCGGTAGGCGCTGACCAGGTGGAGCCGGGACTTGGGCTGGGTGGCCGCCAGCTCAGCGGCCCTCCTGACCGCAAAGGTCGCCGTCGTCGAACCGTCAGTGCCTACAACAATGGCGTCGTACATCGTTGTCGCCCAGCCTCTCTTCAGCAGTCGGTCACGGAGCGCCCATGATAGGTCGACACGAACGGCTCCGGCTCGGTGGGCGGTCACCGGCGCATGCGGTGCTCCCCGGTTCCGTAAGGTGAGCCGGTGAATCTCAGCATCACCCTCACGGTGTTCCTCCTCATCATGTTGGCTGAACTCCCCGACAAGACGATGATCGCCGTGCTCATCATGGGGAGCCGTTACCGTCCGCTGGCCGTGTGGATCGGGGCGGTTGCCGCCTTCGCCGTCCATGTGACGGTGGCGGTGGCGGTAGGCCGTCTCCTCCAACTGCTTCCCCACCGCTGGGTCGAAGGGGTCACTGCCACACTGTTCGCGGCCGGCGCCGCCTATCTCTTGCTGGTCCCCGAAAAGGAACAGGAGGAAGAGGGAGAGGAGGAAGCCGACCGGGCCCGGAAGGGATTGCGGCCCGTCGGCACCGCCTTTCTAGTGATCCTGGTCGGCGAGTTCGGGGACCTGACCCAGATCCTCACCGCCAATCTGGCCGCCAAGTACCACTCGGCCGTGTCGGTCTTCGTCGGGGCCCTGGCCGGGCTGGCCGCCGCCTCCGCCTTGGCCGCCTTCGGGGGCCAGGCCCTGCTCCGGGTCCTGCCGGTCGCCATCATCCGCAAGGCCGGGGGGGTGGTGCTGGTCGGATTCGCGGTCTACACCCTGGTCACCCTGGTTCGCGGCTGATCTGGTGTTCGAGCCG
>DASZIT010000100.1:0-29298 GCA_035948855.1 Acidimicrobiales bacterium | reverse complement strand
CTCGGCGGCGATTGGGGGGTGGCCTTCGGGACCCTGCCGACCGGAATCGACACCTCCGCCATCCTCGAACGGGCCCGTCCGAAGCTGTAGCTGTCGGCTCGTAGAGGGCTGAACTGCCAACTGGGTCAATCAGGTGGCAGTGGAGGAGACGGTCCGGACGGAGCTGGCGTTAGTGCGCCGGGCCTCCGGGGACATTTCCGCTGGGGGTGCTGGCCGGCGGCCCGGGGACATGGCCGCTGGGGTTGGTGGCCGGGGGACCGTTCCCGTTGGGGGAATGCCCGCTGGGATTGGTGATCGGAGGTCCGTTCCCGTTGGGGGTGGTGGCCGGAGGCCCGTTCCCGTTAGGGGTGTTGGACGGCGTTCCTGCCGGAACCGTGGAGGAGGGTCCGGTTGGAGCGCTGGAGGGAGATCCCGGGGTGCTGGTGGCCAAGCCGGTGCCAGAGGACGCCGCGGAGGGGATCGGTGAGGTGGTGGCCGTCGGGGGCGGGGACACGTCGGAACAGAACTGGGCAACGGTCTCACCCTTCGCGCTGGCGGCGGCAGTGAGCTGCGGGAAGTTGTTCTGGGGATTACTGGAGGTGCCGTTGGTACTCGTTCCGTCATTTGCTGTCGCCCAGGCGGTGCATTGGCTGAAGGTATCCGCGCTCGGGGCGGACCCCGCACCAATCTGGTGGCTGGCTTGGCTGTCTGCCATGGCCGCGCCGCCGGAGGTCGGCGAACCTTGACTGTTTCCGGTGGTAGAGCCACTGCTCGCCGACGGCGCATGGCGGCTGTCCGGGTTCGGGACTGAAATCCCGACGTGGCCCAGGGCGTCGGACACCGCCGCCTGGACGGGCCCGGGCAGTGAGCCGGCGGCGGCAGCTGCAGCACCGCCACCGAGCACCGCGGCGGCGGCTACTGCGGCGATTGCGGCCGCCTTGATCGACAGCCAGGTGGTGAGCATTCGCTTCTTGGCTTCGTAACTATCCGCCGAGGCATCCACTGGTGTCCGAAGGGTGGCGGCGAAGGCGGCGACCACTTGATCCTCAACGATTCCGCCGCCGGTCCAGGCCAGCGGCTTCGCCGCCTGGATCAGCATGGCCAAATCCCGGAGTCCCGGAGGGGCGTCGTCGGGGACGATCCCGCCGCCGAACAGCTGGTCTGCAGTGCTCGGGTCCAATAGGTCCCTATTCGTCTCGGTCGGCCCATCGTCCGCCGGGCTCACAGCAGTACCGTCCCTCGATACCAGGTCTTGGCCAGATGCCGGAGGGCCCGATGTTGCAAGACCCGGACCGAGCCCGGACTGCTTCCCATGGTCATCGCCACCTGGCCGACGCTCAGGCCTGCCACCACCCGCAGCATGACGACTTCGGCCTCGTCAGTTGACAGATCCCGAACCAGGGCGGAGATGGCCTGGTCAGTCGACAACGCCTCGATGGCCAGGTCGTCGGCGCTCGGCGTCGTTGATTCCTCGTCCGTGAATGCCGTGAACCGGGGGCGGCGGGACTCGCTCCGGTAGTGATCCACCATCCGCCGCCGAGCCATGACGAACAGCGATGCTCGGAACTCGTCAAGATCACCTTCGAAGGAGGCGAACCCCTTGGCGGCCGCTAACCACGTCTCGGAAGCCAGCTCCTCGGCCGCATCCGGGGCGTGGCGTCGTACATAGTGGAGGAGAGTCGGGTGTACCGCCCTGAATACCCAGGCGATGGCCCTATCGTCCCCATTTCGCGCGGCGCGGAGCGCGGCGTCCAGATCGTCATATTCCACTATTCCCTTAATATCGGCGGGCCAGGCCTCCGGCATGAGCGGTAGGCATGGTGATGAAGCGGCAGTCTGGCTGACTTTGTCGCCCGATCCCTGGGCCGACCCCGCGGTGGCCCCGATGGCCATCCGGCGTTCATTCCTGCCAGAGGCGTCACGAGAATGGCAGAGTAACGACGGGGGAGTCGGATCTCCACCGCCATCACCACCAGCCAGCGAGGAGCGTCATGACCCAGGTTCCTACCGTCCGAGGTCCCGTCGACAGTGCGGCCCTCGGTCGCACCTACATGCACGAACACATCTTCGTGCTCACCCCCGACGTGCAGCAGAACTATCCCGACGAATGGGGTTACGAGGACGCCCGGGTGGCCGACGCGGTGCAAAAGCTCAACGAACTGGCCGGCCGGGGGGTGACCACCATCGTCGACCCCACCGTCATCGGACTCGGGCGGTACATCCCCCGGATCCAGCGCATCGCCGACCAGGTGCCCGACCTCAACATCGTGGTGGCCACCGGCTGTTACACCTATAGCGAGGTGCCTTTCTTCTTCCACTACCGGGGCCCGGCACTGGAGGTGGCGCTCGGCCAACCGGTCCCCGACCCGATGGTCGACATGTTCGTCGGCGACATCACCGAAGGGATCGCCGGCACCGGGGTGAAGGCGGGGATGCTCAAGTGCGCCATCGACGTGCAGGGGATGACCGGGGGGGTGGAGCGGATCATGCGGGCGGTGGCCAAGGCCCACCGCGCCACCGGGACTCCCGTCACCATCCACACCCACCCCGGCACCCAGCAGGGGCTGGCCGCCCAGAAGGTGCTCGACGACGAGGGGGTCGACCCACGTCGGGTAGTCCTCGGCCACAGCGGCGACTCCTCCGACCTCGACTATCTCCAGCCGTTGGCCGAAGCCGGGTACATCCTGGGCATGGATCGCTTCGGCATCAACATCGAGACCACCTTCGAGGCGCGGGCCGACACCGTGGTCGAGCTGTGCAAGCGCGGCTTCGCCGAGAGCATGGTGCTGGCCCACGACGCCGCCTGCTACATCGACTGGATCGAACCCTGGGCCAAGGGAGCCACCCCCCAGTGGCACTACCTGCATATCCTCGACGATGTGCTGCCCTACCTGCTCGACAAGGGGGTGACCGAGGAACAGATCGAGACGATGCTCACCGGCACCCCCCGTCGGATCTTCGAGAACGTCGAGCCCTACTGATGCCGGCCCACACCTTCGACGCCACCGGGGTCGTCCGCGACCCGCAGGGGATCAAGCACTACCAGGGATTGCCTTCCTCGCTGCTGGCCATGTTGCGGGCGTCGGTGGAGCGGGACGGGGACGCCGAGGCGGTGGTGGTGCTGGACGGGCCCCGGGTGTCATACGCCGAGTTGTGGGACCGCTCCGCCCGGGTCGCCGGTGGACTGCGGGACGCGGGGATTGGAGGTGGTGACCGGGTGGCCATCCGCCGCGGCAACGGCCTCGAGTGGGTGCTGGCCTTCTTCGGCACGCTGATGGCCGGTGGGGTGGTGGTCCCGGTCAACACCCGCTTCACCGACAGCGAAGTGGCCTACGTCGTCGAGGACTCCGGGTCGACCTACGTGGTCGAGCCCGACGGTGATCTCCCCGACGGCGAACCGTATGTGGTCGAGGACCTGGAGGCCGGGGATCTGGCCGCCATCTTCTACACCTCGGGGACGACCGGGTTCCCCAAGGGGGCGATGACCAGCCACGAGAATTTCCTCACCAACGCCGAGAGCTGCCGTCGGGTGGTCGACATGCCCGATCACGACCCGACGGTGCGGAATCTGATCAGCGTCCCGCTGTTCCACGTCACCGGGTGCAACAGCCAGCTGCTACCCAGCTTGCGACAGGGCGGGACCGCGGTGGTGATGCCGGCCTTCGAGGTCCAGCGCTTCCTCACCGCCATCGCTGAGGAGCGCATCACCGTGCTGACCACGGTGCCGGCCATCTTCTGGCTGGCCGTCAGCCAGCCCAACTTCTCCAGCTTCGACGTGAGTGGGGTTCGCTTCGCCACCTACGGCGGGGCGCCCATCGCCCCGGACCTGGTGCGCAAGGTGAAGGCCAGCTTCCCGGCCGCCCGGGTGGGCAACGGGTTCGGCCTCAGCGAGACCTCGAGTATGGCCACCTTCCTGCCCGACGAGTACGCCGACACCCACGCCGACTCGGTGGGGTTCCCGGCCCCGGTCATGGATCTCGACCTGGCCGACCCGGATCCCGAGACGGGGGTGGGGGAGTTGCTCATCCGGGGGGCCAACGTGGTCATGGGCTACTGGAACAAGCCGGAGGCCACCGCCGAGGCGTTCGTCGACGGCTGGCTGCACACCGGTGACCTGGCCCGGATCGACGGCGACGGATTCACCTACATCGTCGACCGGGCCAAGGACATGATCAACCGGGGAGGGGAGAACGTCTACAGCGTGGAGCTGGAGAACGTGCTGGCCGGCGCCCCTGGCGTCTTCGAGGTCGCGGTGGTGGGGGTTCCCGACGAGATGATGGGCGAGAAGGTCGGCGTGGTGGTGGTGCCGACCCCGGGGACCACCTTCGACCCCGACGCCTTCCTGGAGTTCGCCCGAGGCCATCTGGCCGACTTCAAGGTGCCCCAGTACCTGGTGGTCCGGCCCGAGCTCCTGCCCCGCAACCCGGGCGGGAAGGTGCTCAAGCCGGTCCTCCGCAAGGAGACCGAGTGGGGGAAGCCGATCCGCTAAGTGCGGGTCCGGGACCTGTTGGTGCTTTACCTCTCAGCTCGGCGACTCCGCTCCCGGACCCCACTATCACCATGGGGCGAGCCCTCACTCTGAGTGGTCACCGCGTCCGCGTGGTGCCCACCGGTCAAGTAGAAGGGCGGAACGTCCGATAGCTCCTGTGCGAAGCCACACCGGGAAGCGAAACGATGACCCTCGTACAGGACTACCAGCCATTCGGCGAACAGCCGGAGGAACCACGCCGCTTCTCGGACCGCCTGGTCGACTTCGCCACCGCTCGATTCGGGCGGACCAAGCCCATCGACCTCACCCGGCGGCTTCCGCTCCCGGTCCCGTCCAACGAGTTGCGTGGCCAACTGCCCCAGATCGGCGAGACCCTGGAGATCGGCTCGGACGTCGATGCCTCCATCCGCCTGGTCCATCCGCTGATCCGGACCCGGCACGCCCTGGTCGGCCGTTCATTCTCCGACCAGCTGTGGATCGAGGACAAGCACTCGGTCAACGGGACCCACGTCAACGGGCAGCGCCTGCGGGGCCGACGGGATCTCATCCTTGGCGACGTCATCCAGATCGGTCCGTTCAGCGCCCGGATCGGCCACCATGCCCTCGAGTCGCTCGAGCAGGTCCCCGGCATCGACGTCTCGGTGGTCGGCGCCTCGGTGGACATCCGGGGGCGGCACCGTAGCCGCCGCCGCCTCCTCGACGACGTTTCGATCAACCTCCGCCCGGCCAGCCTCACTGCCGTCGCCGGGCCCAGTGGCTCGGGCAAGACCACCTTGATGCGCCTCCTTTCCGGACAGGTCAAAGCCACCCAAGGTGCTGTTCACTACGACGGGGTCGACCTGGCCGCCTGCCGCAAGAGCCAGTCCCATCTGATGGGCTTCGTCCCCCAGGACGACATCGTCCACTCGGACCTGACGGTGGCCGAGACCCTCGGCTACCAGGCGCGGCTCCGGCTCGGCAAGGACGCGTCGCCCGAAGAGCGTCAGGCCAGGATCGACCGGGCGCTGACACTGGTCGGCCTCGACGACCAGCGCCACCAGATCATCAAGACCCTCAGCGGTGGCCAGCGCAAGCGGGTTTCCATCGCCTCCGAACTGTTGAGTGACCCCAAGGTTCTGTTCCTCGATGAGCCGACCTCGGGTCTCGACCCCGGCCTCGACAAGCAGATCATGCTGCTGTTGCGTCTGCTGGCCGATCAGGGCCGAACCGTGGTCCTGACCACCCACTCGCTGGAACACGTCGACGTGTGCGACACCCTGGCCCTCATGGGTCCCGGTGGTCACGTGATCTACACCGGTAAGCCCGACGCCGCCCCGGCGTGGTTCGGGGTGCACTCGCTGGGCGACACCTTCGCGTTGGTGGAAACCCCCGAAGCCGCCGCCCAGGCCGCCACCCGGGTGTCCGACGGCGGACCGCGGCCGGTGCCCGGGACCGCCCTCCCGAGTTTCGTCGGTCCCGAGGCCACCCGGGCCAAGTTCGGCTCGCCGGTGTGGCGACGGATGCTCCGCCATCAGGGCAGCATCTTCGCCGAGCGCTACTGCCGGCTGCTCAGCCGGGACCGGACCGCCATCGCCTTCAGCCTCCTCCAAGGGGTGGCGGTGGCCCTGCTCACCGCCATGGTGGCCGCCCGGCCGATGGTGTGGGACATGAAGGGCACCGCCCCGGTGTTCGTGTTCGGATGTTCCGCGGTGTGGTTCGGAATGCTCAACTCGGTTCGCGAGCTGGTCAAGGAGCGGACGATCTGGCGCCGGGAGCAGTTGGTCGGCGGGAACACCGCCGCCTACCTGACCTCCAAGCTGGGCGTGCTCGGCGCCCTCGGGCTCTTCCAGACGGTCACCACCTTGGTGGTGTTGGCCATGACCCTCGGTCTCCCGAGCTCCGGGACCTGGCTCCCGTCGTTCCTCGGGATCGGGATCACCCTGTTCCTGGCCAACCTGACCGGGATGGCCATCGGCCTGCTGGTCTCGTCCCTGGCCTCCAGCTCGGACCGGGCCATGAGCATCGTGCCCTACCTGCTGATCTCCCAGCTCGTCCTCTGCGGGGTGCTGTTCCCGCTCCGCAACCTCAGCTTCGTCTCCTGGTTCATCCCCGCCCGTTGGGCGGTGTCCGCCCTCGGGGGGATCGCCGGGCTCTCCAACGGCCCGATGCAGACCGCCGGGGTCTACCCGCACGCGATGCTGGGCATCCTCGGTGGGTGGGCGATGCTGGTCGTGCTGGCGGTGGCCGGCATCATGGCCACCGCCA
Organism: Acidimicrobiales bacterium; assembly: GCA_035948855.1. Taxonomy (GTDB): domain Bacteria; phylum Actinomycetota; class Acidimicrobiia; order Acidimicrobiales; family RAAP-2; genus DASZIT01. The sequence continues at coordinate 22,586 of DASZIT010000100.1, read as the reverse complement.
AGGTCCTCGACCGGCAGGCCGCCGGCTGGAGCGTGGGCTGAGCCTTTCTCAGGATCCGGGCTCGAGGAACCAAACCGGCAACGGCTCACAGCCCTCGTCGAGCTCGACCCCGCAGGCATTGAGGGCGAACGCCACCATGTGGTACTGACCGATCAGCATGGTCGTCTCGATCAGCTGGGCCGGGTCGTAGTCCTCGGCCAACGCCGCCCAGGTGTCGTCGCCGACGGTGGCGGTGTCGTGGAGCTCATCGACGGCGCGGAGGAGGGCGGCGTCGTGGGCCGACCAACCGTCGGCGTCCGGGCCGTGGAGCACCCGGTCGATGGTCGACTGGTCGATGCCTTCCCCCCGGGCGATGACCACGTGATGGCTCCACTCGTAGGAGGTCCTGCACCTCGCCGCGGTCCGCAGGATCAGCAACTCCCGGTCCCGGGCCGGGAGGGTCCCCCCGGCCAGCAGGTAACCACCGAACGGCAGCCATTTCCGGAACAGCCGGGGGTTGCGGGCCAGGGTCGGGAACAGGTTCAGATCCCCGAGCACATGGCCGGTTCCGATGCCCCCGTCGAGGATCGCCTTGATCTCGTCGGAGCGCTCCTCGGGCGGCAGCGGTGGGATGCGGGGACCGGGGGTCATGCCCGGGGACCAATGGTCAAGCCGCCGTCGACGATCAGGCTCTGACCGGTGATGTAGGAGGCCTCGTCGGAGAGGAGGAACAAGGAGGCATAGCCGACTTCCCAGGCCGTGCCCTGGCGGCGGGCGGGGATCTTCACCCGGGCCCGCCCCGGATTGGCCGCCGACGCCGATCGCCCGAGAGCGGTGTCCATCAGACCGGGGAGGACGAGGTTGGTGCGAACCTTCGGCGCCCCTTCGACGGCCGACTGCCGGCAGAGTGACTCGAGGGCCGCCTTCGATGCCCCGTAGACCGGATAGGGGAGGACCTCCCGGGAGGCCACCGAGCCGATCATCACGATCGACCCGCCGCCGGCCATCGCCGCCAGCCCGAGCTTGCACCCCAGGAATTGGGAGCGGACGTTGACGGCCATCACATGGTCCCACTGCTTCACGGTGGTGCCGGCCAGCAGGAAGCCGGCCCCGATCCCGACGTTGAGGACCAGCCCGTCGATACCTCCGAGGTCCTTCTCGGTACCGGCGATGATGGCGGCCACGTCGGCCTCCTCGGCGGCGTCGCCGACCTGCACGGTGACGGCCGCGCCTTCCTGTCGGACCAACTCGGCGGTCTCCTCCGCGCTGGCGTCGTCGATGTCGGCCACCCCGATGGAGGCACCCTCCCGAGCGAACAGCACCGCCATGGCCCGGCCGTTGCCCACCGGTGGATCGTCGAGGCCCTCGCGGCGCTGGCCGCCCCCCATGATCAGGATGCGACGGCCGACCAACCGGCCGCGACCGATGGCGTTGCCCTGGGTCTCGGCGGTCAACGGGGGACTGTCGTTGGGTGTGGGGTGCACGCTCTGTTCGACCGCCATGTCCAGATCCCCCCTCGTCGCCGGCTGTCCTGACAGTAGCTTCCGGTTGGCCCAGCCAACCACGGCCGCCACCCAAGTATGTTCTTGGCTATGGCCGACGAACGCTCCCTGGTGGAAGACCGGATCACCGAACTGCTGGAGGAGATGGACCCCGCCCAGGCCCCGGTCGACAAGTTCCGTGGACGGCAGTTCGACCTGGGTTTGGCCTGGGTGTCCTTCCCGGAGGGCCGAGGAGGTCTCGGGCTGGCCCCGGGTGTCCAGCGGGAGATCGACCGGCGGCTGGCCGAGGCGGGGGCCCAGCCCAGCGGAGCGCGGGAATTCTTCGGGCTCACCATGGCCGGTCCGACCATGGTGACCCACGGGTCCGACGAACTGCGGACCCGGTTGTTGCGACCGACCTTCACCGGCGAGGAGGCGTGGTGCCAGCTCTTCAGCGAGCCCGGCGCCGGCTCGGACCTGGCCGGTCTGGCCACCCGGGCGATCCGCGACGGTGACGAGTGGGTGATCACCGGACAGAAGGTGTGGAACACCCTGGCCCACATCGCCGACCGGGGAATGCTGGTGACCCGCACCGATCCCGACGTGCCCAAGCACAAGGGCCTCACCTACTTTGCCCTGGACATGCACGCGCCGGGTGTGGAGGTCCGTCCGCTTCGGCAGATGACCGGTGAGGCGGAGTTCAACGAGGTGTACCTCACCGAGGTTCGGGTTCCGGACACCGATCGGATCGGGGACGTCGGCGAGGGTTGGCGGGTGGCGATGACCACCCTTTCCAACGAGCGAACGACAATTGGCGGGGGGACCGGGCCGCCGACTCGGGGGTCGGGATCCATCGCCGAGGCCGTGCGCATCTGGCAGACCGAGCCGGGCCGGCAGAACCCGGTGGATCGGGACCGGTTGATGCGGTCGTGGATCGAGTCCGAGGCGCTCCGATTCACCAACATGCGGGCCAGCCAGAACCGGAAGGCGGGAAACCCGGGACCGGAGGGATCGATCGCCAAGTTGATGTTCGCGGAGGTCAACAAGCGGATCTACGAGCTCTGCATCTACCTGCTCGGCCCCAGTGGCCTGGTGGACTACGACTACACCATGCGTCGGTCGGAGGGACTGGGGCTGGTCGGGCCGGCCGGCTCGTCCCGCAAGATGTTCCTCCGCTCCCGGGCCAATTCCATCGAGGGTGGCACCTCGGAGATCCAGAGGAACATCCTGGGCGAGCGCATTCTTGGATTGCCGGGTGACGTCCGCTCCGACAAGGCGATGGCCTGGTCGGAGGTTCCGAGGAATTGACCGACGCCCGACACTTCTTGGGCATCGAGCCGATCGGGGACGACCTCCACTGGCGGCTCCGGGTCGTCCCCGAGCTCACCACGCCGGGGAACTTCCTGTTCGGCGGGTGCGGGTTGGCGGCCGCGGTGGTCGCCCTGGAGGAGGCGTCGGGTCTGCCCACCATCTGGGCGACGGCGCAGTACCTCTCGTATGCCCCCACCGATGCGGTTGTCGATCTCACGGTCACGCTGGCCGCGGTCGGAAAGCGGGTGACCCAGGGACGGGTGGTCGCCAACGTCGAGGGCAGGGAGATCCTCACCGTCAACGGCGCCGTCGGAACCACCGGCTCGATGGATATCGGCGGGGTGTGGGTCACCCCTCCCGAGGTGCCTCCGCCCGATGAGTGCCCGCCCCGCCGGTTGCCGTTCCCCACCGCGACCATCTTCGATCGGGTCGAGACCCGACTGGCCAAGGGGCTGTCGTTCGAGGAGCTGTCGGCCGGACCCCCGGAGCCTTTCGACGCCCACAGCGCGCTGTGGGCCCGGGTACCCGGGCATCTCGAACCGTCGGCGGCCACTCTGGCCATCTTCGGCGACTATGTCACCGGAGGGCTGTCCCAGGCCATCGGCCGACAGGTGATGTCCCGCAGCCTCGACAACACCCTGCGGGTGGTCAGCCTCGAGCCGACCGAGTGGGTCCTCTGCGACATCCACATCCAAGCCCTGGCCGGCGGGTACGGCCAGGGAATCGGCTACCTGTGGTCGGAGACCGGGTCACTGTTGGCCACCGCCAGCCAGTCGATGAGCGTGCGTCTCTGGGACTGAAGGCCGGAGGGGACGAACCTTCGCCTCGTCACATTCTCATCCGCGTGGTCACATCCCCATCCGTTTCGCGGTGATGACTTGGGTGTTCAGCCAGGAACCCAGGCGCGGCTCGGACTGATCTCTTTCCGAGGGTTTGCCGTACTCCCCGTTGGGGTACGCAGCGGGCAGGTCGTATCTTTTTGGGAGACCGCCGAGATCGGTTACGCCGACCGAAGTTGCCCGCCCCCGACCGAGGAGAGGTTGTGAGCCGACCACGCGCGCTGGTGCTGACCGGGAGTCTCGGAATGGGACATCACGTGGTCACCGAGGTGGTGGCCGACAGCCTCGAGAACATGGGCTGGTCCACCGGGGTCTTCGATTGCATGTCGATGCTCGGGCGCCTCAGCGGGAAGACCGGGGACTGGGTATTCCGCCACATCATGGACACCCCGACCCTCTACGACGGCGTCCACTTCTCGCACTTCCGCACGGGCAGCCGCCTGGCCGGGTTGGTGGACTGGGGGGCCACCAAGAAGTTGGCCCCGGCCCTGGCCGACCATCTGGCCCGGGAGCCGGTCGACCTGCTGGTCTCCACCTTCGCCACCGGTGCGTCGGCCATCGCCAAGCTCGGGTCGTCGGGCGGCTTGGCCAGGCCTCCGGCCACCGTGGCCCTGTGCACCGATGTCTGCATGCACAGCCTGTGGGTGCACGACGGCATCCATCTCTTCCTGGTCACCTCGGAGGCGGCGGCCGCCTCGGTGCGCCGGTACGTGCCCCGCGCCCCGATCGCCATCGTCCCCGCCCCGGTCCGCCCCGCCTTCCATCAAGCCCCGACCCAGGCCAACGCCCGCGCCTCACTCGGGATCGACGGTGAGGCTCGCTGCGCTCTGGTGATGGGGGGTGGCTGGGGCCTTGGCCCGCTGGCGGAGACGGCCGAGGCCCTCGCCGACCAGGGGGTCATCGTGCTGGTGGTCGCCGGCTACAACGAGCCGCTGGCCGTTGCCCTCGACCAGGTGGCGCGTCGCCAACCCCGGGTGGTGCCCTTCCGGTTCACCGACCAGATTCCAACGTTGATGGCGGCCGCCGATCTGGTGCTCACCACCCCCGGGGCCACCACCTGCAGTGAGGCGCGGGTGGTGAACCGTCCGCTGCTGCTGCTCGATGTCATGCCCGGGCACGGGCGGGACAACGTGCAGCACGAGCTGGAACTCGGCCAGGCCGACGTCTGCGACGCCGATCCCGAGCGCCTGGTCCGTTGCGCGCTCGGCGCCCTGGAGCGCTCGGCGCCGCCGGGGGCGAACCGGCCTGACCCCGATCGGTTCGGCAAAGAGTTCGCCAATGCCCTGGCCATGGTCGGGGTGTTCCCGAGCGTGCCCGAAGACGAATTGTCAGCACCCGGCGGGGCCACCACCCCCGCCCACCAACCCGAGGAGGTCCTCTGACGATGATGCGCACCCTGTTCCTTCACCCTCCCTCCTATGAGGGGTTCGACGGCGGCGCCGGCTCCCGCTACCAGGCCAAGCGCGAGGTCCGCTCGTTCTGGTACCCGACCTGGCTGGCCCAGCTGGCCGCGCTGGTGCCCGGCAGTCGGTTGATCGACGCCCCGCCGGCCGGCCTCGAGCTCGAGGACGTCTTGCCGGTGGCCAAGGACTACGACCTGATCGTCATGCATTCGAGCTCCCCCTCCTTCCCCGGTGACGTGAAGGTGGCCGAGGCGCTGAAGCAGGGCAACCCCGATGTGCGTGTCGGCTTCGTCGGCGCCAAGGTGGCGGTCGAGCCGGAGGGATCGCTGCTGGCCTCACCGTCGATCGACTTCGTCGCTCGGGAGGAATACGACTTCACCGTGGTGGAGATCGCCGAGGGCCGCCCATTCGATGAGGTGGACGGCCTCACCTATCGGGACAGCCGGGGGGCGCTGGCCCACACCCCCGACCGCGCCGTCCTGGAGGACATGGACCGGCTGCCTTGGGTCAGCGAGGTCTACCGCCGCGACCTCCGGGTGGAGGACTACTACAACGGGTACCTGAAACACCCCTACCTTTCGCTCTACACCGGTCGGGGCTGCCGTTCGCAGTGCACCTTCTGCCTGTGGCCGCAGACAGTGGGCGGACACCGGTACCGGACCCGAAGCGTCGGCCATGTCCTCGGCGAGATGGAGTACGTCCAGGACAACTTCCCCGAAGTGAAGGAGGTCTTCTTCGACGACGACACCTTTACCGACAGCCGGGAACGCGCCGAGGACATCGCCCGGGGCATGGGCCGTCTCGGCCTCGAGTGGTCCTGCAATGCCAAGGCCAACGTCCCCTACGAGACGCTGAAGGTGATGCGGGAGAACGGGCTCCGCCTCCTGCTGGTGGGATTCGAGTCGGGGAACCAGGAGATCCTCACCAACATCAAGAAGGGGGTGAAAGTGGAGCGGGCCCGGCAATTCGCCAAGGACTGCCGGGATCTGGGGATCACCATCCACGGGACCTTCATCATGGGCCTGCCCGGCGAGACCACCGAGACCATCCAGGAGACCATCCGCTTCGCCAAGGAGATCAACCCGAAAACCCTCCAGGTCTCTATCGCCGCCCCCTACCCGGGCACTGCGTTGTATCGCCAGGCGCAGGAGCAGGGGTGGTTGCCCACCGATGACGCCAGCCTGGTCGACGAGCACGGCGTCCAGTCGGCGGTGCTGTCGTACCCCAACCTCAACCGGACCGAGATGTTCGACTCGGTGGACGAGTTCTACCGCAAGTTCTACTTCCGGGCCGGCAAGATCGCGGAGATCTCCGCGGAGATGCTCCGCGACCGCGACGTGATGAAGCGGAGGCTGCGGGAGGGCGTCGAGTTCGTGAGTTTCCTCCGCAAGCGCAAGCAGTCGGTCTGATTTCCATTCGGGGGTCGCGTCGCGATCGGTCCCGCCGATCGGAGCCGGTACCGTTCACCGGGTGGCTGTACTCGTCGATCTGCAACAGGTAGGGGCCCGATCGGCCGACCGGACGCTGTTCGAAGGGTTGTCACTGACCGTCACCGATGGTGACCGGATCGGCGTAGTCGGCATCAACGGCACCGGAAAGTCGACGCTGCTCCGGCTGATAGCCGGCGTCGATCACCCGGTTGACGGGAAGGTGCTCCGGGGCAGCGGTACCCGGGTCGGGTTCCTCGATCAGCATCCCCACCTGCCGTCGGAGACGGTGAGACAAGCAGTGGGGGAGGGTTGGGAAGCCGAGGCGGCCCTCGATCGGCTGGGCCTGGGTGGGGAGCTGGGTACCCAGACCGCCGAGCTCTCCGGCGGTCTGGCCAAGCGGGTCGCCCTGGCCCGGGTGCTGGCCCGGCCCGCCGAGTTGCTGGTGCTCGACGAGCCCACCAACCACCTCGATCTGGGCGCGGTGGCCTGGCTCGAGAGGTGGCTCCTCGATTTCCGCGGCGGCCTGGTGCTGGTGACCCACGACCGGGCGCTCCTCGACCGGGTGACCACCCGGATGGTCGAGCTCGACCGGGGACGTTCCTACCTGCACGAGGGCGGCTACGGGTCCTACCTGGAGGCCCGGGCGGTGCGCGAGGAACGGGCCGTATCCGCCGAAGCCTCGCGACGGAACCTGGCCCGGAGAGAGTTGGCCTGGCTGCGGCGAGGAGCCCAGGCCCGGTCACGAAAGCCCCAGGCGCGCATCGACGCCGCGGTACGAATCATCGAATCCCGCCCGGAAGCCGCGTCGCGGGCCGGCGACCTCGAGATGGGACTCGGCACCCCGCGGCTCGGGAACAAGGTGATCGAGTGCATCGGGGTGGGATTCCGCTACCGACCGGAAGGACCGTTGATGCTGTCCGACGTCAATCTGTCCGTGGGCCCTGGCGAGCGGCTGGGCATCGTGGGCGCCAACGGATCCGGGAAGTCGACCCTGCTCGATCTCCTGGCCGGCCGCCGGGAGCCGAGCGTCGGCCGGGTCGACGTCGGTCCCACTGCGGTGATCGGCTACTACGACCAGCGGGGTATGGAAGTCGACGACCGGGCCCAAGTGCGCGAGTTGGTGGCCGGACCTCACCGATCCCCGGGTTCCATCGAGGACAACGCGCTGATGGCGAGGTTCTGGTTCACCGAGGGCTTACCGTTCGCCCGGGTGGGAACGCTGTCCGGTGGCGAACGTCGCCGGTTGCAGCTGTTACTGGCCCTGGCTTCGCGGCCCAACGTCCTGTTCCTCGACGAGCCGACCAACGACCTGGACCTCGACACCTTGCGGATGGTCGAGGACTTCTTCGAAGACTGGCCCGGGGCACTGGTGGTGGTCAGCCACGACCGGACCTTTCTGGGCCGGACCACCGATCGGCTGGTGTCGGTGGAGCCAGGCGGAACGATCGCGCCGGTCGTGGGGGGCGTGACCGCCTGGGTGGCCCGAGCGGTGAGCGGGACCGGGTCGCCATCCCGGTCGAAGCCGACTTCGACTCCCCGGCCGGCGCCGTCGGGACCCGAGGTTCGGAATCCCCTCGGCCGTCAGCTGCGAGAGCTGGAAAAGGAGGTGGCCCGGCTCCGTCGGCGGAGGGAGCAACTGACCGAGGCTCTGGCCGGGGCGGAAGGTCATGCCGAGATGGCCCGGGTGGGCTCCGAACTGGCCGAGGCCCAGGCCAGTATGGAAGCGGCCGAGGAACAGTGGCTTTCGTTGGCGGAGACAGCCGAGTCGGACCGGTGAAGGGGATCCTCGCCCATTCCCACGTCGATACGTGGCGGACCATTAGCGTCATCTCATGATCCAGCGACGGGCAATCCAGGCGGGGCGGCGGTGAGCCGAGATCCCGAATCCCAGCCGACCACCCGTGTCTCGGTGGCCAGTCCCCTCCAAGGCACGGTGGTGAAGGTGGAAGTCACTCCCGGCCAGGAGGTGGCCGCCGGTGGGACATTGGTCATCATCGAGTCGATGAAGATGGAACACGTGGTCTCTGCCTCCCGGGGTGGCACCGTCGCCACGGTGTCGGTTGGTGTCGGTGATCAAGTGGCCGACGGGGAGACGCTGGTGGTCATCGATCCGGGCGGCTTTGAGCCCGAGACGCAGGAGACGTCGGAGGCCTGGGATCCCGCCACCATCCGGCCTGATCTGGCCGAGACCCTGGCCCGCCAGGCGAAGACCCTCGACCCGGCCCGGCCGGAGATGGTCGAGCGCCGGCACCGGGAGCATCGCCGCACGGCTCGGGAGAACATCGACGACCTGTGCGACCCGGCGAGCTTCACCGAGTACGGATCCCTGGCCATCGCCGCCCAGCGGAACCGGCGCGACCTCGAAGAGCTGATCGCCCGGACCCCGGCCGACGGCTTGGTGGCCGGCATCGGTCGGGTCAACGGTGATCAGTTCGGGGACCGGGCCGCCTGCGCGGCGTTGTCCTACGACTACACGGTACTGGCCGGGACCCAGGGCCAGCAGAACCACCGCAAGAAGGACAGGATGTTCGATCTGATCGAACGGTTGCGGCTTCCGGTCGTCCTGTTCGCGGAGGGTGGGGGCGGGCGCCCCGGCGACACCGACTACTCGGTGATCACCGGGCTCGACTGCATGGCCTTTGCCCTCTTCGGGGGATTGAGCGGGCTGGTCCCGCTGGTGGGAATCGCCTCCGGCCGGTGCTTTGCCGGAAACGCCGCCCTCCTCGGCTGCTGCGATGTGGTCATCGCCACCCGGGAATCGTCGATCGGCATGGGTGGGCCGGCCATGATCGAAGGTGGGGGCCTCGGCGTCGTCACCCCGGATGAGATCGGCCCCATCGACGTGCAGACGGCCAACGGGGTGGTGGACCTGGTGGCCGACGATGACGCCCATGCCGTCCGGTTGGCCAAGCAGTATCTCTCCTATTTTCAAGGCTCCCTACCCGAGTGGACCTGCGCCGACCAACGGCAGCTGCGCTCGGCCATACCGGAGAACCGTCTGCGGGTCTACCCCGTCGGCGACATCATCACTACCCTGGCCGACACCGGGTCGGTGCTGGAGCTGCGGTCGGGCTTCGGGGCGGGGATGGTGACCGCGCTGATCCGGGTGGAGGGGCGACCGATGGGGGTGGTGGCCAACAACCCGGTACATCTGGGTGGGGCCATCGACCGCGACGGCGCCGACAAGGCGGCCCGCTTCCTGCAACTGTGCGACGGCCACGATCTCCCGGTGCTGTTCCTCTGTGACACCCCCGGGTTCATGGTGGGCCCGGAGGCGGAGAAGACCGGGCAGGTGCGCCACTTCAGCCGGATGTTCGTGACCGGGGCCAGCCTCACGGTGCCCTTCTTCACCGTCATCCTGCGGAAGGGATACGGCCTCGGCGCCCAGGCCATGGCCGGAGGGAGTTTCCGCACCCCGCTGTTCACGGTGGCGTGGCCGACCGGCGAGCTCGGCGGGATGGGTCTCGAGGGGGCGGTGCAGCTCGGATTCCGCCGAGAGCTCGATGCAGTGGAGGACGAGACCGAACGAGCGGAGCTGTTCGACCGGATGGTGGCCCGGGCCTATGAGCACGGCAAGGCCCTCAATGTCGCTTCGGCGTTCGAGATCGACGACGTCATCGACCCGGTCGACACCCGGCGCCGGATCGTCGAGACCCTTCGGGCGGTGCCGCCGACCCCGCCGCGGTCCGGCAAGAAACGGGCCTGCATCGACACCTGGTAGATCGGTCACCCTCGGCGGACGGCCAACGGGTGAACCGGGATAGGTTGCCAATGCATGTCCCTTCGCCCGACCGACATCCAGGATGGGCAGGCGAAGCCGGATGCCGGTCTCGGCCCCGAGCCGTTGGCGAGTTGGGAAATCACCTTCCAACCCGCCGATCCTCCTCGCGGTGGGCGGTTTGTGCTCTTCGACCCGCGCCGCGGGAGCACCCCGGCGGCGGGTGATGGTGATCGCGGTGTCGATGCGGTCGAAGTGGTGGCGCCGGCGGGCCGCAGCATCCGCCGCCGACGGGTTCCGGCCACCCACCGGTCGGTGGCCGAACTCCTCCCGTTGTTGATGGAGCTGGATAGCAGCCATCCAATGAGTCCGCCCCGCACCAGTGCCCGGGTGTGGGCGGCGGTGATGACCGCCGGGCTCGGGGTGGTGGCGCGCGGCCGTCTGTTCCCGGTCGTCACCGCCGCCGGGAATGACGGCTGGAGAGTCGGACCCCTGGGCCCGGCCGATCTCGGTCAGCTCGAGGAGCTGGCCGAGTCGTTTCCGGCCTGGGCTCACGCCCTCCCCCTCGACGGCTCGTCGCCACTGCGGCTCCACTCGCCGTCCTGGCTGATCCGGGCGGCCTGGGACGCGCTGGCTGATTCGCTGGTCCGGACCCCGGCGGCAGAACTGGTGACCGGATCACCGCTGTTCTCCGCCTGGGCGCCCCAGCCGGTGGGCGACCTGCGGCACTGGCTGGCCGGGGCCGAGCCCGGCATCGACACCGGACCGACCGTTGGGCTCCGGGTGGAGTTTTCCGGAGACCCGGCGTCGTGGGGTGACGACGGGGGTTCCGGGCCGGCGGCCTGTGGCGTGGTCCAGCTGACCAGCCGCGACGACCCCGGTCAGGTGGTCGATCAGGCCGACCTCGCCGAGCTTCGCCCCGATCGGCGGACCGGGTTCGGCGAGGCGGTGGCCGAGGGGTTGCGCTTGGCCCTCTATCGCGGGGCCCGGGCGTGGCCGCCACTGCTGCCCCTCACTGCGGCGGGATCGACGGGGTCGCTCCCGTTGGACGACGCCGCCATCGAAGACCTGGCCGGTGAGGGGGGAGTCGCGCTCGGCCGGGCCGGCATCCAAGTGGTGTGGCCGTCACAACTCTCGTCAACCGGACTGACGTTGGAAGCCGCGATCTCGTCACCGCCGATCGGAACCGGCACCCCGGTCGCCGGTGGGCTGACCCTCGACACCGTGCTCGATTTCCGGTGGCGGGTGGCGATGGACGGCGTGGTCCTGACCGAGGAGGAGCTGGCCCGACTGGCCACTGCCCGCGGCGGGATCGTGCGCCTGCGCGGTCGATGGATGATGGCCGACCTGTCGTTGGTGGAGAAGGCCACCTCGGGTCGGGTGGAGCGGATCGGAAGTGGCGACGCCATCGGGTCCCTCCTCGGCGGAGACGCGGAGATCGGCGGGGAACGGGTCCCGGTGATCGCCAGCGGGGCCCTCGCCGACCTGGTCGAACGACTGGCCAACCTGGCCGGGGACGAATCGATCGGCGACCTGGCTCCGCCGCCCGGCCTGGTCGGGGAGTTGCGCCCGTACCAGCTCCGGGGGGTGGCCTGGCTCGAGCAGATGTGCCACCTCGGGTTGGGCGGATGCCTGGCCGACGACATGGGACTGGGGAAGACGATTCAGGTCATCGCCCTCCACCTCCATCGCCGGTCGCGGGGCCCGGGCACCATGTTGGTCGTCTGTCCCACCTCGTTGTTAGGCAATTGGGAACGGGAGCTGCATCGTTTCGCTCCCGGGGTGCCGGTCCGCCGATATCACGGCGGCGACCGCCATCTCGATGACCTGGCCGAGGACGAGGTGGTACTGGCCACCTACGGGGTGGTCCGCCGCGACCACCAGGCGCTGTCGGCGGCCGGGTTCTCCGTGGTGGTGGCCGATGAGGCCCAACACGCCAAGAACCCGGTCTCGGAGACGGCCCGGTCATTGCGGGCGATACCGGCCTCCGCCCGGGTGGCGTTGACCGGCACCCCAGTGGAAAATCGGCTGACCGAGCTCTGGTCGATCCTCGACTGGACCACGCCGGGGCTGCTGGGCCCGCTCCGACGGTTCCGGCGCTCGGTGGCGGTACCGGTGGAGCGGTACCACGACGCCGAGGTCACCGACCGGCTCACCCGGGTGATCCGCCCGTTCCTGCTCCGCCGGCGGAAGACGGATCCGACCATCTCCCCGGAACTGCCGCCCCGGACGGTATCCGACCTGCCGGTCCCGCTCACCCCGGAGCAGGCCGGGCTGTATGCCGGCGAGGTGACCGAGGCGTTGGCGGTCATCGCCGAGCGCACCGGGATCTCCCGACGGGGCATGGTGCTCCGGTTGTTGACGGTGTTGAAGCAGATCTGCAACCACCCGGCCCAGTACCTCCACGAGCCAGGTCCGGCGATGGGCCGATCGGGCAAGCTGGCCGCCCTGGAGGAACTGCTCGAGGTGATCCTGGCTGAAGGGGAATCGGTGCTGGTATTCAGCCAGTTCGTGGAGATGCTCACCCTGATCGAGTCCCGCTTGAAGGAATTGGGGGTGGGCACCCTGTTTCTCCACGGCGGTGTCGCCACCCACCGCCGTGAGGAGATGGTGGAGGCATTCCAGCGCGGAGAGGCACCGGTGTTCTTGCTTTCGTTGAAAGCCGGTGGGGTGGGTCTGAATCTGACCCGGGCGACCCACGTGATCCATTTCGACCGCTGGTGGAATCCGGCGGTGGAGGACCAGGCCACCGACCGGGCCCACCGGATCGGCCAGCACCGGCCGGTGCAGGTGCACCGTCTGATCACCGAAGGCACGCTGGAGGATCGGATCGCCGTCATGCTCGAACGGAAGCGCAATCTGGCCGACGTAGTGGTGGGGGAGGGGGAGGCGTGGCTGACCGAGCTCTCCGACGATGAGCTCGCCGAACTGGTCACCCTCAGTTCGTCAGGTGACGACCGGTGAGCCCGGCGCGACCTCCGTCCCCCCCGACTGACGGGGTTGACCCGATCGATCTGGACGAAGGGGTCGGGGCCGGCGATGCCTGGTCACGCCAGCCCGGGCCGGTTCCGGCCATCCCCCCTCCGCCCCGGGTGCCGGGCCGCCCCGACATCGGGGTGACCGATCTGCCCGGTGACCAACGATTCCTGGCCGATTCGTTGCGGGTGCTGGCCTATGACGCCGCCGCCCGGGCCTGGGCGCTGGCATCGGGCGAGGTGGAGACCGGCCTGGCCTTGTCGGTCGAGCAGGACCTCGCCCGGTGGGCGGCCGCCCTCTTCGAGTCAGATCTCGTCGATGCTGACCTGGGTCCGAGTCTGGCCGAACTCGCCCGGAGCACCGGCATCTCGTCGCGAGAGCTCGAGCGACGGGCGTTGGCCTGGCACGACGGCGGGGTCGGGGGTTACGCCGCCCTGGTCGATTCGTGGGATCCGGGCCCGGGCGAGCTCGACCCTGGCCGCCGGCGACTGGGACCGTCGACCATCACCCGGCGCAACCGGCTCACCCGGGACGACGAGCAGCTGCGACTGGGCCGGGACGGGTACTGGTACCCATACCGGAAGACCCGCAACGGGTGGGACCCGGACGGCCCCCCATTCGACGAGAGTGAACTGGCCCGCTGAGCAGGTGGCGGCGCGGATCGCCGGGCCGACCAAATCAGATGATCAAGGCTGCTGTTGCCACACCCGCACGTATTTGATCTCACTGGTGGCCGGCAACGGGGTGTTCGACGGATTGAAGGCGTTGGTGCCGATGCCCAACGCCTGGGTCAGGTTGACATAGAACGGTTGGTCGAACGGCTGGGGACTCACTTCCGGGGAGGCGGGCAGCCAGTGATCGACCAGACAGGTGTGACCGTTGTAGATCGTGGTCATGGTGGTCGGAGTCCACTCCAGCACATAGTCGTTGAACTGGGTCGGGTCGATGGTGCACTGGTCGTTGGTGGCGACGTTGGTGTTAGTGGCGGCATTGACGGTGGTCGAGTCGAAGTTGTAGTGGAGGGTGGGAATCGCCAGGGTGGAGAACTGGCTGAACATCTCGGCGATGTCGATCTCGCCGGTCGCGGTTCCCGGCCCGTATTTGGTCGGGTTCTGGGGAGTGAGCCAGAGTGATGTCTGGAGCCCGGCTACCGTCGCCGGCGGGAGCTTCGCCTTGATGTCGAATCGTCCGTAGGCCTGGGAGAACAAGCCGTAGGTGCTGACCGTCCCACTGGAGTACGGGGTGAAGAAGGATCCGTACTCGTCCTGGCAGAGGAACGGGACCGTTTCTTTCCGGGCGGTCAGGCTCAGATACCCATTGCCCACCGAGATGTTCTTCGGGGAGTTCATGAAGCACGCGGTTTGCCCGGAGGTGTAGCCGCTGGTCGCGGTGGTGATCGGCACCCACTGCTTGGTGTTGAGCGAGGTGCCGGTGAACTCGCTGTCGAAGGTGCACGTCCAGGTGGAACCGTCGGCTACCAGGGTTTGCTGATTGCCGCACGATGTCGGACCCGGACCGGCGGTCGTCGTGGTGGTGGTCGATGAGGTGGACGTCGAGGTGATCGTCGTGGTGGTGGTGGACGGCGCGGTGGTCGTCGTGGTGGTGGTGGGAGGCACCGGGAAGAGGGAGGCGAGCAGGCCTTCGAGGCCACTGAGCCATCCTCCGAGGCCCACGCGGTAGTGGGTGCTCGACAGATTGGCAGACGCCGGGCTGACGGGGGCGGACTGCGCCGGCGCCAGGATCACCGCGACCAGGGCGGCAACCGCCCCGACGAAGGTCAGCCATCCCGTCCAAGGCTTCAACCGTCGATGAGCCGAGGAGGCGCGCGATATCCGATGCGCGGGGGACGCACGGTGTACCCGGTGTGCCGGTTGTCTTCTCCGCCGCGAAGCCATTTTGTACCGCTCCCCCTTTGGTGCGAGGTTCCTGATCGAGGGAGCAGCATATAATCAGTTGACACAAAAAATAGCGATACCCCGGGGAACCGGCTTCCGTGCGTGGGGCGTCGGCTATGCATGGGTCGGACGGGATCTTCTCCGAGAACTACTGAGGACTACGGGGCGCGGTTGGTGATGGTGAACCAGTCGCGGGCGTTGAGATACGCCGAGAAGGTGGTGGCGATAGCCTCGATGTCCGCGGGCCGCTTGGGCCGCTGGACTTCGTAGAGGTGGGGGAATTCGAGCCAGCCGGTGAGGTTCTGCCACAACCGGACGGCGGCATCGCCCCGCGGGGGATCGATGAGCACCGGACCGAAGATCGCCTGGCCGTCGGGGAAGACCAGCGTCGGCACGCCGAAGGCCCCCTTGGCCACCACCGCGTCATGTTCGGCATGCACCTCGTCGCCGGTGGTCGGATCCTCGATCGCCGCCCGGACCAGACCCGGGTCGAGGCCGAGTTCGCCGAGCAGTTCCTCGGCCACTTCGGGGCGGTGCGGCTTCTTTCCCTCGACATGGAGCGCACGCCCGGCCGCCTGGTACCACTGGTCGAGGAGATCCATATCCGTCCGCCGGAGCAGCGCGCCGATCCGCATCATCGACCAGCCATAGGACCACTCCCGCTCCCACGGGTGTTTCTTTCCCTCCGCCCGGTTGATCTCCTCCAGGCTGAAGAATCGCCAACTCACCTCGATGCCGGCGGTGTCGCGAACCTCGCGCATCCACAGTGAGGTCTGGTAGGCGTAGGGGCACATGATGTCGAAGTGGAAGTCGACGTGGCCGGGAGCCGCCGCCGCGGCTGAGTCGGAGGTGGGGGTGTCGCTGATCCGGCCAGAGTAGCCAACCGGGCGGTCGCCTACCATCAGCCGGAGTCGGTGGCCAGCGCGACGAAGCGACGGGCGGCCGGGGCCAGGGGGCCGGCCAGATGAATGAGCACGATCGAACGGCCGACCGGTGGATCGGGACGGACCACGGTGGCGCCGTGGAGCTCGGCCACCTGGGCGGTGGCCTCCGGCACCAGCGCGGCGCCGGCTCCGGCCAGAACCAGGGGAACGATGGCGTCGCGCTGGGCGGTCACCACCGCCACCCGGGGCCCAGGCCCCGACCCGCCGCCCAGCCCCTCGTCGAGGAGTCGACGGGTGGAGGTGCCCGGCGGGGCAGCCACGAACGGGAGGTCGGTCAAGGTGGACAGGTCCACCCGGGTCTTCCCTCCCGCCGGGGTCTGCAACCAGGTTGGCGCCATCCCCGGCGGCAGCACCAGCACCAGTGCCTGTTCGCCGAGCGGATGGGCCACCAGCCCTTCGGGCAGACGGTCGGAGTCGGTGAGGCCGAGCTCGCGCCGCCCATCCCGGACCATGGCCACCACCCCGGCCGAATCTTCCGGCGCCGCCAGGTCGACGGTCACCGCCGGGTGAGCGCGCCGGAACCGGCCCACGAGCCCGGCCAGCGGGTCGGCGGCCAGGGTAGGAAGGCTGGCGATGGCCAGGCTGCCGGCTTCGAGCCCGGTCACCGCCGCCACCGCGGCGCGGCCGGTCTCCACGTCCCGGAGGGCCTGTCGGGCGGGACCGATGAGGGCGGCCCCGGCCGGTGTCACCACCACCCGCCGGCCCAGTCGGTGGAAGAGAACGGTGCCGAGTTCGGTCTCGAGCTCCTTGACGGCCAGGGACAGGGCGGGCTGGGACACCGACACCGCCCGGGCGGCGGCGGTGAACCCCTGGTGGTCGGCCACCGCCAAGAAGTGCTCGAGCCTGCGTAGATCCATTTGCGAATCATATCAAAACTATCAATAATCACTATTCGACTTCTGCATTGGCATCGTCCACCATGGAAGGGTGGAGACCGACGTCGAGCCGAAGCCGGCCGGATGGCGACAGCTGATCGTCGAGCCGCGTCGCCCGGCCTTCATCCGTGACCGCCCCGGGGCCTACCGGCTGGCGGTGGCGGCGGTGTGCATCGGCGCCTTCATGGGCCAGCTCGATGCCAGCATCGTCACCCAGGCCTTCCCGACCCTCGAGCGGTCGTTCGGGGTGGGGGTGGGCCCGGTCACCTGGGTCGGCCTCAGCTACCTGCTGGTGCTGGTGGCCACCGTCGCCGCCATCGGTCGTTTCGCCGACATGTTCGGGCGCAAGCTCCTCTATATCTACGGCTTCCTCATCTTCATCGCCGGATCCTCCCTCTGCGCGTTGGCGCCGAACCTGTACGTGCTGTGCGGGTGCCGGGTGCTCCAGGCCGTCGGGGCGGCCATGTTGCAGGCCAACAGTGTGGCCATCATCGCCCTGGCCGTGCCTCGGCACCGGCTCGGGCGTTCGATCGGGATCCAGGGCGCCGCCCAGGCACTGGGTTTGGCCTTCGGGCCCTCGGTCGGCGGCCTGCTGTTGGCGGTGGGCGGGTGGCGGCTGCTGTTCTTGGTCAACGTGCCGGTTGGGGTGGTCGGGGTGATCGCCGGGCTGTTGTTCATCCCCCGTAGCCGACACCTGCAGGCTCGGGTCGGCTTCGACTGGTCCGGATTCGCACTCTTCTTTCCCGGGGTGGTGGCGCTGGTGTCGGTGATCTCGCTGGGGAACGCCCAGGGCTGGACCTCACCCTGGATACTCGGCCTCATCGGGATGGCGATGATCCTCGGGATCGGGTTCGTGTCCCGGGAACGGAGATTTCCCCAGCCGATGGTGGATCTGTCGCTGTTCCGGCGGGTCCGCTTCAGTACCGGGATCGTGAGCGGGACGCTGTCCTTCATGGTCCTCTTCGGGGTGTTGGTGATCGTGCCCTTCCTGCTCGAACGCGGCTACGGCTTCAGCTCGGCCCGGTCGGGGATCGAGTTGATGGCCATGCCGCTGGCCTTGGGCATCGTCGCCCCCCTGGCCGGTCATCTGGCTGACCGGGTGGGGGTCGGACCGCCGGGGGTGGCCGGGATGGTGCTGGTGATGCTCGGCCTGGTCGGGCTGGCGGCGTGGGACCCGACCACGCCGGGCTTCGTGTCCCTGCTGGCGTTGACCGGGGTGGGCCTCGGTCTGTTCGTCTCGCCCAACAACGCCGGGATCATGGCCGCCATCCCGGTCCAGCAGTCCGGGCTCGCCTCCGGGGTGCTGAACATGACCCGGGGGATCGGGACCGCCCTGGGGCTGGCGGTGAGCGGCGCGGTGTTCGGTTCCCTCGCTGGCAACCTGGCCGATGCCGCCCAGGTGCGGCACGCGTTCACGATCACCGCCCTGGTGCTGGCCGCCGCCGCCGGGCTGGCGGCGGTCGCCGCCCTCTACGGGGTCATGGCCGACCCGGCCCGGCGCCGGGTCCACCGCTCGGCGGGATCTACTCCGCCAACGCCCTATCGGCCGGTCGCCGATGTCCCGGGCGGCTGCGGGTCGGCGGACATGGAGACGAAGTCCCGCGACGAGGGTTCGAAGTACCGGTTGGGCGAGCCGGTCATCGAGCTCAGCAGCTTGGTGCCGTTAGCGGGGGAGGCGGGCTTGCCGGTTGGCGGCTTGAAGAAGAAGTAGTCGACCCAGTAGGTGTTGATGTCCATCTCCATAGCCCGGACCGCCCCGGCGTGGAGGAGCACGTTGGCCAGGGTGTAGACGCTCAGGCCCGGGCCCCCGGCGTAAACCAGCGCCCCGTTGGCCGTCACCCCGACGCCCGACCTCCAGACCAGGAGCTTGTTGCCCAGGGTGGCTCCCCACTTGCCGGTGGCGTCGGACTGGAGTCCCGAAACCAGGTGGCCCTGGTCGACGATCAGATCCAGATTCTGGCGAACGCTGGCCACGTTGGGCCCCATGGTCGCGTCCCGCCCCCACTTGGCCACCGTGACCTTGCCGTTGTTGTAGATGACCAACGAGGCCGCGCCCGGGCGCATGGTGTAGATCAGCCGGCCTTCGCTGTAGTAGCCACCGTCGGAATCCTGCATGCGGAATCCGGAGTTGAACTGGGCGACCAGCTGGCCGGCCTGCTCGGCGGTCGGTGGGGCCACGTCTTTGAACCCGGGGACGCCGGGGACGTCAGTGCCGGAGAACAGGGTGGCCTTCAACAGTTTGGTGTCCATCCACGCCACCCCGGTGAGGAGGCTGGTGTGCACCGGGTCGGGACGGAGGTAGGTGGAGTACACCGCCGGCACCCCGCCGACCAGGCGGCCGACGGGGGTCCACTGACCTTCACCGTCGACCGGCCGGGGCACGATCGGGTGCAAGGAGGATGGCGGGGGAAGGTGGGAGACGTTGGCATAGTTGGCGGTGGAGAACGGAGTGGCCTTGTGGGTGCCCAGCGCGACATTGGCGTTGCCACCCTTCGGGGGCTGATGGTGCGAGTACCACTCGTTCTCGACCCATCGGACGATCCCGCTGCCGCCGTGGGAGCGGACCCACTCGACGCTCTTGGCTTGCAGACCGTCGGTTCCCGGGGCGGTGATGGCACTGAAATACGACCACCCGGCCACGATGAGGAACACCGCGATGGCCGCGAGCAGGCCGATGACGACCTTTCGTTTCAGGCTTCGAAAGGGACGCACCGAGCGACCCTAGATCACCGTGCCCTGGGTAGGGTGTCACCATCCCGACCACCGTCCTCGCCCGGCTCCGGCCACCCCTTCTCTGGCTGATCGGCGTGGTGTTGGTGGCCGGAGTCGCCACCGTGGCCGCCGTCCTCATCGCTTCGTCGAGTCCGTCGACCGGTGGTCCGCCGTCCGGGCCCTACGCCCGCCCCGGACCGTTCGCCGCCGGTGTCACCACACTCCGCCTGCCCGGTGGCCCGGTGGACGTGTGGTACCCGGTCGATCGATCGGCGGCGGTGGGCCATCCCCGGGTCGCCTATGACCTCCGTGACTGGTTCCCACCCGGCCTTGCCGCCCGGGTGCCGATCGGGATGTCGTTCACCACAGCCGCCTACGGCGGGGTGGCCGCCTCGAAGCGCGGCCCCTTTCCATTGGTCCTGTTCGCCGCCGGGCTGTACTCGTTCCGCGACCAGTCGACGTTCCTGACCTCGTGGTTGGCGTCGTGGGGGTTCGTGGTCGCCTCGCCGGAGTTCACCGCCCACAACCTGACCGAGTTCTTCACCGATCTGGGGGCGAAGCCACCCGCCGGGCCCAGCGACTACCAGGTCCTGCTGGACACCGAGACCCTGGTGCTCGGCGACAGCGCCGGCGGGGTCGGGGTGCTGGCCAACCTGGTGCGACCCGGGACGGTCGGGATCGTCGGCCATTCTCTCGGCGGCCTCGACGCCATCCAATTCGCCGGACGTCCGGAGGTCGCCGTCTATGTGGCGCTGGCCGCCGGCTCCTCGCCGCCCCCGCCCGATCTGCCGGCCAAGCCCTCCTTGTACATGACCGGGTCGGAGGACCGCGACGTGATGCCGGCCTGGGTCAAGGCCACCTACGATGCCGCTCCTCCACCCAAGAAGTTCGTGTCCCTGCCCACCGCCGGCCATCTGGCCTTCACCGACCTGTGCCTCATCAACCCGGGCCACGGTGGGGTGGGAGCCATCGGGCCGGCGCTGGACATGAGCCTCCCGGTCGGGGCGCCGTTCATCGGGCGGGCGGTCGACGGCTGCGGGCCGGGCAACCTCCCGGCCATGGCCGGGTTTGCCATCATCCGGCAGGACGTGACCGCCGAACTCAAGCGGTTCCTCTCAGCTGGAAACTAGCGCCAGGAAATCGCGCTCCGAATAGCTGATGAAGCGGTTGGGCCCGTAGTACATGCCGCCGATCAGGTTCCCGCCGGTCAGGACTCCCGGGTTGGACTGCCCGGGTGCGGTGGCGTAGGTGGAGAGCGTCACCCACTGGGGGTTGATGTCGAGCTCCATGCCTTCGACCGCCCCGGCCACCAGCAGAAGATGGGCGAGGTCGCCGGGCAGCAAGTTCGGGCCCCCGACGTAGATGAGATTCCCGAACCGGTCGGTACCGACCCCCGAGCGCCAGTTACCCCCGACCCCGCCGAGCACCGCACCCCAGGCCCCCACCGAGAGGTTGGCCGCCGGTCGCCCACCGTCGACCAGCATCCCGAGGTTCTGGCGCACCGAGAACACCGCCGGAGACATCCCGACTTCCGAGCCCCAGGCGCCGATCTGGACCTTCCCGTTGTTGTAGATCACCAACGAGGCGGTGCCATTGCGAAGTGGGAGGGGCGTCTGGCCCTGTGAGTACCAACCCCCGACGGTGTCCGCCATCAGGAAGCCGGAGTTGAAGGCGGCCAGCAGCCGTGACCGGTCGCCGGGCACCACCTGGCCGGAATAGGTGTAATTCCCGGCGGGCTGGGACGGCGGTCCCGCGTACAGCCTCAGGTTGGCGCGGCTCATGTCCATCCAGGCGATCCCGGCCGACGAGCCTCCGGGGTACGGGCGGAGGGTGGTGGTGTAGACGGCCGGGGTCGGGCCCACGTTCCGGGTGGCCGGCACCCACTGCCCCTCGCCGGGTGGGCCCCCGGCGCCGGGGACGGGGAGGTCGTTGGGGACCACCGTGCCCTGGCATCCTCCGGGTCGTCCCACCCCGGAGATGGCCGCCACCGAGGCCACGTGGGGTGACCCGGCCAGCGAGCCCTGGAAGGTGGCGTCGCCGTAGGTGAAGATCCCGCCGTCCTGGGCGCCCAGCCAGTAGCCATCGCCGGTAGAGGTGGTGGTCATCCCCACGATGGGTTTGACCAACGGGACGCCGCCGGCCGAACCCAGGAACGGCGCGTCACCGAAGGAGAAGATGCCGCCGTCGGTGGCCACCATCCAGTACCCATGGCCGTCGGGGGTGGCGGCCATGCCCACCACCGGCTTGTTGAGGGTCATGGCGCCGGTCGAGCCAAAGAAGGCCGCGTCCCCAAAGCTGAAGATGCCGCCGTCGGAGGCGACCAGCCAGTAGCCCCGACCGTCGGGGGTGGAGGCCATGCCGACGATCGGCTGGTTGAGGGCCATGGCGCCGGTCGAGCCGTAGAAAGCCGCGTCCCCGAAGGAGAAGACGCCGCCGTCGGTGGCCACCAACCAGTAGCCGCCGCCGTCCGGGGTGGCGGCCATCCCCACCACCGGCTTGACCAGGGTCAGGCCCCCGGTCGATCCGTAGAACGACGCACCTCCGAACGAGAAGATGCCGCCGTCCTGGGCTACCAGCCAGTACCCGAGCCCGTTGACCGTCGAGGCCATGCACACCGTCGGCCGGTTGAGGGTCTGGCCGCCCATCGAGCCGTAGAAGCGGGCCGCGCCGTAGGAGAACACCCCGCCGTCGTCGCCCAGCAACCAGTAGCCGGGCGAGGTCGGGACATCCCGGGCCGTGAGGTGGGGGGACGGGCCGGAGCCGGCGACAACCTGGGCGGCCGCCGGCAAGGCCTGCCCGCACAGACAGGCCATCCCCACCAGAACGGCGACGATTCGGGCTGTCCGACTCCACGAACGGAAGCGTCGTCCGACTACGCCGCAGACGCCGGGTCCGGCTGACTTCGACGTCGGGGGCGGGCCGTCGCTCAACACGGCGGTGCGCAGGTGGGATTCGGCGACGGGACGTAGTAGGTCGACGCCGGCGGCGAGTAATAGGTGGTGGTGGTGGTCGGGGGGACCGTG
>DASZIT010000099.1:0-12407 GCA_035948855.1 Acidimicrobiales bacterium | reverse complement strand
GGCTCCCGTTCTTCACCATGGCACCCGCCGCCAGTGATGTCCGGTAGGCGTGGGACCAGCCGGAGGCCAGCAGGTCGGGACCCGGCTTGGACATCGCCCGGGGCAGGACCAGCTCGAGGCGGCCCCGCCATCTCCGCACCTTCCGCACCATCCGCCACACCATCAGGCCGATGAACGCGACCAGCGCCAGCATCCCGGCGGCCACGGTGATGATCACAACCTCGGCGGCTTGGCTCATGACTGACTCCTTCGAACCACCGGGTGGGCACCGGGGCTCGCCACCATTCTCCACCACATCACCGTCTCGGCCGCCGCGAGAACGGATTCGGCCGCCGACCAGCCATCCGGCCCGACCCGGGAGCGGATTATCCGGCCGGTTCGAGCAGGTCGGCTCTCATCCGGTCGAGGTCAGCCGGCGACACCCCGGCCCCGACGGCCCATGACCGGGCCCCCCCGAAGATGGCGTGGAGCTCGTCGAGGAATCGCTCCATGGTGCCGGCTTCCACGGTGAAGCGGGAGGCGGGGACCTTCGACATCCCAGCCGAGTAGGTCGGATCAGCGCGGATCCGGTCGATGATGAGCTCCAACCGGTCGGCGGTGATCACGTAGTCGGCCACGATGACCTCCCGTTCGACACCGAGGATGTCCAGAACCAGGGCGGCCAGCACCCCCGTCCGGTCCTTGCCGGCGGTGCAGTGGAAGACCAGCGGGTAGTTGGCGGGCTCCGACACCAGGCCGATCGCCTCGACCAGGGCCTGGCGGCCGGTGTCGAGATACCAGAGATACCGCTCGGCCAGGTCGTCACCGGCCGGGGCCGGGGCTCCGACGGCCTCGCCACCACCCCGTTGCACGACGGCCAGATGGTGATAGCCGATGGCTTCGTCTCCCAACAATCCCCGGCCGGTGTGCTCCACCTCGCCCGGCGTCCGGAGGTCGATGATGGTGGCGAGCCCGATGGAACGGAGGATGTCGATGTCGGCGTCGGTGAGCCGGTGGAGCCCGTCGCTCCGGAACAGGCGGCCGCGGCGGACGACCTCGCCGTCCCCGGCCGGGTAGCCACCGAGATCGCGAAAATTGAAAGCACCGTTCAGTGGCACCAGACGCTCGGAAACATCCATCCGGTCATCATGGTCCACGCCGGATCGGCCCCGGGCTCGAATGTCGCCGGCCGCCCGTCCTCTAGTAGCATTGGCTCCGGAAAAGGCCGCACGGGGCGAGCTTTCGGCTCAGAGGGCAAGCCCGGATCTGTGATCGGGACACCGTTCCCGCCAAGATCGTCGACGTTGAACCTAGGCCGACGCCGACTCGCCACCCGAACCACAATCGCAAGGAATCCTCCCCAATGAAATCGCTCGCTTCATGGTGTGTCCGCCATCGCCGCTGGGTACTGCTGTTCTGGCTGGTGGCCCTGGTCGGGGCCTCGTTCCTCTCCAACGCCATCGGCACCGCCTACTCCAACAGCTTCACCCTCCCCCATACCGAATCGACCCAGGCGCTCTCCCTGCTGCAGTCGGCGGCGCCCAAACAATCCGGCGACACCGAGCAGATCGTGTTTCAAGCCTCTGGCGGCACCAAAGTCACCGACCCCGCCGTCCAAGCCAGCGTGGACAGCATGATCGCCAAAGTCGGCACCGTGCCCCACGTTTCCAACTTCTCGCCGGCCAGGTGGTCGCTGCCATCGGCTTCGTCCCACATCAGCCCCGACGGCACCATCGGGTTCGTGACGGTGACCTTCAACCAGGAGAACCTCGGCAACAACACGTCGTTGGCCAAGCAGTTCGTGACGGCGGCGAAGACCGCCCAAGGTCCGAACCTGAAGGTGGCGGTGGCGGGCCAGTTGGCCGAAGCCTCCAATCCGCAATCCTTCGGCGGCATCAGCACGCTGCTGGGCGTCTTCCTGGCCGCCATGGTCCTGGCCTTCATCTTCCGGTCCGGATTCGCGATGGCGCTTCCGCTGATCTCGGCGCTGGCCTCGCTGGGCACCGCCATCGGCGTCATCGGGCTCCTGAGCCACCTGTTGAAGATGCCCCAGTTCTCGGTGGAGCTGGTGGCGCTCATCGGGCTGGGGGTCGGGGTCGACTATGCGTTATTCATCGTGACCCGACACCGACAGGGCCTCATCGCCGGTAACGACACCGAGGATTCGATCGTCAACGCGGTGAACACTTCGGGTCGGGCCGTCCTCTTCGCCGGGATCATCGTGTGCATCGCCCTGCTCGGCATGTTCGCCCTCGGGGTGAGCTTCCTCTACGGCCTGGCCGTCGCCGCCGCCATCGGGGTGGCCTTCACCATGCTGGCCGCCCTCACCCTGCTCCCCGCCTTCCTCGGGTTCATCGGGCCCAAGGTGCTCAGCCGGCGCCAGAAGCGCGAACTGGCCACCACCGGCCCGCGGGTGGTCGGGAGCGGCAACACCGGTTTCTGGCCCCGGTATGCCGGATTGATCCAGCGCCACTCGGGGTTGCCGGCGGTGCTCGCCCTCATCGTCATCGTGCTGGTGGCCCTGCCGTTCTTCTCCCTGCGCCTCGGCAACTCGGACCAGGGCAACGATCCGACGTCGACCACCACCCGTCAGGCCTACGACCTCCTGGCCAAGGGCTTCGGGCCGGGCTTCACCGGGCCGCTGGAGCTGGTCACCGTCAACCCCGGCACCGCCAACAGCCAGGTCATCAACCAACTCGCCGCGGTGGTCAAGACCCAGCCCGACGTCGCCCGGGTCTCCCCGCCGGTCATCTTTCCCGTCCAGAACGGCCAGCAGGTTTCGTTGGTTCAGGTCTATCCGGCATCGTCGCCCCAGGACGCCGCCACCGCCAACTTGATCACCCACCTCCGCACCCAAACCGTCCCGCAAGTGGTGTCCGGGTCGAATGTCGCCGTCTACGTGGGGGGGAACACCGCCATCTTCGCCGACTTCTCCAAGGTGTTGACCTCCAAGCTTCCGCTCTTCATCGGACTGGTGGTGGTGCTCTCCTTCCTGTTGCTGGCCCTGGTGTTCCGGAGTTTGATCATCCCCCTCACCGCCGCGGTCATGAACCTGCTGTCCATCGGGGCGGCGTTCGGGGTGCTGGTGGCCGTCTTCCAGTGGGGCTGGTTGAGCGCCATCTTCGGGGTGAACCGCGCCGGACCGGTGGAGTCATTCCTACCGGTCATGCTGTTCGCCATCCTCTTCGGACTGTCGATGGACTACGAGGTCTTCCTGGTCAGCCGCATCCACGAGGAATGGGTCAAGTGCGGCGACGCCAAGGAGGCGGTCCGCAAGGGACTGGCTGCCACCGGCAAGACCATCACCGCCGCCGCCCTCATCATGATCCTGGTGTTCGGCTCGTTCATGTTCGGCGGCCAGCGGGTCATCAAGGAATTCGGGCTCGGTTTGGCCGCCGGGATCCTCATCGACGCGCTGATCATCCGCATGACCATCGTCCCGGCCCTGATGTTCCTGTTCGGCAAGTCCAACTGGTGGTTCCCCGACTGGCTCGACAAGCACCTCCCCCACCTGTCGGCCGGAGGGGATGAGGCGGTGCCCGAGCCGGCCATCGAGCCCAGTCGGCCGGAGCCCGACCCGCTCCCGGTCTGACCGGCACCGCCCACCGAGCGGCCTCGGTCGCTGTCCGGGTGCCTCCCCGGACACACCCCGGTCAGTCCACCGGCTTACGGCGCCATCCCGGAATCGACCCATCCCCGGAATACCTGGACCCGCTCAGCCGGCCAGGCGCCATCGCAGGGCATCGTGCCGTTCTGCACCTGATCGAGGATCGCCGACGCGTGAGCACGCACGTCGTCGTAGGACCACAGATCGAAATGCCGGTTCATCGACTCACGGTCGCGCTCACGGAAGAGCGGCTTGATATCTGTCGCGTAGCCCACCGGGTTGTCGTTGTTGGCGTCCATCCGAGCATGGTAACCGTCGGTCGACATTGGCGGCGGCTACCGGTTAACGCCCTCCAGGCGCGCCTCGGCCGGCCACCGCACGGGCCGCTCCGGCCGGCCCTTCAGTGACCGGGGATCCGCCGGGGGGCGCCGGGTTCCTGGGTAGGCATCACCTGGACGGCGGCCATCGGGTAGGGGGGCTGGCCGCTGTCGATCTCGACGATGTCCGTTGACTGACAGCCCTCGGCGGTGACCCCGGCCACCGTGTCGCCGGCGGTGGACGGGAGGTTGGGTCGGGTGGCGTCGGGCTTTCCCATCTGCAGGGTGGAGGTCAGGTCTCCCACCGTCCGGCGTCGCCAGGCGGAGATGTTCGGGGCCCGGACTCCGAACCGCTCCTCGAGGAAGCGCAACTGAGACGTGTGATCGAACACCTCGGAGGCCACGTAGCCGCCCCGGCTGAAGGGCGACACCACCAGCATCGGGACCCGGAACCCCAGCCCCATCGGCCCGGCGACGCCCTGGGCGTCGGCGGGCAACGGGTTCACGGTCAGGAACTCACCCGGGGTGCCCGGCGGCGGGGTGGGAGGGGGAACGTGATCGAAGATGCCGTCATTCTCGTCGTACATGATGAACAGGACGGTCTTCTACCACACCTCGGTATTGGAGATCAGGGTCTGGAGGGCCTGGTCGATGAACCACGCCCCCAGGGCGGGCGGGGCCGGAGGGTGCTCGTCGTAGCCGAGGGGCGGGATGATCCATGACACCTTGGGCAGGGTTCCGCTCTTCACGTCCTGGGCGAAATCGTTGGGGAAGGTAGGGACGAACGCCTTCTGGTAGAGCGGAGAGGCCGGACTCGAGTACTGGGAGAAATACGGGAGGATGGCATCAGAAACCAGCATGACCAGCGGGGAGTCCACCCGGTACTCGGCGTCCGGCGGTGTGTAGACCTTCCACGAGACCCCGGCGTCCTCCAGGACTTCGGGCATGGTCGGCCAGTTCACACTGAAGCGGGCGTCGGGCGACGGATTGGTGATCAACACCGGCCCGCCGTGCTGGCCGTCGGGGTCGATGGTGCCCGACACCGACATCAGCCGGTTGGGGTGCGTCGGTCCCATGATCGAACAGTGGTAACCGTCGCAGATGGTGAAGGCATCGGCCAACGCGTAGTGATAGGGGATGTCGGCTCGGGTGTGGTAGCCCATGGTGATGAGCCCGTTGGCCGGGCCTTCGTACTGGGTCGAGGTGTGGGTCGTCACGAATCCGTCCATGGCCCCGTTGTTCCGGCAGAGGTGCTGGGGCAGCCAGTTGTGGGTCAGGTCGTGGGTGCACTCCCCCATGCCGGTGGCCACGTCGAGATGGAAGGGGAGTTGGCGGCCGGTCGGGGTCCGGGAGGTGTTCCCGGGGAAGGGCTGGGAGAACGCCCCCAGGCGGCCGGCCGGGTGATCACCGAATCCGCGCACTCCCTTGTAGGCGCCGAAGTAGTGGTCGAACGACCGGTTCTCCTGCATCAGGAACACCACGTGTTCGATGGCGCCGAGGTCCGACCCGGCGGGCAGGGTGGTGGCGGCCTTCGATACCGTCGGCGATGACCCGCAGGCCGCAGCCAGCACCCCCGCCCCGGCGGCCAGCGCCCCGCCCAGGAAGATCCGCCGATCGAACGATGCCCCGCCCGCGCCCTTCGCGCCGTCCCCCATCATTCCCCCCTCCCCACCGGGCCAGGCGCCCGCGGGTTTACTACACAGGAGCGTGACCGGAAAGTGAACGAAGCGCAACTGGTTGGCCTCGGAGCCGGTGGACAGCGTCGCAAAAGGGAGCCGGAGAGCTGACCTCGGTCGCCTTCGCCCCGCCCCCGACTGCCCCGCCTTGACATCCCGGCCGGATGAGGTCTTAGCTCTTTTTCGGGGACAACCCGGAACCTGCGAACAATTGGGGGGAAACATGTCCGACTTCGTCATGACCATCGGGGGCGACTCCGTCCCGGCCGGAGAGTCCTTCGGGGTGCACAATCCGGCCACCGGCGAGGTCTTTGCCCATGCGCCGGAATGCAGCCGGACCCAGCTCGACGCGGCGTTCGATTCGGCGGCCAAGGCCTTCCAGGACTGGAAGTCGGACGAGGCGGCCCGGCGGGCGGCCCTGCTGAAGATGGCCGACGTTCTGCTCGCCTCGGCCGGGGAGATTGCCCCGGTGCTCACCGCCGAACAGGGCAAGCCGCTGGGAGACGCCAACATCGAGGTCTTCGCCGCCGCCATCTGGTGCCAGTACTTCGCCAACCTCGAGACCCCGTCGCAGACCATCCAGGACGACGCCGACGCGCTGGTCGACGTGATCCGACGCCCGCTCGGGGTGGTGGCCGCCATCACCCCGTGGAACTTCCCCCTCACCCTGGCCTTCTGGAAGATCGCCCCGGCGCTGCTGGCCGGCAACACCATGGTCCTCAAGCCCTCGCCCTTCACCCCCCTGGCCACCCTGAAGACGGCGGAATTGCTGCGCTCGGCGCTACCCCCCGGGGTCCTGAACGTGGTCAGCGGAGGCGACGACCTGGGCGCCTGGATGACCGGGCACCCGGTCCCTCGGAAGATCAGCTTCACCGGATCCATCGAGACCGGCAAGAAAGTGGCCCAGTCGGCGGCCCCCGACCTCAAGCGGGTGACCCTCGAGCTCGGCGGCAACGATCCGGCCATCGTGCTGGAGGGGACCGATCCCGCCTGGGTGGCCAAGGCCGTCTTCGCCGGCGCCTTCAACAACAACGGCCAGGTGTGTTCGGCCATCAAGCGGGTCTACGTGCCCGAGAGCATCTACGACGATGTGGTCGACGCCCTCGCCGCCCACGCGTCATCGACCAAGGTCGGAGACGGGACCGAGCCCGATTCCCAACTGGGCCCGATCAACAATGCTCCGCAATTCGAGCGGGTCAAGGAGCTGGTGGCCGACGCCATCTCCGGCGGGGCCAAGGCCGTCACCGGGGGCCACCCGATGGACCGTCCGGGCTACTTCTTCGAGCCCACCATCCTGGCCGGGCTCACCGACGGCACCCGGATCGTCGACGAGGAGCAGTTCGGCCCGGCGTTGCCGGTGATCTCCTACCGCGACGTCAACGACGCCGTCGAGCGGGCCAACGCCACCCACTTCGGACTGTCCGGATCGGTGTGGGGCCCCGACGTCGACCGGGCCTCGGAGGTGGCCGGCCAGCTCGAGTGCGGCACCGCCTGGGTCAACACCCACCTGGCCCTGGGTCCGGCCCAGCCCTTCGGCGGCTTCAAGTGGAGCGGGATCGGGGTCGAGAACGGTCCCTGGGGCCTGGCCGAGTTCTCCGAGCTGCAGGTCGTGCACCGGTCCCGGACCGCCGATGGCTTGAACATCTCCACCGCCGGACTCGTCTCCTAGCCACCCGGCACCCGAAGGTCCCGGGAACCCCCCGGACGCACGGGGCCCGAACGACGCCCGGAGTTCCTTCGATAGTCTAACTATGTGAGTTCCAAACCAGCGGGCGAGCGCGCCCGGATACGAGAGCGGGAAACCGTCGGTCGGACGGCCGCTTGGATGGCCAAACAGGTCGAGATCGGCCTCGGTTCGGTCGACCTGTCCGTCCCCCAGTACCGGGTGCTGGGTCTCCTGGACGAGAGCTCCGCGTTCTCGTCGGCGCTGGCCGAACGGCTGGCGGTGCGGCCGCCCAGCATCACCGCCATCATCGACGGCCTGGTGGCCCGCGGGCTGGTCGAGCGGCGTCCGGACGAGTCGGACCGGCGGCGGGTCGACCATGCCCTCACCGACAGCGGGCTGACCGTGCTCACCGCGGCCGACGCCGCCGTCACCGCCCGACTCTGCGACATCGCCGGGTGCCTCGACGACCCGGTGGAGACCGAACGCGCCCTCGACGGCCTGGCCGCCTGGCGCCATGCCTTCATCGCCTACCGTGCGGCCCGAAGGTCCGGCTCGTGAACGTCCCGACCTTCCGCCGCCACCATCGTGGCATCGCCGAGCCCGCCACCGAGTTCGTCCCGATGGCCGAAGTCGCCCGTAACGACGCCCCGCGGGCCACCATCGACCCCGACAAGTCGCTGTCGTGGTTGCGCCGGGCCCTCCCGGTGATGAAGGCCCATCAGGGGATGTTCGTCACCTCGTTGGTGCTGGCCTTCATCGGGCTGATCCTCCAGGTGCAGATCCCGAACCTGTTGAATCACGCGTTGAACAACTCCATCGTCAAGCACACCGTCCCCCTCAACCACTACGTATGGTGGATCGTCGGGCTGGGTCTGCTCGGCGGGGTGGCCGGGTACATCTCCCGGCTGTACCTCTTCGAGACCGCCTACAACATCGAGTACGACCTCCGGAACATCATCTACGAGCACCTGACCCGGATGTCGTTCTCGTTCTACGACCGGGTCCAATCCGGTCAGCTGATCTCCCGGGCCAACTCGGACATCCGCTCGGTGCAGATGTACATGACCTTTGCCCCGCTGATCCTGGTCCAGTGCTCGATGGCGGTGATCGCCTTCGTCTTCATGCTCTCCATCAACGTCCCGCTGGCCTTCATCGCCATGGCCACCATGCCCTTCGTCTACTTCACCGGGGTGAAGATGCGGAAGTCGATGTTCCCGGTGTCGTGGATCATCCAGGCCCGCCTGGCCGATGTCGCCACCATCGTCGACGAGAACGTCAACGGGGTCAGGGTGGTCAAGTCGTTCGCCGCCGAGGAGCAGCAGCTCCGAGCCCTCTCGGGGGCCGCTGAGAAAGTGAAGTGGGGCTACATCAAAGACGCCGACCTTCGGGCCCAGTTCACCCCGCTGGTGCAGAACCTGCCGCAGGTCGGGCTGGCCCTGGTGCTGGTGTTCGGCGGCTACATGGTCATCCACGGCGGCCTGGGCGTCGGCGCCATCCTCGCCTTCAACTCCTACCTGTTGATGCTGCAGGCCCCGTTCATGATGCTGGGGATGCTGATCATGATGGGGCAGCGGGCGGCCGCCTCCGCCGACCGGATCTACGAGATCCTCGACGAGCAACCCACGGTGACCGACTCTCCCGGCGCTGTCGACCTCCAGGACGTCCGCGGCGACATCCGGTTCAACCACGTCGACTTCTCCTACAACCCCGACGATGAGCGCCTGGTGCTCGCCGACTTCGATCTCCACATCGCCCCCGGGGAGACGGTGGCGCTGGTCGGGCGGACCGGTGCCGGCAAGTCCACGGTGGCCCGGTTGCTGACCCGCTTCTATGACGTGAACGCCGGCTCGATCCGGATCGATGATCACGACATCCGGGAGGTGACCCTGGCCAGTCTGCGGGCCAACGTCGGCATCGTCCTCGACGAGCCGTTCCTCTTCTCCGTCTCGGTGCGGGACAACATCGCCTACGGGAAGCCCGGGGCCTCCATCGACGAAGTCGAGGCCGCGGCCCGGGCCGCCGGCGCCCATGAGTTCATCAGCCACCTGGAGCACGGCTACGACACCGTGGTGGGCGAGCGGGGCTACACCCTGTCGGGTGGCCAGCGGCAACGCATCGCCATCGCCCGGACGCTGCTGGTGAACCCCCCGGTCCTCATCCTCGACGACGCCACCAGTGCCATCGATGTCCAGGTCGAGCAGGAGATCCATGCCAACCTCGCCGTGCTGATGGAGGGGCGGACCACCCTGATCATCGCCCACCGGCTCTCGACCATCTCGCTGGCCGATCGGGTGGTGCTGCTCGACAGCCAGAAGATCGTGGCCGACGGCACCCACGCCGAGCTGCTGGCCACGACCCCGCTGTACGCCGATGTCCTGGCCCAGGCGGGCGAGCTCGAAGCCGAACCGGAAGGGGTGGGCCGATGACCTGGGGCGGTGGATTCGGTGGCGGCGCCCCGGGTGGGTTCGGGAGGCCGGCGGCGCCCGGGCTCCCCTTCGGGGGGATCCCGTCCGAGCTCCAGGACGGGGTCGACCGGCTGCTGGCCGACGAGCCGGAGCACCCCGAGCCCGACATCGTCTTCAACCAGAACGGGTCGGAGGAAGAGATCCGGCGGCTGACCCTCTGGCGGCTGATCTCCAAGTACCCGGGGATGACCGCGCTGGCCGGCCTGCTGGTGGTGGTCATCGCCGTCCTGTCCCAGACCGGGCCGAAGCTCACCGAGATCGCCATCAACGACGGAATGGTCCCGCACCACGGGAACTTCAAGGTGGTGGCGATCACCGCCGCGCTGTACCTGGTGTTCATCGTGGTGACCTCTTATGCCCAGCGGGTGCAGGTGCAGGTCACCGGCCGGATCGCCGCCTGGGTCATGAACGACCTGCGGGTCAAGATCTTCGCCCACCTCCAGCGGCTGTCCCTTGGCTTCTTCACCGACGAGAAGGCCGGCGTGCTGATGAGCCGGATGACCAGCGACATCGAGAACCTCCAGCAACTCCTCCAGGATGGGCTCTGGCAGCTGGCCCTCCAGGCGCTGACCATGGTGGTGATCACCGTGGTGCTCTTCACCATCAATGTCCAGCTGGCCCTCATCACCGTGTTGCTGATCATCCCGGCGCTGGTGGCCGCCACTCTCTGGTTCAAGCGCGCCTCGGAACGCGGTTACGACCGGGTCCGGGACGGTATCGCCAACGTGCTGGCCGACCTGTCCGAGAGCCTCCACGGGGTGCGGATCGTCACCGCCCACAACCGGCAGCGCCAGAACGTCGTCCACCATCGCAACGTGGTGGGCGACTACCGGGACGCCAACATCTACACCGCCCATGTCAACGCCATCTACGGACCCGGCACCCAGCTGCTCGGCGTCCTCTCCCAGGGCGCGCTGCTGGCCATCGGCGGCACCATGGTGGTCCACCACACCCTGTCGATCGGCGGCCTGGTGGCCTTCTTCCTCTACCTCAACCGGTTCTTCCAGCCGATCCAGCTGCTGGTCCAGCAGTACAACACCCTCCAGCAGGGCCAGTCCTCGGTGTTCAAGCTCCGGGCGCTCAGCGACACCGAGCCGACGGTCCGGGCGTCCCCCACCGCCGTCGACCTGCCCCACATCGAAGGCGAGATCGTCTTCGACCATGTGTCCTTCGGGTACGACCCCGGGGTCGAAGTCATCTCCGATGTCGACCTCCGGATCGAGCCGGGCGAGACGGTGGCCTTCGTGGGACCGACCGGCGCCGGCAAGTCCACCCTGGCCAAACTGGTCACCCGGTTCTACGACCCGACCTCAGGCCGGGTCCTCATCGACGGCCACGACCTCCGGGACGTGACCCTGCGATCGCTGCGCCAGCAACTCGGGGTGGTGCCCCAGGAGCCGTTCCTGTTCGCCGGGACCATCGGCGAGAACATCGCCTTCGCCCGTCCCGACGCCAGTGACGAGGAGATCCAGGAGGCGGTGCGGGCGGTCGGTCTCGAAGAGGTGATCGAGCGGGTCCCGGACGGCGTCGACACCGTCGTCCACGAACGGGGACAGACCCTGTCCTCGGGGGAGCGCCAGCTGCTCGCGCTGGCCCGGGCCTTCCTGGCCCACCCCCGGGTGCTCGTCCTCGACGAGGCCACCTCCAACCTCGATCTCCAGTCCGAGACCAAGATCGAAGCCGCCCTCGAC
Organism: Acidimicrobiales bacterium; assembly: GCA_035948855.1. GTDB lineage: Bacteria > Actinomycetota > Acidimicrobiia > Acidimicrobiales > RAAP-2 > DASZIT01. Next base: position 1,006 of record DASZIT010000099.1, on the reverse strand, counting down.
GTCCTCCTGGAGAACCGCACCGCCATCCTCATCGCCCACCGCCTGTCCACCGCCATGCGGGCCGACCGGATCGTGGTGGTCGACGACGGGCGCATCGTGGAGGTCGGATCTCATGATGAGCTGGTGGCCCGAGGGGGTCGGTACGCCGAGATGTACGCCACCTGGGTCCGGCACACCGAGACCACCAACGGGTCGAGCTAGCGACGCGGCGCGGCGACGTTCGCGACCTTTGGTTCTCCCGCGAGAGACACTGGTGGCCATCCCGAACGTCGACTCGGTACCAAATCTCCATGCGTCTCGTCGCCGCCACTGGCACCCGGAGGACGGTTCCGATGAGTTTCCCGGTCGTCGCCCGTCTCATTTACTGTCCCCGGTAGCCTCCGATCCAACCATGGGTTCGGGTGGCGTCGGGAGCGCTCGAGTGGCAACCGGAGGGAGATGGGATGGCTATGCACAAGGTCGGAACGCGCCAGGAGTGGCAGACGGCCCGAGAGGAGCTCGCGCACCTCGAGGCGGAGCAGGCGGAGCGAAACGAGGAGATCAAGCGGAAGCGACTGGATCTCCCCTGGGTCCGGGTGGAGAAGGACTACGAGTTCGACACCGAGGACGGCAAGAAGACCCTTCACGAGCTCTTCGACGGGCGCTCACAGTTGCTGGCCTACAACGCGATGTTCGGCCCTGACTACACGCTCGGCGCCTGCCCCGGCTGCACCGGCCTGGTCGACGGGCTCGACGGCACACTCGTTCACCTGAACCACTGCGACGTGACGCTGATCGCCTTCTCCCGGGCGCCGATCGATCGGCTGACGGCCTACAAGCAGCGGATGGGTTGGCAGTTACCTTACGTCTCCACCTACAACACCGATTTCGCCTTCGACTTCGGCCTCGCACTGACCGAGGAGCAGGCGCAGCACATCCCAGAGATCAAGGAAATGATCGATAACCCGCCGGAGTGGCTCCGGTTCTGGTCGAAGCAGATTGGGGCCGACCTCAAGGACGGCTTACG
>DASZIT010000098.1:0-3234 GCA_035948855.1 Acidimicrobiales bacterium | reverse complement strand
GGGGGGCGGGAGTGCCGGCCACAACGGGCTGAAGTCGGTCGACAGCCACCTGAAGGCCAATGGCTACCTCCGGGTGCGGATCGGCATCGGAAAGCCTCCGGGCCGCCAGCCCGGCGCCGACTTCGTGCTCAAGCGGCCCGGGGCGGCCCAGCGCGAACTGCTGGCCGTGGCGGTGGTCGAGGCCGCCGACGCGGTGGAGGCGGTGCTGGCCGACGGGGTGGAGGCAGCTATGAACCGGGTGAACACCACCACCTGAATTGCACCGTCGACGCGCGGTTCTCTCGATGACGCGCCCGCGACGACGCGTCGCAAACCTGTGGATACGCTAAGGAATCGCTAAATAACCCCAGTTCGCGAAGAAGTTTTCCTGGCCAGGCAGTACGCTCGCCGGAGTGGTTCATGACAGCGACACCGTGATCTCCGTGAAGGGCCTGACCAAGGCCTACGGAGGTTTCGAGGCGGTGCGGGGTATCGACTTCGAGGTCCGGCGCGGTGAAGTGCTGGCCCTACTCGGGCCCAATGGTGCTGGCAAGACGACCACCGTCGAGATTCTCGAGGGCTTCCATCATCGTGACGGCGGGGAAGTATCGGTCCTCGGCAGCGATCCCTCCCATCGGGACCGGCACCTGCGAGCCAAGATCGGCATCGTGCTCCAGGAGTGCGCCGTCGACCCGTTCCTCACCGTCACCGAGGCCATCACCCAGCGGGCCGGTGTCTACCCGAACCCGCGACCGGTGGATGAGGTCGTCGATCTGGTGGGACTCGAACTCAAGCAGGGGGCCAAGATCAAGACGCTCTCCGGCGGCCAGCAGCGCCGCCTCGATCTCGGGCTGGCGTTGATCGGGGATCCGGAGCTGATCTTCCTCGACGAGCCCACCACCGGCTTCGACCCCTCGGCTCGACGCGAGTCGTGGGAACTGGTCAAGGGGTTGTGTGCCGAGGGCCGGACCGTAGTCCTCACCACCCACTACATGGATGAGGCTCAGGCGCTGGCCGACATGGTCACCGTCATTGCCGCCGGGAAGGTGGTGGCCTCGGGTCCGCCGGACACCCTCGGAGGTCGTGATGCCGGCGTGACCACCGTGAGGTTCACCTTGCCGCACGGAGTGGTGTTGGACGATCTGCCGACGCCCGCCGACGTCTTCCCGCGGGTACGGCAGCGGGCGGTGGAGTTCTGTCTTCCCGACGCCACCGCCTTCCTCCACGACCTGACCGGTTGGGCGGTCGCCCGGGGGGAGAAACTCGAACACCTGACCGTGCAGAGGCCCTCGCTCGAGGATGTCTACCTGGCCCTCACCGGTGATTTCGACGGTGAGCTCGAGCGGTTGAACGGACTGGTCACCGCCGAGGAGGCCGCCCGCCTCCACCCGGCCAGCGGCGGGCTTGGTGGTGGCGATCAGTGCGACGGCGGCGATCCCGCGGACGGCCACCAGTGAACGACCTCCTCATCGCCAAGGACCAGGTTCGCTACGAGCAGAAGATCTACTGGCGGAACCCGATGGCGGCGGTGTTCACCTTCATGTTCCCGGTCATCTTCCTGTTGGTCATCGGCACCGGCGCCGGGAGCGGGAAGGTCCACGACACCACCCTGCGCTACAACCAGTACCTGGTGGTGGCCATGCTGGTCTTCGGGCTGGTCTCCGCCTGCTACATCAACCTGGGCATCACCCTCTGCATCCGCCGGGATTCCGGAGTGCTGAAGCGAATGCGCGGCACCCCCATGTCCCTGCTCTCCTACGTCGCCGGCATCGTCGGGAGCGTCATCATCAATGTCGCCCTCATCACCATCCTGGTGGTGTCCATCGGCATGGCCGGGTTCAACCTGCATTTCCCGTACCATTCCGGCGCCGCCGCCATCACCATCCTGATCGGGGTGCTGACCTTCTCCGCCCTGGGTCTGGCGGTGACCGCCCTGGTTCCCAATGGGGAGGCGGCGCCGGCGGTGATCAACGGCACCGCCTTTCCGATCGTCTTCATCTCCGGGGTCTTCTACCCGATCAACAACTCGTCGATCCTGGCGAAGATCGCCGATTTCTTCCCGGTACGGCACCTGGTCAAGGGCTTGGTCGGTGCGTTCGAGACCGGGCCCGGGTCGGGGTTTCAGGCCGGCGACATCCTCATCATGCTGGTCTGGGCGGCCGGCGCCTTCGCCTTCGCCCTCTGGAAATTCCGGTGGGAGCCCCGCCACCGGTGAGGGTGCGGGGAAAGCAATCAATCCCGATACCCTGAACGGGTGAGCCTCCGCTCGCTCCCTGCCCTGCTTCGCAACGAGCCCGCCTTGACGCGGGTCGTCGGCGCGTCCACCGCCACTCTGGCGGTGGCTACCCCCGCCCAGGCCTTCGTGCTGGCCGGGTTGATCCGGTTGGGCAGCCGGCGCCCGGTGCTGGTCGTCACCCCCACCGGCTCGGCGGCCGACCAGCTCGCCCACGACCTCGGGGCCCTCACCCAACTCGGCGATCCCGACCACCCGGACGATCCCGGGGGGGTCGACGTGTTCCCGGCTTGGGAGACCCTTCCCTTCGAGCGGGTGAGCCCCGATGTGTCGACCATGGGCAAGCGGCTGCGACTGCTGTGGCAGTTGGGCGGGGGATCGGCCGACCGGGGGCCGCAGGTGGTCGTCGCCCCGATCAAGGCCGTCCTCCAGCGACTCGGTCCCTGGAAGACCGCCGCCCGGCCGGTGGTCGTCTCCCACGGCGACCGGATCGCCGTCGACGGACTGGTGACCCAGTTGGTGGGCATGGGCTACCGGCGCGAATCGTTGGTCGAGCACCGGGGCGAGCTGGCCGTCCGGGGTGGGATCGTCGACGTCTTCCCGTCGACCGCCGACGATCCGATCCGCATCGACCTGTGGGGCGACGAGGTCGACCGGCTGACCCGCTTCGACGTGGCCGATCAACGGTCGATCGACGACCTGGACACCGTCGAGTTGTTCGGATGTCGCGAGCTGGTCGCCGACGACGCCATGCGCCGCCGGGCCGCCGGGCTGGTCGGCTCGGCGCCGTGGGGACGCCACCAATGGGAGCGGATCGCCGACGGCGAGCTGTTCGACGGGATGGAGTCGTGGCTGCCGTTCCTGACCGACGGCGACCAGCTGATCACCGATCTGCTGGGTGACGACGCGGTGGTGGTGGTGGTCGAACCCCGTCGGGTACGGGACCGGGCCGGCGAGCTCCTCGACGAGGAGTCGGCGCTGGCCGACGCCCTGGCCTCCACCTGGGGGCTGAAGCCCGACGA
>DASZIT010000097.1:0-3861 GCA_035948855.1 Acidimicrobiales bacterium | reverse complement strand
CAGTCCGGGTGATCCAGGTAGCCCTGAACATTCAGTCGGGCGATGTTGCCCACTCCGATGACGCCGAGCCTGATCCGATCCGATCCCATCCCGAGACCTTCCAACACCCGGGCGGTCGCCGTCAATACGGTGATGCCCCCGCCTGGCCGCCGCCAGCATTCGGATCCGATCGACTCGTCTACCCGGCTTGTTGCCTTGCCACCCGGCGGGAGATCGGGTCGAAGGCGTAATACAAGGCGAGGGCGCCATGGAAACCGAGGCACAGGTAGGGATTGAGGAACGCGATACCGGTGGCGATGCCGTAGAACAGGACGCCGGCGCTGAACAGGATCGTGGCCCTTTTGCGCTGGTCCTCGGGAAAGTCTGGACGAAGCAGGCGTCGGTTGAGCGAGGCGTGGAGCCAGACCCCGGTCCAAGCCATGGCGTTTACGGTCATCGCCGCGCTGTAAAAGACGGCGGCCGTCTTGGCGTCGCCGTGGCGGCGCAACGTCTCGCCGAAGATACCCGTCGGGTACGGAATGAACACGATGGTCATCAACAGCACCAGGTTGCGGTAGAACATCCCCCGATCGATGTACTCGAGGTGGCTGAAGATCGTGTGGTGGTTCAGCCACATGATGCCGATCACCGCGAAACTGACGACATAAGCGGCGAGGGCAGGCCAACGCTGGGCCAGCTCATTGGCCAGGTGTTTGGAATAGTCAGGTTGGGTGATGGTGAGGATCAGCAGGGTGATGGCGATGGCAAAGACGCCGTCGCTGAATGCCTCCACCCGCTGCCTGCTCATGGGTGCAGCGTCCACCCGGGAGGACGGCACTACGTCGGCATGCCGGACTCGACCCAACGCCGGAAGGCCTCCACCCGCTCCGCCGGCCAGGCCCCGTCGCAGGGCATTGATCCGTCGACCAGCCGACGCAGGATCTCCTCCCCGTGATCCTTGACGCTCTGGAAGTCCCAAAGGTCGAAGGCAAAGGTCATCGACTGCCGGTCTTGTCGCCGGAACAGGGATTTGATGTGGTGCTCGAAGCTCACCGGCTCATCCGGCTCCGGCAGCACCATGGGCGGGTCTTCATCCTCCGACGGAGCGAGTCCCGAGATCCTGGTTCCCGGTGCTCCCGCCGCGGTGTGCCAGTCCCAGTGGGGCATGGGCATGTGCTCGGGGGGTTGGGCGCCGAGCTGGGAGTTTTCGAAGGCCAGACGGGACCCCCACTCGATGTAGGAACCGAAGGTGGAACGGAACTCCGGGTCGTTGGGCATGCCGGTCTCCTGGGCCGAAAGGGTAAGCAGGGCCACCCATCTCGCTCGCTTCTCTTCGGTGATCTCCTTGCCGAGGTGCTGGGAGATCATGCGTGGGTAGCCTCCGTAGGTCCCGCTGTACAAGGTCGGTCCGCCGAACACCTCTCCCAGCCAGGCCGCGACCCGCTGGGGGTGATCGGCGGACATGTTGGCAAACAGGGGTGCCAGGAGCGGGTCCTGGGGAACATGTTTCTCATAGAACAGCCGGGTCATCCGGGTCAACGCCAGCAGGCCGCCACACCACTCGTACACCGTCGGTTCCCGATCAGGATCCGGGACCGGATCGTGGAAGTCGACATACCAGTGCATGCCACTGCAGAACGGCTTGTTCTGGGATTGCCCGCAACGGCAGAGGGCGTAGTGCTCCCGGGACGACCCCTCGGCTCGAGGCTCGTCATTTCCCTTCCCGTCGCTCAGGGCAATACCGCCGCTGATCCGGTATGGACCGTCCTTGGTGACTTCGATCGCCGGCTCCCGGGTGTCGGAGTGGTCGACTTCGGCGCGAACCTCGGTTCCATCGACGGCGAAGCTCAGAGCCCCTGACGGGCAGTCCCGGACGGCGCGGATGATCTCATCCATCCGCCCCCCGCTCGGCGTCACGAATGGTTCGCCGCCGGCGTGGAAGACGGTGGCCAGCCGATCGGTGCAGTACCCGGAGTGCTGGCAGATTCCCCGATTGTCGAAGATCGTGACCTGTTGGCCGACATAGGTGTCCCGCCGGTCGGGGACTCGGTCGCCGCTCTTGGCGGAGTCGAACCCGACCCGGGCATGGCTTCCGTCGCAGAGCGGTTTCATCGCCGAGGCGCCGCAGCGGCAGAGTGCCAGCAGCGGGCGTTGCGGAACCGCCGCGCCGAGCCAGTCGGTCAGGCGGTCCACATTGGTGACGAGATAGGGCCCGTTGGTTGCCGCCAGGATTTCCGGTGGGAGACCGGATTGGATTTCAGCCAGATCCGCCAACCGGGCCGCCGCCTCACCGGGGTCGCCGAGCGAAGTGCTCGAACAGGCCAGATCCTGGAGCGCGGCGGTGGCTTCCATCAGGGGTGCGGACGTCGCCCTGACGACCCGCAAGGTGGTTGCCTCCCGGGCCAGGGCCCAGAGCTCCCCGGCCAGCTCGGCCGGACCGTCGGCATCGTCCGGTTCGACCTGGCTCGATGACTGGGTCGCCTCGGTTTCGGTGGGCGATGCGCCGGTTGCCTCCTCCAGAGGCCTGATCACCGAGCCGGCCAGCCGGTCTCTGATCGCGGCCAGGAGGTCGGTTTGCCCACCCGGGGCTACCAGCAATCGGCTTACCTGGTGGGACACCCCGACGGCCCGGTCGTGAAGCTGACCCAGGGTGGTCGTCACCTGGTCGCCCACCGGGTCTCCGTCCGCCGACTCGGTATCAGTGGGCGACGTGGACATCCGAGATCCCCTCCTGCTCCTGGTCGGACTGACTCTATTCGCGGTTGCCCCGGCGGGATGCCAACCAGGATGGCCTCATGCCGATCTCAGAGTTCGACCTGGCCCAACCGGTCGGCCAAGAAGGCCCGCTCGACCGCATTCTCGCTGAGGAGTAGGGCTTCTTCGTAGGCGTCACGTGCCTCGCGGGTTCGGCCCAGCCGGCGCAGGAAGTCGGCCCGCGCCGACGCCAGGTAGCTGTAGGTGGCCAGAAGCGGCTCGGTGGCCAGCGCGTCGAGGGCCTCGAGCCCGGCGGTCGGCCCCTCCGCCAGGCCGACGGCGACCGCCCGATTGAGGGCGACCACCGGTGACGGCCAGATCTCCACCAGGAGGTCGTAGAGCCCCACGATCTCCTGCCAGTCGGTGACGTCCCACGACGGGGTTTCGGCGTGGACCGCGGCGATGGCGGCCATCAGCGCGAACCTCCCCGGCGGCCGCCGCCCGAGGGCTTCCCGCACCAGCAGGATCCCCTCACTGATCGCCACGCGGTCCCACCGGGATCGGTCCTGGTCGGCCAGCAACACCAGGTGACCGTCGTCGCCGAGGCGAGTGGCCCGCCGAGCGTCGGTGAGGAGGATCAGGGCCAGCAGACCGGCGACATCGGCGTCGTCAGGCAGCAGGGAGCGAAGGATGCGGACCAGGTCCAGGGAGCGCTCCACCAGGTCCCGGCGGATCAGATCGGCCCCCGCCGGCGCGGTGTGGCCGGTGGTGTAGAGCAGGTGGACGACGGTGAGCACTGCGTCGATGCGGGACGGAAGTTCCTCGACGGGCGGGACCCGGTAGGGAATCCGGGCGGTGGCGATCTTCTTCTTGGCCCGGGTGATCCGGGCTGCCATCGTGGTCTCGCTCACCAGGAACGCTCGGGCTACCTCGGCGGTGGTGAGCCCGCAGAGCAAGCGGAGGGTCAAGGCGACCTGCGAGTCTTCGGCAAGCGCCGGGTGGCAGCAGGTGAAGATCAGGCGGAGCCGGTCGTCGATGATCTCCGGCGTGTCCGGGTCGCCCGGCTCGGGTGCTTCCACCCGTTCGACCAGAAGAGGCAGGGCACGGTCATGCGTGGAGGTTCGCCGGGCCAGGTCGATGGCCCGGCGCCTGGCCACGGTGGTCAACCATGCGCCCGGCTTCGACGGG
>DASZIT010000096.1:0-21905 GCA_035948855.1 Acidimicrobiales bacterium | reverse complement strand
CCCCTCGCTCGGCGTCCCATCCGAGGCGATGGTGGCGGCGGCGCCGAACGGCGCGCCCATATCCACGACGGAATCGCCAAGCTCACCGAACCACGCCATCCAGGCCTCCATGACCGCGGGAGACGGTTCATCGGGGGTCTCGCCGCCGTGGAACAACAGCACGAATTTCGCCATGGGTTTCTCCTCTTTCATCGGCTCCGCATCGAGGCTTTGCCCGATGCGACAGGGTCCCACACATCCGCCCGGGTGTGCCCGCCCCTAAAGCGTCTTGTCAGCCCTCAAAGACGTCGACTGAGACTGGTCAGATCCCGTCGATCCGGCCGACCGGAAGGGTGCGTCCGCAGACGAACGCGGCGAGGTCGCCGGCCTCGCCGCGGATCGGCGTCCCGGATCCGTAGCTCCAGTCGATGTCGGTCGCCTGCAGCTGGATCCCACGGAGGTCGAAGCCGAAGTGGGCGTGGGTGCCGCCCTCGGTGAGGTCCTCCAGCACGGTTCGGATGGTCTCGTCGGACGCTTGCCGGCCGACACCGAGGGGCACGGTGATGTCGAGGCCGTGGATCACCGCGTGGTTGAGCGCCCCGGTGGATCCCCCACCGGGCGGGGTCCAGGCGTGCAGCATCTCGTCGCGCAGGTTGCCGACCAGGGCGTCGACCGGCAATGCCGCGTCACGGCTGGCGATCGTGTTGGAGAGCCGGGTGAAGTCTCCTTCGCAGGCCTGGAGCTCGGCCCCGAACTGCTCCATGGTGTAGCGGACCGGCATGGTCATATGCGCCACCACCTCGCGCACCCGCCAGTCCTCGCAGAGTGACTGGGTGTCCCAGGCGGCTTCCGGTTGGCTGCCCAGCAGGTCGGCCAGGGCCAGATACTCGGCGGCGGCCGCCGCTTGCCGATCGGCATCGGTGGGGTTGCTCATGCCAGGCTCCGTTTCAGATCAATTGGTCTACCGGGTAGACGGTAGAGCGTCCGGGGAATCATCGGGTGGGGCCGAACCGCTCCACCCGGATGCGCTCCTCGGGCACGCCGGCACTCTTGAGGAGATCGGTGGCGGCATCGGCGAATCCGGACGATCCGCACACATAGGCGGTGGTGTCCGCCGACACCGGGGACGGCAGGTCGGCCTCGGTGAGCCGGCCCGCCGGCCGGGGCCAGTCCTCCGGGATCCGGCGGGTGTAGACGACGGTGGTCTCCGGGCCGGGAATCTCCGCCGCGTAGTACAGGTCCTCGGGGGCCCGGGCGGAGACGACCAGGTGCACCAGCTCGGAACGGCCGGTGCGGCGGGCCAGGCGCAGCATGGCCATCACCGGGACCACCCCCGACCCGCCCCCGATCAGCAATGCGGGGGTGTCGCCGCGCCACACGAACCAACCGCCGATCGGGCCCCGCACCTCCAGGTCGTCCCCGACCACCACTTCGTCGTGGAGGAAGGTCGAGACCTCCCCCTCTTCCAGGCGCTCCACCGTCAGCTCGATCTCTTTCGAGCCGTCGGGGGCGGAGGCCACCGAGTAGGAACGCTGGGCGGTGTAGCCGTCGGGGGCGGAGAGCCGCAGCACATAGTGCTGGCCGGCTACGTAGTCGGCGGTCCGGTCCAGCTCCAGCCGGAAGGTCTTGGCCGTGGCCGTCTCCGGTCGGACCTCCACCACCTTCGCCGGCTGCCACTTGCTCGGGCGAGGGACCGGCGGGGGCGGATCAGTCACCTTGGTAGCGCTGCTCCGTCCATGGATCTCCATGGTCGTGGTAGCCGTTGCGTTCCCAGAATCCCGGTTCGTCGTGGTCGAGCAGGTTCAGCCCCGAGACCCACTTGGCGCTCTTCCAGAAGTAGAGGTGGGGGACCAGCAACCGGGCCGGGCCCCCGTGCTGGCGGGCCAGGGGCTCGCCCTCGAAGTCCCACACCACCCAGGCCTGGCCGCCGGTGACGTCGGACAGCGGGAGGTTGGTGGTGTACCCGGTATGGGACTCGGCCATCACGTGGGTCGCCGACGGGAGGGGGCGGGCGGCGGCCAGCAAGGTGTCGACCGAGACACCCGCGAAGGTCACCCCCAGCTTCGACCAGGTGGTGACGCAGTGGATGTCCCCGTTGTACGAGGAGGCCGGCAGCCCATGGATCTGGTCCCACGTCCAGGTCACCGGCTCCTCGACCAGTCCCTTCACCTGGAAGGTCCAGGAGTCGGTGGCGAGCTTCGGGGTGGCTTCGGCGGTGAGCACCGGCCAGTCGGAGCCGACGTCGTACTGGCCCGGCGGAAGACGGGGGTCGCGGGGACCCCGGCTGCGGAACCCCCGGGTGAAGTTCACGGGCTAGGCGGCCTGCGGGTTTTCCAGCACCAGGGCGACTCCCTGGCCGGATCCGACGCACACCCCGAGGATCCCGTAGCGGGCCTGGCGCTCCCGGAGCTCGGTGGCCAGGGTCAGGACGTAGCGGGTGCCGGACGAACCGAACGGATGGCCGATGGCCACCGCCCCCCCGTTGGGGTTGAGGCGGTCGTCGGGGACCTCGAAGCCGTTGAGCTGCTTGGGCAGCTCGTGCAGCACCCCGAGGGCCTGGGCGGCGAACGCCTCATGGACCTCCCACACGTCGATGTCCTCGGGGGCCAACCCGGCCCGCTCGAGCGCCTTGGGCATCGCGTAGGCGGGGGCGATCCCCATGATCTGGGGGTCGAGGGCGTAGGTGGCCGACGCCACCACCCGGGCCAGTGGCTCGATGCCGAGCTCGGCGGCGGCTTCCCCACTGGCCATCACCACCGCGCTGGCCCCGTCGCTGAGCGGCGACGAGTTCCCGGCGGTCATCTGGGTGGTGTTCGGCTGGGGCGGGAGGGCGGCGAGGCCCTCGGCGGTGGTATCGCCTCTGATCATCTCGTCGTCCTTGAAGGTGAAGCCCGGTTGCTTGCGGGTGCCGGGGATCTCGACCGGATGGATCTCCTTGGCCAGCCGGCCCGAATCCCGGGCGGCGGCGGCGTGGAGGTTCGACCGGAGGGCGAAGGCGTCGATCTCTTCCCGGCTGAGCCCGTACTTGTCGGCGACGTTCTGGGCGGTCTCGATCATGGAGATGTACGCATTGCGGGCCAGCAGTGACGGGTTGGGCGGGCCACCCGCCCCTGCCCACATGGTGTCGAGCATGAAGATCGGCCCCCGGGGCATGAACGGGGCGTCGCCTTTCATGTACGCCCATCCCGATCGGGACATCGACTCGACCCCGCCGGCAATCCCGACGTCGATCTCGTCGCTGCGGATCCCGTTGGCGGTCTGGATGGCGCAGCTGAGGGACGAGGCGCAGAAGCGGTTGACGGTCACCGCCGGCACCGAGTCGGGAAACCCGGCCGACAGTGCCGCCCAGCGGGCGATGTCGCCCATGCCCTCGTGGGCCGGGTTCACGCAGCCGGCGGCGATGTCGTCGATGCGGTCGAGGGGAACCCCGACGTGCTCGCAAGCCGCCACCATGGTCTGGCCGAGGAGGTCGTCGGTTCGGATGTGGGACAGGGAGCCCCCGTAACGCCCGACCGGGGTCCGCACACCGCCGAGAATGAATGCGTTGGTTGCCATGTCACCGTTCCCTTTCGTGGGTCCCCCGGCGCTGGAGTCACCCTAACGGCGGTGGTGGTGGATCCGTTCGGCCGCTTGGGCTCGCCGCCGCGCCTGCCCCGGCTGGGCCATTGCAGTTACTATGTTGGGATGGAACGACACCGCGGCGGCGGGCTGGCCGGGGCTCCAGTTCCCGTGGACAACGGCCGGCCCGTGAGCGGCTCGAAGGAGATGACATGAAGATCCTCGGATTCAACCGGGTCGAGCTGATGCTGTCGCCCGAGGACATCCAAGTTGCGGTCGAGCAGTTCAACGATCTCCTGGGCACGTCGTTCGAAACGCCCCGTCTGGTGAACGACGGGAACGTCTTGAGCACCACGGACTGGAACAGCAAGCTCGAGCTCTATGGCCCCGCCCACGCCGACAGTCCGCAGATGGCGATGCTGGAGAGGAAAGGCCGGGGCGGCATCGGTCCGCTGGTGTGGGAAGTCGACAACATCGACGAGGCCCGAGAGTACGTCCTCGGGAAGGGCTATCGGATCGTCTACGAGTACGAGGAGCCGGGAGTCCACCAGATCATCCTCGATCCTGAGCAGTTCTTCGGCTACCTCATCACCTTCATGCAACGCACGGGGTGAGACCCGAGGACTGAGACCACCTCAGCCGGTAGTGGGGTGGTCAGATCCGGCGGCTCCCGCCCGAAATGCCCAGCCGGGGCGCCGCTCGGTATCATCGAAACCGTGCCGATGGATGCTCCGCAGTGGCTCCGGGCCTTCGCCGCTCAGATCGGCGCCGACCCGCCGTCCGAAGCCGAGATCGAGACGCTGCTGGCGCTGGCCGGGGTCGCCGCCCACGCGTCGGAGCGCACAGCCGCCCCCATCACCTGCTGGCTGACCGCACGAGCCGGCATCAGCCCCGAGCGGGCGCTGGAACTGGCCCGAGACCTCTCCCAGTCCTCGTCATGAGCGCAGTCGCCGGATTGTTGCTCTCCGGAGGGGCGAGCCGGCGCATGGGTGTTGACAAGGCATCGATCCGGGTGGGCGGCCAGCCGGCGGCGTCGCGGGCGGCCACCCTCCTGTCGTCGGTGGCCGACCCGGTCTGGGAGGTGGGCCCGAGCCATTGCCACCTGCCCCACGTGCTCGAGGACCCACCCGGCTCGGGCCCGGTCGGGGCGGTAGCCGCCGGGTGGCAGGCACTGACCGCGGCCGGCCATCGGGGACCGATCCTGGTGCTGGCCTGCGACCTGCCCCTCATGACCACCCGACTCCTCCGTTGGCTGGCCGAGGTGCCCACCAAGTCCACGGTGATCCCGGTGGTCGAGGGCCGGGCCCAACCGCTGTGTTCCCGCTGGTCGGCTGCGGACCTCCACCGGCTGGTTGAACTCTTCGCAGGTGGGTATCGCGCCTTCAAGACCATGTACGAGAATCTGGACATCGCCTTCGTGGACGAGCGTGAGTGGGGCGCGGCGGCCTCGGCCCGGATATTCGCCGACACCGATGCCCCCGAGGACCTCGAGCGCCTGGGGATCGTTTGGGAGGACGGTGGGGCGAAGGTGGAGGCGGCCGGCGTGGTCGCAGGACAGCGATGATCCCGCTCGACGAGGCCCGTCGGTACGTGCTCGGCCATTGCCAGCCGCTGGCGCCGCAGGACCTCCGCATCGACGAAGCGGTCGGCTGCGCGCTGGCCGAGAGCATCGTGTCCACCGTCCCGGTCCCGCCCTTCGACAACTCGGCCGTCGACGGTTTCGCCTACCTTTCCACCCCGACCGGTCAGCTCCCGGCCCGACTGGTGCTCGCCGACGTGGTGATGGCCGGCGTCCATCCGAGTCATCGGGTACGACCGGGGGAGGCGGTCCGGGTCATGACCGGGGCACCGATCCCCCCCGGGACCGACACCGTCTGCATGCTCGAGCACGCCCGGTTCGACCCCGCCGGGGACACGGTGGTCATCGAGCATCCACCCCCGAGGGGCGCCAACGTCCGGTACGCCGGCGAGGACGTCTCGCCCGGCGTGCAGGTGCTGTCGGCGGGATCGGTGGTCGGGCCGGCCCACGTCGGGGTCCTGGCCAGTGTCGGGCGTGAATGGGTCAGCGCGCATCCCCGACCTCGGGTCGGGGTGTTGTCCACCGGAGACGAGCTCCACGAGGGGTCCGACCCCCTGGGTCCCGCCGGAATTCGGGACTCCAACCGCCACCTCCTGATGGCCCAGGTGGCCATGGCCGGGTGCCACCCGGTCGACCTCGGGATCGTCGGTGACGACCTGGAGGTGATCGCGGCGGGGATGGCTCGCGGCGCCGACGAGGCCGATGCCCTGGTGATCAGCGGCGGGGTCAGCGTGGGAGATCGTGATCTGGTGAAGTTCGCACTGGAGGCACTGGCCGCCGGGGCCATGCGCTCGATGCTGGTGGCGGTCAAACCGGCGAAGCCCCTCGCCTTCGGCATCCTGGCCGACGCCCAGGTGCCGGTGTTCGGTCTTCCCGGCAATCCAGTATCGGCCATGGTGAGCTTCGAGCTCTTCGCCCGACCCGGTCTCCGCCGCCTGGCCGGACATCGCCGGATCAATCGTCCGGTCATCGTCGGCCGGGCAGCCCACGACTTCTTGCGGCGGCCGGACGGGCGTGTCCACCTCCGCCAGGTCACCGCCACCCGGGGCGCGGATGGCGCGCTGTGGGCGACGTCGGTCGAGGGCTCCCACTCCCACCGGTTGAGCGCCATGGCCAACGCCAACGCCCTGGCCATCCTCGGCGACGGCGAGGGCACCCGGGAAGGCGACCCGATCGACCTCATGATGCTGGATCCCGAGGGGGTGACCGGGGACCGGGACGAGAGCTGGGATCTGGGCTGGGATCGGTCTCGAGAGAGCACCCCGGCGCGATGAGCTCGGTCACCGCCAACCGACTGGTGCAGCGGGTGAGCGTTGGATCCCCGCCGGAGCGCCGGCCCGACGCGTTGGCCGTCGAGGAGCCCCTCGAGCTCCGGGTGGGGGGCCGCTCCCTGGCCGTGACCATGCGTACCCCGGGCGCCGACTTCGATCTGGCCGCCGGGTTCCTGGTGAGCGAAGGGGTGATCACCGATCGCGAGCAGCTGTCCCGGATGACCTACTGCACCGGGTCCGACGTCGACGAACAGAACCGGTACAACCTGCTGGACATCACCCTGGGCCCGGGGGTAGCCCCACCGGATGCCAGCGTGGCCCGGGCCTTCTTCACCACCAGTTCCTGTGGCTTGTGCGGGAAGGCCAGCATCGACGCGGTCCGCACCCGTTCGGCCTTCTCCGTCCGGGAGGACGAGCTCCGGATCACCCCGGGCTTGTTGGCGTCCCTCCCGAACCGGCTGCGGGAGGCCCAGGAGATGTTCGAGAAGACCGGCGGCCTCCACGCCGCCGCGCTGTTCGACGGGGCGGCTGGGGAATTGCTGGTGCTCCGCGAGGATGTCGGGCGCCACAACGCAGTCGACAAGGTGATCGGGTGGGCGTTGCGGGAAGGTCGGCTGCCATTGCGGGGCACCGTGCTGCTGGTCTCCGGGCGGGCATCGTTCGAGCTCACTCAGAAGGCGCTGATGGCCGGGGTGCCCCTGCTGGCCGCGGTATCGGCGCCGTCGTCGCTCGCCGTCGACCTGGCCGAGGACTCCGGGATGACCCTGGTCGGCTTCCTGCGGGATCCGTCGATGGTCGTCTACGCCGGTCATCAGCGACTGTCCCCCGAATCCGCCGGGGACCGAAGTTAGATGCGCCCTCACGCTGATCGCCCGGCCTCGACAGGAAGGGAGGTGGTGTAATGCCGCGTAAACCCCTGAAGGACGACGTCACCGAAGACGGCCTGACCGTCGGCCGGCCGGAGACCTGGGCCGCCGGGGTGCCCGGCGTCGCCCACTCGCTCATCCAGGCGTACGAGGAGATGGGCATGCGCCGCAGCGCGGTGACCCTGCTTGCCATCAACCAGAAGGACGGCTTCGACTGCATGTCCTGTGCGTGGCCGGACCCTCCCGATCGGAAGAAGGCCGAGTTCTGCGAGAACGGGGCCAAGGCGGTGGCCTGGGAGGCAGATCTGCGGCGGATCCCGTCCTCCTTCTGGAACGAGCACAGTCTCAGCTCGCTGGCTGGCCAGAGCGAGTACTGGATGGGCCAGCAGGGACGACTGGTCGAGCCGGTCTACAAGCCGGCCGGATCCGACCACTACCGGCCGATCAGCTGGGATGAGGCGTTCGCCATCATGGCCACCGAGCTCAACTCGCTGAGCTCACCGGACCAGGCCACCTTCTACACCTCGGGGCGAGCCAGCAACGAAGCCGCCTACGTCTACCAGTTGTTCGTCCGGGCTTTCGGCACCAACAACCTGCCGGACTGCTCGAACATGTGTCACGAGTCGACCAGCGTTTCGCTGGCCGAGACCATCGGCATCGGCAAGGCCACCGTCAACTACGAGGACTTCCTGGAGGCCGACCTGATCATCATCATGGGTCAGAACCCGGGGACTAATCACCCGAGAATGCTCACCGCTCTGGAGGAAGCCAAACGGGGCGGCGCCCGGATCGTGGCGGTGAACCCGCTCCCCGAGGCCGGGCTGCTGAGATTCAAGAATCCCCAGAAGGTCCGCGGGATCGTCGGGTCGGGCACCACCATGGCCGACCAGTTCCTGCAGATCCGACTGGGCGGGGACATGGCCCTCCTCCAGGCGGTGTCGGCCCGGATCCTCGCCGCCGAGGATGCCGCCCCCGGCACCGTCCTCGATCAGGCCTTCCTCGACGAGTACTGCGACGGTCTCGAGGGGTTCCGGGCCCACCTGGAGGAACTCGACGAGTCGGCGGTGCTCGCCGCCACCGGACTGCGACACCAGGAGATCGATGCCTTGGCCGACCGCTACATCCGGGCGGAACGGGTCATCATCTGCTGGGCCATGGGCCTCACCCAGCACCGCCAGGCGGTGCCGACCATCGCCGAGGTCGTCAATCTGCTGCTGCTGCGGGGCAACATCGGCCGGCCCGGGGCCGGCGCCTGTCCGGTACGCGGCCACAGCAACGTCCAGGGCGACCGGACCATGGGGATCTGGGAGTCACCCCCACCCGAGTTCCTCGACGCGCTGGAGACCGAGTTCGGGGTTCCGATGCCCCGGGAGAACGGCTTCGATGTGGTGAACTCGATCCGCCGGATGCGCGACGGGGACGTCCGGGTCTTCGTCGGCCTGGGCGGGAACTTCATCAGCGCGGTCTCCGATACCTCCGTCGCCGAGGCCGCCATCCGCGGCACCCGGCTGTCGGTGCAGGTCTCCACCAAGCTCAACCGGTCCCACGTCGTCACGGGGGAGAGCGCGATGATCCTGCCCACCCTGGGTCGGACCGAGATCGACGTGCAGGGAAGCGGCCCCCAGTTCGTGAGCGTGGAGGACACCGTCTGCATGGTGCACCCCTCCACCGGCCGCCTCCAGCCGGCCAGCTCCGAGCTGCTCAGCGAGGTGGCGATCGTCTGCCGGCTGGCCCATGCCACCCTCGGCGATCGGGTGGCCATCGACTGGGCGGGCATGGCCCGGGACTACGACGTGATCCGGGACCACATCTCCCGGACCGTTCCCCATCACGAGAACTACAACACCCGGATCCGAGCCGATGGCGGGTTCGTGCTCTACCACCCGGCCCGGGACGACCGGCGCTTCGAGACGGACACCGGCAAGGCCCACCTCACCGTCAATGCGCTCGAGCCGCTGGCCTGCCCGCCGGGGCGCCTGCTCCTCCAGACCCTCCGCAGCCACGATCAGTTCAACACCACCATTTACGGCCTCGACGACCGCTACCGTGGGGTGCGGAACGGCCGGCGGGTGGTGTTCGTCAATCCCGACGACCTCGCCGACCTCGGCATCCCCGACGGCGAATGCGTCGACCTCCACAGCGAATGGAGCGACGGGGTCGACCGGGTGGTGGAGCAGTTCCGGGTCGTCTCGTTCCCGACCGCCCGCGGCTGTGCGGCCGCTTACTTCCCGGAGGCCAACGGTCTGGTCCCGCTGGACAGCACCGCGGAGAAGAGCAACACCCCGACCTCCAAGGCGGTGGTGGTGCGGTTGAAGCCGGCCCGGATCCACGTGACCGCCGCCGGCGGGTCGGGCTGAACGCCGGTCCTCAGCTGTACGGGTGACTCAGCAGTACGTGTGACTCAACAGTACGGGTGACAGAGGGTCATGAGGAACTCGTCACCGTCGGAGGCCCACGCCGCATCGATCACGAATCCGGAGGCCACCAGTTCCTCCTCGAGGGCATCCGGCGTGAACTTGGTGCTGATCTCGGTGAGCATCTCCTCGCCGGCGGCAAAGGCGATGTCGAGGTCGAGATCGGCGATGTGGATGGACTGCTGGCGGGAGGACCGGAGCCACATCTCGATGCGGTGTTCGTCCTGGTTCCACTTGGCCACGTGCTCGAACTCGGACGGGTCGAAATCCGCCCCCAGCTCACGGTTGAGCACGTGGAGCAAGTTGCGGTTGAACTCGGCGGTGACCCCGGCGGCATCGTCGTAAGCCGCGATCAACCGCGCCGGATCCTTCACCAGGTCGGTGCCGAGCAGAAACCGGTCGCCGGCATCCATCACGCAGTCGAGGTCGAGCAGAAACCGCCGGCGCTCGGCCGGATCGAGATTGCCGATGGTGCCACCCAGAAAGGCGAAGAGCCGGCGCCCGCCGGTCGGTAGCTGGTCGAGGTGGCGGTGGAAGTCGCCGACCACCGCGTTGACCGCCAGACCGGGATAGTCCCGGGCCAGCGCGTTGGCCGCCGTCCACAGGGTGGCGGCGCTGACGTCGAGCGGGACGTAGCGGGCCAGACGGCCGGTCGCCTGCATAGCATCGAGCAGGACCCGAGACTTCTCACAGGTGCCGGCTCCGAGCTCGACCAAGGTGTCGGCATCGGACAGGAGGGCCATGTCCTTGGCGTGGGCGTCGAGGATGGATCGTTCGGCCCGGGTCGGGTAGTACTCCGGCAACCGGGTGATCTGGTCGAACAGCTGGCTGCCCCGGTCGTCGTAGAAGTAGACGGGGGGAAGCTGCTTCGGGGTGGCGGTGAGGCCGTTCCGGACGTCCTGCTCGAGGGCGTTGCGGAGATCGTCGTCGGTGAGGTGGACCTCCAGGGTCGGGGCGACAACAGCCGGTTGGTCGGTGGTCACCGATGTACCGCCGGTTGGTTCAGACATTCCGGGCCAATCGCAGCCCGGAAAACGCCCACCGGGCTGACGGGGGGAAGAAGTTGCGGTAGGTGGGACGCACATGGTCGGCCGGGGTGACACACGACCCGCCCCGGAGGACGTACTGGTTGACCATGAATTTGCCGTTGTACTCACCGACCGCCCCGGCGGCGGTTTCAAACCCGGGATAGGCGGCATACGACGAGGAGGTCCAGGACCAGACGTCGCCACCCAGGACGGTACCCACCGCCGCCGCCTGCGGGGACAGCGCAGTGGGGTGGAGTTTCTCCAGGTCGAGGAAATTGCCACCGTCGGCCCCGGCGGTGGCCGCCGTCTCCCACTCCGCTTCGCTCGGCAGCCGGGCGTCGGCCCACCGGGCATAGGCGTCGGCCTCGTAGTAGCTGATGTGGCAGACCGGCTCGTTGGGATGGATGGGTCGGGAACCACCCAGGGTGAAGATGTGCCACTGGGCGTCCACCCGGGTCCAGTACAGGGGGGAGTCCCAGCCCTGGTCCCGGATCGCGGCCCACCCGTCCGACAGCCAGAGCTCGGGTCGGCGGTACCCGCCGTCATTGATGAACGCCACCCACTCCTGGCAGGTCACCGGTCGATCGGCGATGGCGAAGGGGGTCAGCAGTTCGGTATGGCGGGGACATTCGTTGTCGAATGCAAACCCCGGGCCCTGGTGCCCGATCTCCACGAGCCCCCCGGGATGCTCGGTCCAGTTGCTCACCGGTGGTTCCCAGCTCCCGTGTCCGGGCGCCGGCAGGTCGGCGTAGGCGGGGTGGAGTGGATTCCGCCACAGCACGTTCTTGATGTCCATCAACAGCAGCTCTTGGTGCTGCTGCTCGTGGTGGATGCCGAGATCGATCAGCCCGAGGGTCGGGTCGTCGAGGGCCTGGCCCAGCAAACGCTCCATCGCCGCGTCCACATGGGCCCGGTAGTCGGCGATCTCCTGGATCCCGGGCCGGGACAGGAGCCCGCGCTGGTCGCGGGGGTAGGGAGTGCCGACGCCCTCGTAGTAGGAGTTGAACAGGTACTCGTAGGCCGGATGGAAGTGCTCGTATCCCTTCAAACCTGGGCTCAGCAGGAAGGTCTCGAAAAACCACGAAGTGTGGGCGCGATGCCACTTGGTGGGACTCACGTCGGGCATCGACTGGACCGTCTGATCCTCGGCGGACAGGGGGGCGGCGAGCGCGTCGGTCAACGCCCGCGTTCGGAGAAATCGGCTGGTCAGAGACGTATTGTCCAGGTTCACCAACAGATTGGGCATAGCTGCTCCTCAGCTGTTGCAATCAGGGTCGAGACGGCCGGCGGGGGGCCTGGGTGCGCCGTCAATCGTTTAACTTACCCTTTTGTTGTTCGTTTCATGCCCCGGGGTGGATGACCGGTCAGATGGCCGGATCGGGTCCCTTCCCGGCTGGGCTTTCGATTCCTGGAAAATGGACCCTCGGAGGTGTCGATTGGGGCCGGCCCCGTTCGTAGTTGAGGTGAAGGCCGGCAGCTTGCCGGCCACGACACAAAGGGAGGAAAGGCCATGAGCAGGATCGTTGTCACCGAGTTCGTGTCACTGGACGGGGTGATGGAAGACCCCGGCGGTGCCGAGGGAACCACCTACGGCGGTTGGACCTTCAAGTTCGAGCGTGGGCCCGAAGGGGGCAAATTCAAGTTCGACGAGCTGATGGCCGCCGATGCACTCCTCCTCGGGAGGGTGACGTATCAGGCGTTCGCCGCCGCCTGGCCGGGGATGGGTGGCGACGAGTTCGGCGACAAGATGAACCGCGCGCCCAAGTACGTGGTCTCGTCGACGCTGTCGGACTCCGAGGCGACCTGGGGCGATACCACCGTGCTCCGGGGCGACGTCGTGGCGGAGATCGCCAAGTTGAAGGCCGGGCCCGGCGGCGACCTGCTGGTTGCCGGGAGCAGCCAACTGGTCCACACCCTGACCCAGAACGGACTGGTGGACGAGTACCGGCTGATGGTCTTCCCCATCATTCTCGGAAGCGGCAAGCGGGTCTTCCCGGATGCCGAGGTGGTCTCGGAGCTGACGCTCACCACCCAGGCGGAGGAGAATGGCGTACTCCTGCTGACCTACCGGCCGGCGTAGCGTTTCTGGTCAGGCGGTGTATCCGCCATTGGAGTCGATCACCGCGCCGGTGATATAGGAGGCAGCCGGGCTGGCCAGGAAGGCGATGAGCGGCGCGGTCTCCGCCGGGTCGCTGATTCGCGGGATGGCCAGCGCCGACACCATGGCCTTGAGGACCTCCGGGGACGGGGGTTCCATGTTGGTCTGCATCAGCCCGGCCTGCACCATGTTGACGGTGATGCCGCGGCTGCCCAGGTCGCGGGCGACGCCCTTGGTGTAGCCGGTGAGTCCCGCCTTGGTAGCGGCATAGTCGGCGAAGCCGGGCCGTCCGGCGCGGGAGCCGATGCCGGAGCCGATGTTGATGATCCGACCGTTGTCCCGGATGACCTTCGCCGCCGCCCGGATGATCGCGATCACCCCGGTGTAGTTGGTGGCGTGCATCCGGTCGAGCGCCGCGGTGTCGACACTGGGATCGTCGATGGTCTTGCCCGCCTCCACCCCGATGGCGGCGTTGTTGACCAGAACGTCCAGACCGCCGAACCGGGCCACCACGTCGTCGATCAGCTGGGGAGCCAACGTCGGGTCTGCCTGGTCGGATTGGAAGGCCGCCGCCTGCACACCCTTGTCCTCCAGTTCCTTGACCACCTCGGCGGCCTTGTCGGCGGAGGCGACAAAGGTGATGGCGACGTCGGCGCCGGCGTCAGCCAGGGCACGGGCAGTTGCCGCCCCCAGCCCTCGGGAACCTCCGGTGACGAGGGCAACCTTGTCCTGCAATGGTTTTGACATGGTGTTTTCTCCTTCGGGAGCGAATTATGGACTTCACGGTCCACAATAGGCTTTGGTGGACTGATCGGTCAAGAATGATTATCCTGGTCCCATGGCCCGGCCACGAGAGTTCGACGAGCGACGGGTGTTACGGGCGGTGCGCGAGCAGTTCTGGAACGCCGGCTACGCGGCTACCTCGCTGCAAGACCTGATGCGCGACAGCGGGCTGGGCAAAGGCAGCCTCTACGCCGCGTTCGGCGACAAACACCAGTTGTTCCTCCGGGCCCTGCGCAGCTACAACGACGCCAACGACCGGGCGCTACGGACGATGCTCGAGTCCGCTCCCCGTGCGCTGGATGGTCTTCGGGCGTTCGTGATGGCACCCGTCCGCGATGCCACCGGGGTCGCCGCCCGGCGCGGGTGTTTCATGGCCAACAGCACCTACGAGCTGGCTGCCGCCGACCCCGAGGTGTTGGCCGAGGCCAGGCGCACGTACGAGGCCACGACGGCGGCGGTCGCGGAGTGTGTCGTACGCGCCCAGCGCGAAGGCGATGTGCCGGCCGACTCCGATCCGGTGGAGACGGCGCGGGCGCTCCTGGCCGCCCAGCAGGGCGTCGTCTTCATGGGTCGCACTGGCATGGACATCACGACGCTGACAGCGACCGCCGGCTCACTCACCGCCCAGCTCCTGCCCGAGGCTTGATTCCGTCGGGGGCGAGTCGTGTCCGCACCGTCAACTTGGCCGCGTGTACCGGGTCAGCCCGTCGGTGCCGCCAGGGTAGGACCGGTGAGCGAAATGGCAAGGTCTGGTTTGACAATCGAGGCGACGTACCGCGGCCAGATCATGGCGCCGTGGACGCGGAAGCTGACGACCTCGCCATCGGCGACGTCGAACGAGCGATCTTGGCTGGAGTATCGGCCGGCCCGGATTCGTAGGGTGTGATGGGCTGGCTCGACGGGGATGTCGACCGTTTCATGGGGTTCGAGTGCGCCGGCGCTCTTGTCATCGACCCAGATCTCGAATCGGCCTCGTCGAAGTTCAATGCCCACGCCTTCCCGGGTCAGCGTAAGCATGGCTGACCCGATTACTGACCCGATCACCTCCTTTTCCGTCGACGAGAAATCACCTAGGAGGCGGTGCGCCGGGGGTCGATCGCCGTCACCTTCGTCCCCCTCCCCGGAGTCGTCGGCGGGTGTGACAATCCAGGAGGAAATCTCCCGACGGGCGATGACGAATGAGTAGAAAGAAACCGGAACCTCGACGAGCGCCATCACAAACGCCGCCCGGTGCTGTTTTCCGACCGTGGTCACGAAGTTGAACCAGGCATCACTGAAGAGAAGGGTGCCGGTGATGGTGGCGGTTACGACGACATAGCGCGACCGTCGATAGAGGCACCATCCAGTGAGGGCCAGCCCGATGAATTCGAAGATGTCGAGGCCCGTCCAGAACAGACGCAAGTTGTGAAGCTGGGCGGTACGGGGAGCGACACTGGCCACGATGATGAACAGGGGGATGAGAACGACAACGCCCACGACACACGAGATCGGAAACCATCGGGGCACCGATCGGGTTCCCCGATCTCTCGTCGCCTTCAGTGCGAACCAGATGGAATAGGCGATCAGCGGCACTTTGACCCAAAACTCGTAGATGAACGCCACGGCCACCGGGCGGTGATTGGCGGTGATGGTGTCGAACCAGGCGGAAATGAACAGGTAGGTCGCGGCGGATCCGATCCACACGACCGCGCTCGGCGCTCTCTTTCGGAATGCGGCCGCGGCCATCAGCAACCCGACGACGGTGAACACCGACATTCCCAAGGACGTCAGCCTCAGATGATAACCACCGGCCACCTGCCGTTGACTGAGGTACAGCACCACGATCCAGGGAGCCAGGAGGACGGCACCGCCGCCAAAGACGAGGACGGCGAATCGATTGAGGGGGCGATCCTCGGTGTCCCGCAGATCAGCCACCGTCGAGACCAACGCCCTTCGAGGAATCGCCACCGTCCAACCTATTTTCCTGCGGTTGGCGAGATCGTGGTGGTCTTCCGACCTCTCACCGTGAACGCCGGCGGTCGGGCGCTCGATGCCACTGCGGACGTCGAGGGTCGAGCGGCCTGGCCCCAGCCCTTTCGCGAGATCCTCACGGGCGCGGTACCTTGATCCTCTCCGTGGGCGTGGCCGTTCTGCCGACTCACGTGCTTGCACCATAGATGAGGGCCCGGTACCTCGGTGGGAATTTCGAGCCGGCGGTGGGAATCGAACCCACGACCTGATGATTACAAATCATCTGCGCTACCAACTGCGCCACACCGGCCAGAAACCGGGCGCCCCCGATTCCTCCGGAAGCCTATCGGTCGAAGCGGGGTGAACCCGGGCTTGGCCGGGTCGCATGGTAGGCGTCGAGATCAGCCAAATCGGAGGTGCTTGCATCAGAACTCCCTGGTTGGCAGGCTGGACTGGAATGACCGATCAATCCGGACATGGCGGAACCCCGTCGGAGCATGGTGCCGATGGGGAGCGTCCGCCCATGATCGGTCGGGCCGCCATGGTCCTGATCGTCTTCATCATCGCCCTCGCCCTCGCCCTCCACTACGTCCATCCGGCGACCCCGTCTTCGTCGGCCGCCACCGCCACTACCCAAGCCGGCACCGCGACCACCACGCCGGCCGGGCATTCCTCCACCACGACAACCACCACCACACCGCCGTCCAAGGTGCCGGTGGTGGTGGCCAACGGGTCGAACGTCTCCGGGGCGGCCGGTTCGATCTCCACCGAGCTGCAGGCCCAGGGTTGGCAGATCCTGCCGGCGGAGAACGCCACCTCCAACGTCAGTGCCTCGGTCGTCTACTACGTGGCCGGTCTCCAGCCGTCGGCGGCTGCCATCGCCAGATTCCTCGGCGTTCCGGCCAGCGGGGTCCAACCGCTGACCTCCGCCGCCCCGGTCGGCGCGGTGGGGACCGCCCAGGTCGTGGTGGTGGTCGGGCCTGACGTGGCGTCGAAGATCGGGCAGCCGACAACGACCACCACCACCCGACCTACCACCACGACGACCAGAGCCAGGTCGACCACGACCACCACCCGGGCCCAGTCCTGAGCCAGGGAAACGCCGGCGGGCCCGACCTGGCACCCGAGGTAGTGGCGGCGCTGGCGCCGCTGCTGGATGATCCGGCGGCGACCGCCATCCTCACCGACTTCGACGGGACCCTGGCCCCGATCATCACCGACCCGGCCGCGGTGCAACCCCTGCCGGGGGTCGGCCCCACCCTCAACCAGCTCTCCGACCGGTTCGGGGTGGTGGCGGTGGTCTCCGGCCGGCCGGTGTCGTTCCTGGCCGATCGGCTGAGGCCGGCGGCGCGGCTCCAACTGGTGGGCCTCTACGGGCTCGAGCGGTCGGAGGGTCCCGGCGACGTGGTCACCGACCCGGGGGCCGAGGAGTGGCGAAAGGTGGTGGCGGGCAGCGTCGCCCGCCTGGAGTCCGGGGTCCCGGCCGGGGTCACCATCGAGGCGAAGGGACTGATCGTCACCGTCCATTGGCGGCGGGACCCTGACCGGGCGGAGACGGCGATCGGGCTGGCGGAGGCCGAGGCCGCCGCCACCGGCCTCGAGCCCCATCGGGGACGGATGAGCATCGAGTTGCGCCCGCCCCTGACCATCGACAAGGGCTCGGTGACCGCCCAACTGGTCGCCGGCGCCGCCGGCGCCGCCGGCGCCTGTTTCGTGGGCGACGATCTCGGAGACCTCCCGGCCTTCGCCGCCCTCGACCGGGCCTCGGAGCAACGGGGAACCTTCACGGTGAAGGTGGCCGCGGTCGACGACGAGAGCTCGCCGAAGATCGCCGCCGCCGCCGACGTGGTGGTCGCCGGTCCGCAGGGGGCATTGGCGGTGCTCCGGTGGCTGGCCGACCGGGCCTCGGTTGGCCCCCACTGAGCCGGCGCTCAGCCGGCGGCGTTGAGCAGGTCGCGTAACCAGGCGGCGGGGGGCCGGCTGAGGATGAGCTCCCGGAGGGTCTTGGCCATCGCCGCCCGTTCGTCGTCCTCCATGGCCAGCGCCTGGGCGAGCACCGAGACGGTGCCACCCACGTCGAAGGGATTCACCTCGAGTACCCCCGGCCAGAGCTCCTCGAAGGCACCGGCCTCCCGGGACAGGGCCACCACCCCGTTGCGGGTGTTGACCAGTGGCCCCTCCTTGCACACCAGGTTCAACCCGTCACGGATCGGATTGACCAGCAGGACGTCGTAGCGGGTGAGGGCGGCCACCGACGAGGGGTAGTCGTCCTCGACCAGGAGGATGATCGGGGTCCAGTCCGGGGTGGACCACTGCTCGTTGATGCGGGCCACCGTCGACTCCACCTCGTTCTGGTAGGCGAGGTACTCGGCCAGTCCCTGACGGGAGGGATAGGCCATGGCCACGAACACCACCCGTTCGCGCAACCGGGGTTGCTGTTCGAGGAGCTCTTCGAACGCCCAGAAACCGCGGAGGAGGTTCTTGGACAGCTCCATCCGGTCCACCCGCACGATGACCTGGCGGTCGGCACCGCCGATGGCCTCCTCCAACGCCACCAACGCCTCGCGCACCGCCGGTTCGGCGGCGCTGATGGCCAGCTGGTCGGGGTCGGGGGTCAGCGCGGAGGTGAAGGTGGAGATCCCGTCGCCCTCCCGCGGCCGGCCCCGTCCGAGCTCGAGTTGGCAGGCCCGGTACCCGGCGGCCCAGCGGTCGCAGTGGAATCCCCGGGCGTGGTAGCCGGCCATCCCCACCAGGAGCTCGTCGGTCACCGACACCGGGAGCATCCGCAGGGCCGACGGGTCGGCGAACGGGGTGTGGGTGAAATGCACGGTGCGCAGATCGGGCCGGAGCCGGAGGAGCTCGGAGCCCAGCAGCGACAGGTGGTAGTCGTGGATGAGGACCCGGCCGCCGGACGGGGCCACCTCGGCCACCCGGTGGGCGAACATCCGGTTGTACTCCCGGTAGGCCTCCCACGCCTCGGCCCAGTGCTCGTCGGACCGGGGCCGGCGGGCGGCGTCGAACAGATGGTGGTGGCAGAACCAGAGGGTGGCGTTGGAGACCACGTCGTAGGCCATCTGGTAGAGCGCGGGGTCGGGCTCCAACAACTCGAGCCGGAGCCCGGGCTCGGTGGCCAGACCCTCGGAGATGGCCATGCGGTCGGCATCGCCGAGGGCACAGGCCACCCAGGTGGCGCCGGTACCGGCGACCAGGGGATGGAGGGAGCCGGCCAGGCCTCCAGCTGCCACCCCGGCCACCGGACGACCATCTTCGAAGTGGAACGAGAGGGGGCCCCGGTTCGAGACGAGCACCGTATCGGCGAGAGAACCGTCGCCGACAGGGGCCGGGGGGGCGCCTGCCACGCCCCGACCCTACCCGGTGGGGGTGGGGCCGAACCCCCGGATTTCCAAGGGCGGCACCTGGCCACTTGACAAGGTAGTGATCAACCACTCACAATGGTGGTGTGATGGTTTCGACCCGACAGACCGCAGACGAGAGGCGCACCGCGGTGCTGGCTGCCGCCATCACCGAATTCGCCCGCTCCGGGTATGCCGGCACCTCCACCGACGCCATCGCCACCCGGGCCGGGATCTCCCAGCCCTACCTGTTCCGCCTGTTCGGCACCAAGAAGGACCTCTTCATCGCCACCTACGACCTGGTGGGAGAGCGGATCATCCGGGAGCTGACCAAGGCGGCCGAGGGCTTCGAGGGCGAGGAGGCCCTGCACGCCATGGGCGGGGCATATCTCGAGCTGATGCAGGATCCGGATCTGCTCCAGGTGCAGATGCACGGTTTCGCCGCCGCCACCGGGGATGCCGACATCGCCCGCAGCTGCCGCCGGACTTTCGAAGTGCTGTGGCATCTGATCGACGAGCGTCTCGGCCTCGACGAGGAGGAGGTCCGCCAATTCTTCGCCACCGGGATGATGATCAGCGTGATGTCGGCCATCGACCTGCTGTCGATCCCCGCCCACTGGGCCCAGTCCTTCTGTCCCCATCCGGAAAAGCTCGCCGCGGTGGCCGCCGCCGGTCGGGCCCTCGAGGAGCGGCGACGCTCCGAAGCAGACATCGATCAGGAGGTATCGGCATGAACATAAATAAGCCCTTGTCAGTCCCTATTTTTTTGCCCCGGCTAGGTAGTAACCACTCACAACCAAGACTGACCCGGAGCGGGCGATCCCGACTCCGGGCCCGGCCGACCGGCCCCGCCATCCCGGTCAACGTCAATGGTCGCATCGCTAGCACCCCTCCCGCGTCGTCTCTGAAGGAGAACACCGCCATTAGCCTCGCCCTCGACCAAACAGTTGCCGCCAGTCCTCCGACGGCCGGGCCACCCACTTCGGGATCGCCCGCCAGCCGAGGGGCCCGGTCGAAGGCGGTGTGGGCCATCGTCATCACCGGGCTGGCCCTGTTCATGGCCTCGCTCGACAACCTGGTGGTCTCGACCGCCCTCCCGGTCATCCGGGTCCACCTCCACGCCGGGCTCTCCGGCCTCGAGTGGACGGTCAACGCCTACACCCTGACCTTCGCGGTGCTCCTGCTGACGGCCGCCGCCATCGGCGAGCGGTTCGGGCGGCGGCGGATCTTCGTCCTCGGCATCGCCATCTTCACGGTGGCGTCGGCGGCGGCCGCGCTGTCCCCCAACCTCTCGGTCCTCATCGCGGCCCGGGCGGTGCAGGGAGCCGGCGGCGCCATGATCATGCCGCTGTCGCTCACCCTGTTGAGTGCGGCGGTCACCCCCGAGCGGAGGAACGCCGCTCTCGGTATCTGGGGGGCGATCGGTGGCATGGCGGTGGCCATCGGCCCGCTGGTCGGCGGGGCGGTCACCACCGGATGGGCCTGGCAGTACATCTTCTGGCTGAACGTGCCCATCGGCCTGGTGCTGGTGCCGTTGGCCTGGTGGAAGCTGCGTGAGTCCCGCGGCTCGGCGTCCCGGCTCGACCTGGCCGGCGTCGGGCTGGTCAGCCTGGGCCTGTTCGGGCTGGTCTTCGGGCTGGTCCGGGGCAATGCCCACGGGTGGAGCAGCCAGGGCGTCGTCTCGTCGTTCGCCATTGGGATCGCCGCCCTGGTCGGCTTCCTGTGGTGGGAGCTGCGGTCGGACCATCCGATGCTCGACGTGCGCCTGTTCAAGAACCGGGCGTTCGCGGCGGTCAACGTGACCGCGATGCTGTTCAGCTTCGGGATGTTCGGCTCCATCTTCTTCCTCTCCCAATTCCTCCAGACGGTGCAGGGGTACTCCCCGCTGAGCGCCGGGCTGCGGGTGCTGCCCTGGACGGGGATGGCCATGCTGCTGGCCCCGGTGGTCGGTCTGCTGGCCGAGCGGTGGGGAGGGAAGATCCTGGTGGTCAGCGGGCTGATCCTGCAGTCCGCCGGGCTGTTCTGGTTGGTGGCCCTCACCAGCCCGACCACCCCCTACATCGACTTCGTCCCCGCCTTCGTGGTGGCCGGGGTGGGCATGACCCTCTTCTTCGTCCCGCTGGCCTCCCTGGTCCTCGGCTCGGTCCCCGCCCGCCTGGAAGGGGTGGCCTCGGGCACCAACAGCGCCTTCCGGGAGCTGGGTGGGGTCCTCGGGATCGCCGTCCTCGGCGCGGTGTTCTCCTCGTCGGGCAGCTACTCGTCGGGGGCGGCGTACGTCAGCGGGTTGAAGCCGGCCATCGCGGTGGGCGCCGGCGTGGTCATCATCGGCGCGGTGACCGCCATGCTGGTCCCGGCTCGGCGCCGGGCCCGGGCGGCGGCCGGGGAGGTGGCGGACGGTGCGGGGCCGGACTCGGGTCCCGGGTCGGATGCCGAGGCGCCGGATGCCGGTGGGTCGGGTGTTCGGAACGGCAACGGCGTCTGGCCGGAGCCGGAGTTGGTTCGCTCAGGCTGCCGGGAGGCCGATCTGGTGGGATCCAATCCGTAACTGGTCGGTTGGCGGCCGTTGGTCCGTGAGTCAATCGGTGATGGCGACGGCGTCGCTGACTCTTGACACGCCTGAACCTTGGAGAATCCTTTAAATCCGGCTCGATCGAAGAAATTGTGTCACAACGGTCCCCCGAGTCCAGTTGTCTTCTATAAGGCGTTGTGTAGGTCCGGGCAATCTGAGCCTGGTGCTATTGATCTCATGGGCAAGACCGAATCCAAGGAGTCAACATGAAGCAAGGTCCGGGTAAGTTCCGCCGAGTAGCGACGGCGTGTGCGGCAGGCACCATCGCCTTGAGCTTCCTTTCCGTCCTGGCGATTGCGTCGCCAGCCGGGGCGGTGTTGCCCACCCTTGCCGGCACTACGGTGGCGGCGTCAGCTCCGACCATCCGCCCTGGGATCGCCAATCAGGCGGCGGGAAACTGGGCGGTGACCCTGACCCCGGGCGCCATCGGCAGTTCCACGGCGATACCGTCGAGCTG